>NZ_JAHWXK010000001.1:2709375-3010417 GCF_023091155.1 Microbacterium sufflavum | reverse complement strand
TGAGTGCACGTCGACGCCATGTACATCAGGACGCAGCCCGTTCGCCGAAGAGGTCTACGATGGGTGCCAACCGTGGGGACTCCACCGTGGATGTCGTCGGTTCGATCCCGGCAGGGCCCACCGTCTCGAGGAGACCGGGGGAGCGACCATGGCGCGACGCATCGTCATCAGCGGGGCATCCGGCCTGATCGGCTCCGCCCTCGCGGCCTCGCTGCGCGGGGACGGGATCGAGGTCGACACGCTCGTGCGTCACCCGCCCCGGGAGGACGGCGAGCATCAGTGGATGCCCGGTGTGAGCTCCCTCAACCCCGACGTGCTCGCGGGTGCGGAGGCGGTCGTGGCCCTGGGCGGTGCCAGCGTCGGCCGGCTCCCGTGGACGCTGCGGTACCGCCGGGAGCTGGTGGAGTCCCGGCTCGATGCGACGCACACCCTCACGACGGCGCTGCGCTCGCTCGGCTCCGACGCTCCGGCGCTGGTCTCCGCGTCGGCCGTGGGCTACTACGGCTCCGCGCCGGGGGAGACCCTCACGGAGGACTCGCGGCCGGGCGACACGTTCCTCGCCGACCTCTGCGTGCGATGGGAGGCCGAGGCCAGACGGGTGGAGGACCTCACCCGGGTCGCGCTGCTGCGCACTGCCCCCGTGATCCATCGCCGCGGCGTCCTGCGGCCGCTGGTGCTGCTCACCCGGCTCGGGGTCGCGGGACCGCTGGGCCCTGGCACGCAGACGTGGCCCTGGATCTCGCTCGAGGACGAGGTGCGGGCGATCCGGCACACGCTCGACGCGAAGCTCACCGGTCCGGTGAACCTCGCGGGTCCGACGCCCGCCACCATGAACGACACCGGACGCGCCCTTGCCGCGCGGATGCATCGCCCGTACTGGCTTCGCGCTCCCCGGTGGGCGCTGCGCCTGACGCTCGGGGACGCGGCCGACTCGCTCCTGCTGCCGGATGCCGATGTGCGCCCGGAGGTGCTCGAGCGCTCGGGGTTCCGGTTCACCCACCGGACCGCGGCGGATGCGGTGGCCGCGGCGGTCTGACCTGCGCGCTTTCGCACGGCTCGCCCCCTCCCGGAGCGACGAGCCCGCTGTCAGTATGGGCGCATGGAGATCATCGAGAACTCGAAGCTCACGGTCGTGGGTGCGGGGAGCGTCGGCTCCAGCGTCGCGTACGCCGCACTGATCCGCGGCTCCGCCCGTCACGTCGCGCTCTATGACATCGCCACCGAGAAGGTCGAGGCCGAGGTGCTCGACCTCGCCCACGGGACCCAGTTCACCGGGTCGAGCGCGATCGTCGGCGGCAGCGACATCTCGGTCGCGGCCGGCTCGCACGTGGTGGTCATCACCGCCGGGGCCAAGCAGAACCCGGGGCAGACCCGCACCGAGCTGGCCGGGGTGAACGCGGGCATCATCCGGCGCATGATGCCCGACCTGCTCGCCGTCGCACCGAACGCGGTGTACGTCATCGTCACGAACCCGTGCGACGTGCTCACCGTGATCGCTCAGCAGGAGACGGGGCTGCCGCCGGAGCGGATCTTCGCCTCCGGCACGGTGCTCGATACGTCGCGTCTGCGATGGAAGCTCGCCGAGCGGGCGGGAGTGTCGACTGCGAGCGTGCACGCGCACATCATCGGCGAGCACGGGGACACGGAGTTCCCCCTGTGGTCCCGCGCCACGATCGGCACGGTGCCGATCCTGGAGTGGGAGACGCCAGGACACCCGCGGTTCACGCTGGAGGAGCTGGACGAGATCGCGGTGGAGGTGCGCGACGCCGCGTACAAGGTGATCCGCGGCAAGGGGGCGACCAACTACGCGATCGGGCTGTCGAGCGCGCGGATCGTGGAGGCCATCCTCCGCGACGAGCACGCCGTGATGCCGGTGAGCACGGTGCTGCGCGACTTCCACGGCCTGGACGGCGTCGCCCTGTCGGTACCGTCGATCGTGAGCGCCGCCGGGGCCGAGCCGATCCGCGCCACCTCCTTCTCGGAGCGCGAGCTGGAGCAGCTGCGGCAGTCGGCCGATGCTCTCACCGCGGTCGCGGGGTCCCTGCAGGCGTGAACTGGGGGCGGTGCGCGGGCACCGCCCCGGCCTCAGCGGGCGTGACGATCGGTGCTGTTGAGCGCGGCGACGACGCGGGCGTAGTCCCCCCTCGCCTCGGCGTGGCGCAGGAACTTGACGCGCTCGACCTGCACCTCGGGCGCCTCCGGGTCGGTCTCGATGAGCGCCATGACCTCGTCGGCGAACTCGTCGAGAGGCATCGCCGACTCGTCCTGCTCCTGCCCGGGCATGAGAGCGGTGCGAACCGCCGGCGGCTCCAGCTCGACGACGGAGATGCTCGTGCCGGCGAACTGCAGGCGGAGGGATTCGCTGAGCATATGGATCGCAGCCTTGCTGGCGTTGTAGGTCGGCGTCGCCTTGAGCGGGACGAACGCGAGCCCGGACGTCACGGTCATGATCGTCGCGGCGGGCTGCGTGCGGAGGTGCTCGACGAACGCGGCGATCAGACGGATCGGCCCGAGGACGTTGGTGGTCACGATCTCCTCGGCGGTCGCGAGGAAGCCGTCGGGTGAGCGCCAGTCCTCGGCGCGCATGATGCCCGCCATGGTGACGAGCACGTTCAGCGCCGGATGCTCGGCGAGGACGGTGCGGGCGGCTGCCTGGATGCTGTCGGCGTCCGCGGCGTCGATCTGCACGGTGTGGATGCCGGGGTGTGCGTCGGCGATCGCGGTGAGCCGGTCGGCGCGCCGCCCGCCGACGATCACGGTGTTCCCGCGTTCGTGGAGTCGGAGGGCCAGCGCGAGGCCGATGCCGCTGGTCGCGCCGGGGATGAAGATGGTGTTTCCGGTGATGTCCATGGTTCCAGCGTCGACGGCTGCGGCTGGACGCTCCAGAGAGGGATCGTCCAGGGACCGCCGATCCCTGGTTCGGGTGCCGCGGCAGGGGGATACTTCAGGAATGGATCGTGATGCGCTGGCCGACTTCCTGCTGCGCCGCCGGGAGGCGTTGACGCCCGCCGACGTGGGGCTGCCCGCGGGAGCGCGCCGCCGAACCGCCGGTCTGCGGCGCGAGGAGGTGGCCCAGCTGGCCACGATGTCGACGGACTACTACGCACGCCTGGAGCAGCGGAGGGGACCACAGCCGAGCGTGCAGATCCTCGGCTCGCTCGCCAGGGCGCTGCGGCTGACCGAGGACGAGCGCGACTACCTGTTCCGGTTGAGCGGCCACAGCGCCCCGGATCGCGTCACGGCGACCGACTACGTGCGGCCGGGGATCCTCCGGGTGCTGGACCGGCTGCACGACACGCCGGCGTTCGTGGTGTCGGTGCTCGACGAGGTGCTCGTGCAGAACGACGCCTCCCGGGCGCTGATCGGCGATGCGGGAAGCCTGACCGGGATGGATCGCAGCGGGATCTACCGCTGGTTCGCCTCCCCGGAGACGGAGCGCCTCCGCTATCGGGAGGTCGATCACGTGCGGCAGTCGCGGTCTCTCGTGGCGACGCTCAGGGCCGCGCACGCGGTCCCCGGTGCGCGCTCCCGCGCCTGCGAGATGGTCACGGCCCTCTCGGCCATGAGCGACGAGTTCGTGCGGTTGTGGGAGGCGCACGAGGTGAGCCGTCGCTTCGAGCAGCACAAGGTGATGGTGCACCCGGAGCTCGGCGAGATCGAGGTCGACTGCCAGGCGCTGTTCACGGAGGACGAGTCGCAGGCGCTGATCGTGCTGACCGCGCCGCGGGGGAGCGAGGCGGCCGGCAAGCTGGAGTTCCTGCGGGTGCTGGGGACGCAGACCGTCTGAGCGCTCCCGCGGTCAGGACTCCTCGTGGACGGCGGGGTCCGCGTCGAAGAGCCGTCCGTCCGGGCGACCGAGTGCGGTGATCGCGGCCACCTCGGCGTCGTCGAGCACGATCTCCGCCGCGGCGAGGTTGTCGAGCTGGTGAGCGAGCGACGAGGCCTTGGGGATCGCCACGGTCCCCCGGGCGACGTGCCAGGCCAGCACCGCCTGCGCCGGTGCGATGTCGTGTGCGGCGGCGACCTCCCTGATCACGGGCTCGTCGAGCAGCGCCTTCGCCCGGCCGATCGGACTCCACGCCTCGGTGATGATCCCCTGGGCGCGGTGGTGGGCGAGCTGCTCCTCCTGGGGGAAGTACGGGTGCACCTCGATCTGGTTGACCACGGGGCGGACGCCGGTCTCCCTCTCGATGCGCTCCAGGTGCTCCGGCAGGAAGTTCGACACGCCGATCTGCCGCACGACGCCGCGGGACTGGGCCTCGACGAGCGCCGTCCATGCGGGGACGTACTCGTCCTGGTGCGGGTTCGGCCAGTGGATCAGATGGAGATCGGTCGCATCGAGCCCGAGCCGGGAGCGGCTCTCCTCGATGCTGATCCGCGCCCGGTCCGCGGGGTGGTGTCGGCCGGGCAGCTTGGTGGTGACGATGATCTCGGCGCGGTCGACGTCGGCGGCGGCGACACCGCGCCCGACGGACCCCTCGTTCTCGTAGTTGAAGGCCGTGTCGATGAGGCGGTAGCCCGCGCCGATGGCCGCGGCGACGGCGTCGGCTCCCGCATCGCCGTCGAGGCGATAGGTGCCCAGCCCGATCGCGGGAAGGGTGAAGCCGTTGTGGGCGGTGACGGTGGGGATGGCGGGCATCGATGCTCCTTCGGTGGCTTGTGTTCAGCGTAGGCCTTGTCCGCAATATCCCTAAGAGGTATATCTGGAGCATGCAGTTCCTCATCCTCGGGATCCTTCTGGACGCTCCGCTCACGCTCTACGACGTGCACAAGCGGTTCCGCGCCGGGATCTCGCTCTTCTACGCCGCGAGCTTCGGAAGCATCCAGCGCGCCCTCCGTCAGCTCGAGTCGCAGGGCTGGGCACGCGTGGACGAGGCGGCCGCGAACGGTCGGGGAAGGAAGCTGTACCGCGTGACGGCGGAGGGGCGTCGGTCCTGGCACACGTGGATGACGTCGCCGCTCACCGGATCCGACCCCGAGCCCGTGATGCTCGCGCGGATCCACCTCCTGGGACACCTCCCGCCCGCGGAGCGTCCGCTGTGCGTCGAGGTCATCCGCACACGGATCGCGGAGGACCAGTCCCGGCTCGCCGCCCTGGCGGAGGAGCTCGATGCGACCGACGTGCCTGAGGCCGTGCGCGAGCTGTACCGCTTCCGTCGCGCGACCCTCGACTACGGTCTCCGCTCGCACGGGCTCGCGCTCTCCTGGCTCGACGATCTCGACCTGTCCGCATGACTCCCGACACCCTGGAGGTCTCCGCATGCTCGCCGTCGCTCTGACGGGCGCCCTCGTCCTTCTCGCGGCTCTGACGCTGTTCCAGGTCGCCCTCATCTTCGGCGCGCCGCTCGGCCGCTTCGCCTGGGGCGGTGCGCACCGCGTTCTGCCCGTGCGGCTCCGCGTCGGCAGCATCGTCTCGGTCGTCCTCTACGCCGGGTTCGCCGCACTGCTGCTGAGCCGTGCGGGAGTCATCGCCGGGGGTGAGCTGCCCGTCGTCGTCGTGTCGTGCTGGGTGCTGTTCGCGTACTTCGTGATCGGGATCCTGCTCAACGCGATCTCGCGGAGTCCCGCGGAACGGTGGACCATGACCCCGGTGTGCGTGATGCTGGCAGGCATGACCCTGATCGTCGCGCTCTCGTGATGTCGTCCGCACGCTGCCCCTGCGGCTCCGGCAACCCGTTCGACGAGTGCTGCGCGCCCCTTCTCGGAGGTGCGTCCGCTCCGACCGCTGAACGACTCATGCGCTCCCGCTACACCGCTTTCTCCCGGGCGGACGCCGCGTACCTGCTGCGCACCTGGCATCCGAGCACGCGGCCCCGCGACGTCGAGTTCGACCGGGGTCTGGAATGGCGTCGGCTGCTGATCGTCGACCGCGTGGCCGGGGGACCGTTCGACCGCTACGGCGTCGTGGAGTTCGAGGCGTTCTGGCGGCACGGCGCCGAGCGCGGCTCCCTGCGCGAGCGCAGCCGATTCGTCCGCGAGGGCCGGACGTGGCTCTACGTCGACGGCGTCATCGGCTGAGGCCCGGACGACGGCCGACCGACTAGATTTGAGAGCGTGAACGCCACCCCGGAGAACCAGCGCACCCTGCTCGACATCGCGGACCTCGACCGGCGCATCGCGCAGGCCGAGCGCGCCCGCACCCAGCCGAGTCAGGCGGCGCGGATCACCGAGCTCGTCGCCGTCCGCCAGGAGCAGCTCCGCGAGCTCACGGTTCTTACCGGCGCGCGGGACGATGCGCGGGCCGAGCTCGCGCGGCTGGAGTCCGACGTGTCCCTGGCCGAACAGCGTCGTGACCGCGACACCGCGCGTCTGGCGGCGGCGACCAACGCGAAGGAGGCGCAGGCGCTCGAGCACGAGCTCGCCAGCCTGGCCAAGCGCCTGAGCGACCTGGAAGACGCGGAGCTCGACGTGATGGGGCGCGTGGAAGAGGCCGATGCCGCCGTCGCCGCTCAGCAGGCGCTGCTCGACACGACCACGACCGAGGGCACGGCCCTGACCGCGCAGGCGAAGGCCGACGTGGCGGCGGCCACCGAGCTCGGCGCTCAGCTGACGCGTGACCGGGAGGCCGTCGCCGGCTCGATCCCCGCCCCGCTGCTGGCGGAGTACGACCGCCGCGCGCAGAACAGCGCGGGGGCGGCGCTCCTCACCCGCGGCACCTGCGAGGGCTGCCGCATGATGCTCCCTGGCACCGACCTCAACGAGATCCGCCGAGCCCCGGAGGACGCCGTGGTCTCCTGCCCCGAGTGCGGCTGCATCCTCGTCCGCACCGAGGAGTCGGGGCTCTCGTGAGCGCATCCGTCGTGCACCGCCGATGACGGTGCCGGCGTCGGGCACGGAGCGCCGCATCGCCCTGATCGCGCTCGGGGCGGCCGAGTACGCGGCGGTCGAGCTCGACGAGCACGACCGGGAGAGCGGTCGGACGCTCGTGCCCGCGGGCGAACTCGCGTCCTGGGTCGCCGCGACGGAGGCGGAGGACGGCCCCCGGTGGATCCTGCGCTCGGCCGCCGAGGTGTACGCACTGCTGCTGCGGGAGGGAGTCCGCATCGGCCGCAGTCACGACCTGGTCCTGTGCCATGCGATCCTGCGGGACACCGCGACGGTGCCCGCGCCGCTGCCTCCGTCTGCCGCCTGGGAGCCGCGGCAGCCCGCGGACGCGACGCCCTCCCTGTTCGACGTGTTCGACGAGGAATCGGGGGAGCCGGCGGTCGTCGCGGCCCTGGAGCAGTACCGCGCGCAACGCCGGGTGATCGCCGCCGCGCGGGACGGTCGGCTGACGCTCCTGTGCGCCGCCGAGTCCGCAGGTGGCCTGATCGCCGAGGAGATGCGCGCCGCCGGGTTGCCCTGGAACACCGAGGTGCACGACGCGATCCTCACCGAGGCCCTCGGCGCCCGGCCCGCGGGCGGCGGTCTTCCCCGGCACATGGTGGAGCGTGCGGACGAGGTGCGAGCGCTCCTCGGCGATGCGACTCTCCACCTGGACAGCCAGCCCAAGCTGCTGCGCGCCCTGCATCGCGTCGGAGTGCAGGTCGAGTCCACGAGCAAGTGGGAGCTGTCGACGCAGGAACATCCCGTCGTCGAACCGCTGCTGGCGTACAAGAAGCTGTCCCGGCTGCTGAGCGCGAACGGGTGGACGTGGCTGTCCGAGTGGGTGCACGAGGGGCGGTTCCGTCCGGTCTACATCCCCGGTGGCGTGGTCACGGGGCGCTGGGCCTCGGCCGGCGGGGGAGCGCTGCAGCTGCCGCGGAACCTGCGACCCGCCGTGCGGGCCGACCCCGGATGGACGCTGGTGGTCGCGGATGTCGCGCAGCTGGAGCCGCGGATGCTGGCGGCCATGGCGGCGGATGAGGCGATGGCCGAGGCGGCGCGCGGTGGCGACCTCTACGCGGGTGTCGTGGCGTCGGGCGCGGTCGCGACCCGTGAAGAGGGGAAGTATGCGGTGCTCGGGGCCATGTACGGCGCGACGAGCGGCGACAGCGGCCGTCTGGTGCCACGGTTGCGCCGCGTCTACCCGCGCGCCATGGCCCTCGTCGACGAGGCGGCGCGCACGGGCGAGGACGGCGGGATCGTCTCGACGTGGCTGGGCCGGTCGTCGCCGCGGCCGTCGGACGAGTGGATGCGGTTGCAGTCGGATGCGACGGCCGCGGAGGCCGATCCCGCCGTGGTGGCCCTCGCTCGTCGGCGAGCCCGGGACTGGGGACGCTTCACCCGCAACTTCGTGGTGCAGGGCACGGCGGCCGAGTGGTCGCTCATCTGGCTCGCCGAGATCCGACACCGGCTGCAGCAGCTGCCGCCCGTGTTCGGGGCCGCCGAGGCCTCCGGCCCGTTCGCCCGCGAGCCGCATCTGGCTTTCTTCCTGCACGACGAGATCATCGTGCATACCCCGCGCGAGCACGCCGAGGCCGCCGCGGCGGCGGTACGGGAGGCAGCGGAGGTCGCGACGACCCGCCTGTTCGGCACGTTCCCGATCGAGGTGCCGCTCGACCTGCGCATCGCGGATTCCGCGGAGAAGTGAGCGCCGTAGACTGGAGGGGCGAATGGGTCGGCTGGACGGTCGCGTGGCGGGTGACCGCACCGAGGAACGTCCGGGCTCCACAGGGCAGGGCGGTGGGTAACACCCACCCGGAGTGATCCGCGAGAAAGTGCCACAGAGAGCAGACCGCCCGTGATCCTCGGATCGCGGGTAAGGGTGAAAGGGTGGTGTAAGAGACCACCGGGGGCCGTGGTGACACGGCCCGCCAGGTAAACCTCGCCCGGAGCAAGGTCAGACAGAGGATGTTGACGCGGCCCGCCGAGTCCTCGGGTAGACCGCTGGAGCGGCACGGCAACGTGTCGCCGAGAGAGATGGCCGTCGAAGGGGCGAAGAACCCCGGAACAGAACCCGGCGTACAGGCCGGCCCATTCGCCCCACGAGGAAAGGCCCCGCAGATGCTCTGCGGGGCCTTCCACGTGTCGCTGGTGTCAGTCGCCGGCGAGTGACGCGGCGCCGATGATGCCCGAGTTGTTGCGGTGGATCGCCGGGACGATCGGGGTCTTGAGGTCGAGCAGCGGGAGGAAGTCGCCCGCGTTCTTCGACACCCCGCCGCCGACCACGAAGAGGTCGGGGCTGAAGATGAACTCGATGTGGGAGTAGAACTCCTGCAGCCGCTCCGCCCACTCGGCCCAGCTGAGGCCTTCGCGCTCGCGGGCGGAGGTGGCCGCCCAGGTCTCCACCGACTCGAAGCCGCGGAAGTTGAGGTGACCGAGCTCGGTGTTGGGCAGCAGCACGCCGTCGTAGAGGAAGGCCGAGCCGATCCCGGTTCCGAGAGTGGTGAGCAGCGTGAAGCCGATCACGTCGCGGGCGGCACCGTGGCGAGCCTCGGCCACACCCGCCGCGTCGGCGTCGTTCACGAACACGATGTTGCGGCCGAGCCCGTCGCGGAAGAACCGCTCCGCGTCGAAGTCGATCCACTTCTTCGACACGTTGGCGGCGGACAGGGTCTTGCCGCGCTTGACGATCGCCGGGAAGGCCACGCCGAGGGGGAGCGTCGACTCGTGCACGTCGAGGGTCTTGAGCACGGTCTGCACGGCGAGGAGCACGTCCTCCGGCGCCGCACCCTCCGGGGTGGGCACGCGTACCCGATCCGAGGCCATGGTGCCGTGTTCGAGGTCGACGATTCCCGCTTTGATACCCGTGCCGCCGATGTCGACGCCGATCGCTTTTGCCATGGCCGATAGCTTAGCGACCGCTGTGTGCGCCAGTAGGATCGATGACATCACCCGAACGACTCGCGGGAAGAAGGAGAAGCCATGACCGACGGCGATCACAAGTACTGGTACAACTCCGCCACGGGCGAGGTCGAGTTCGGCATGCTGTCGCCCTCGATCGACCGCGTCGGCCCCTTCGACACCGAGGCCGAGGCGCGTCGTGCGCCCGAGGTCCTCCAGGAGCGGTCGCGTGCCTGGGCCGAGGAGGAGGCCGCGGAGCAGGGCTGGGACGCGAAGCCGTCGAGCGGCTTCGGCTCCGACGCGAAGGGCCAGGGCGCAGAGTAGCCATGGACAAGCAGAGGGACTTCGTGCTTCGCACGATCGAGGAGCGCGGCGTCAAGTTCGTGCGGCTGTGGTTCACCGACGTGATCGGCACGCTGAAGTCGGTCGCGATCGCGCCGGCCGAGGTCGAGGGGGCGTTCGCGGAGGGCATCGGCTTCGACGGCTCGGCCATCGAGGGCCTCACCCGCACGTACGAGTCCGATCTGCTGGCGCAGCCCGACCCGACCACGTTCCAGACGCTGCCGTGGCGCGGGGAGATCGACCCGACGGCGCGCATGTTCTGCGACCTCACCACCCCGGACGGGCAGCCGGCGGTGGCGGATCCGCGTCACGTGCTCAAGCGCGCGCTCGCGAAGGCCGCTGACGCGGGCTTCACGTTCTACACGCACCCGGAGATCGAGTTCTACCTGCTCAAGTCCTCGTCGTTCGGGCCCGAGGGTCCGGTCCCGGTCGACTCCGCCGGGTACTTCGACAACGTGCCGGGCGGTACGGCCCATGACTTCCGGCGCCGCTCGGTGCGCATGCTCGAAGACCTCGGCATCTCGGTGGAGTTCAGCCACCACGAGGGCGGTCCCGGTCAGAACGAGATCGACCTGCGCTACGCCGACGCCCTCACCACGGCCGACAACGTCATGACGTTCCGCACCGTGATCAAGGAGGTGGCCATCGAGCAGGGCGTGTACGCCACGTTCATGCCGAAGCCGCTCAGCGGTCAGCCCGGCAGCGGCATGCACACGCACATGTCGCTGTTCGAGGGCGATCAGAACGCGTTCTACGAGGAGGGGGCGAAGTACCAGCTGTCCAAGACGGGCCGTCACTTCATCGCCGGGCTCCTGCGGCACGCGAACGAGATCTCCGCCGTGACCAACCAGTTCGTCAACTCGTACAAGCGGCTGTGGGGCGGCGACGAGGCCCCCAGCTTCATCACGTGGGGTCACAACAACCGTTCGGCGCTCGTCCGGGTGCCGATGTACAAGCCGAACAAGGGGCAGTCGTCGCGCGTGGAGTACCGCGCGCTCGACTCGGCCGCGAACCCCTACCTGGCTTACGCGCTCATGCTCGCCGCAGGCCTCAAGGGCATCGAGGAGGGGTATGAGCTGCCGCCGGAGGCCGAGGACAACGTGTGGGCGCTGAGCGACGCCGAGCGCCGTGCGCTGGGCTACTCCGCCCTGCCCGCGAGCCTCGACCACGCGCTGGAGTACATGGAGGAGTCCGAGCTCGTGGCCGAGACGCTGGGCGAGCAGGTGTTCAACTACGTGCTGCTCAATAAGCGCAAGGAGTGGGAGGCGTACCGCGGCCAGGTCACGCCGCTGGAGCTGAAGAACAACCTCGAGCTCCTCTGAGGCGCGGCATGGCCCGACCCGACGCCTCCGTCTCGCTCTCCGCGCTCGCACGGATCGGTTTCTCCGAGCTGTCCGAGGCCGCCGCGTCGCTGGCAGAGCTGGAGTCGTTGCTGGACCGACCCCGTGCGGGGCTGCTCGACGGCATGGGCGCCGCAGACCCGGATGCCGCGGTGCGCGGTCTGCTCCGGGTGGCGCGCCGTGACCCGGAGGCGGTGCGGCCGCTCGTCGACGATGCGGAGACGCGCCGCACGGTGTGGCGGGTGTTCGGCGCCTCGACCGGGCTCGCCGAGTTCTTCCTGCGCCACCCCGCACAGCTCTCCGTGCTCGGTGAGCCCGTGTCGGCGCTGCCATCGGCCGACGCGCTGCGCAGCCGCCTCCTCGCCGCCGTGGACGCCAGCGACGGTGTCGCGGCGGCGGGCGACGACGACGCGGTGGTGGCGGTGCGCGTGGCGTATCGGCGTGAGCTCGCCGCGATCGCCGCGTTCGACCTCGCGCACGAGCGCCCGGAGGACGCGGTGCCCGCGGTCGCCGCGGCGCTGGCCGACCTCGCCGGTGCGGCGCTGGAGGCGGCGCTGGCGGTAGCGCGGGCGCGGCTGCGCGCGAGCACCGGCCACGACGAGCTCGCCGCGACCCGGCTCGCGATCATCGGCATGGGCAAGGCCGGCGCGCGGGAGCTGAACTACGTCAGCGACGTCGACGTCATCTTCGTCGCGGGAACCGCCGATGACGCGGTCGTGTCGGAGGCGCGGGCCATCGACATCGCGACGCGACTGGCGCGCGAGACGATGCGTGCCCTCAGCGCGATCGAGGTCGAGCCGCCCCTGTGGGAGGTCGATGCGGCGCTGCGGCCCGAGGGCAAGCAGGGGGCGCTGGTGCGCTCGCTCGCCTCGCACGCCGCCTACTACGACCGCTGGGCGAAGGGGTGGGAGTTCCAGGCGCTGCTGAAGGCACGGCCGCTCGCGGGAGACCCCGTGCTGGGCGCGGAGTACATCGCGGCCGTGCAGCCCCTCGTGTGGTCGAGCGCCGCGCGCGAGGAGTTCGTCGAGAACGTGCAGCGCATGCGCGAACGGGTCATGGAGCACATCGATCCGGAGGACGCGCCGTACCAGCTCAAGCTCGGCGCGGGCGGTCTGCGCGACATCGAGTTCACGGTGCAGCTCCTGCAGCTCGTGCACGGGCTGACCGACGAGACGCTGCGCACCCGCGGCACGCTGGAGAGCCTCGACGCCCTCGTCGACGGCGGGTACATCGGCCGTGCGGACGCGGCGACCTTCGCCGCCGACTACCGCGTGCTGCGGCTCATGGAGCACCGGCTGCAGCTGCGCGAGCTCTCCCGCACGCACCTGATGCCCCGCACGCCGGCCGGACGACGGTTCCTCGCCCGCGCGACCGGACTGGCCGACAGCGGCGACGCCATCTGGGCGCGCTGGGAGGCCGTGCGCCGCGAGGTGCGCGAGATCCACACGCGCCTGTTCTACCGCCCGCTGCTGAGCGCGGTCGCCGGTCTGCCGGAGGAGGAGCGCACGCTGTCGCTGGAGCAGGCGCACGACCGGCTCGCGGCGATCGGGTTCCGCGACCCGGCCGGGGCGCTGCGCCACATCGGTGCCCTGACGCGAGGGTTGAGCCGCAAGGCCACGATCCAGCGGCACCTGATGCCGATCATGGTGCGCTGGTTCGCCGACGGCAGCGACCCGGACTACGCGCTCCTGGCGTTCCGTCGCATCAGCGAGCGGCTGGGCGACACCTCGTGGTTCCTGCGGATGCTGCGGGATTCCTCCGGCGCGGCCGAGAGCCTCACGCGGCTGCTGTCGTCGTCGCGCTACATCGGGGAGCTGCTCGAGTGGATCCCGGAGTCCGTGGCCTGGCTCGACAGCACGGAGCGCCTGCGACCACGTGGCGCGGAGGCGCTGGACGAGGAGGCGCGGGCGATCCAGACGCGGCACGAGACGGTCGCGGACGCGCTGCGAGCGGTCAGGGCCCTGCGGCGGCGCGAGCTGCTGCGCACGGCCATGGGCGCGGTGCTCGACGTGCTCACGATCGAGGAGGTGGCGACGGCCCTCACCGACATCACCGCCGCGACGATCCAGGCCGGGCTGCGCGCGGTGATGCGTGAGGTCGTGCCGCCGGAGGACGCGGCGCTCGACTTCGCCGTGATCGCGATGGGCCGGTTCGGCGGTGGCGAGCTCGGGTTCGGCTCCGACGCGGACGTGCTGTACGTGTACGACGCGAACGGCGTGGATCCGCAGCGCGCCGAGAAGCTCGCCACGAAGATCGTGGCGGGTCTGCGCGAGCACCTCACCGACCACCGGCTGCCGCTGGAGCTCGACGCCGGACTGCGTCCGGAGGGGCGCAACGGTCCGCTGGTGCGCTCGTTCGACGCGTACACGGCGTACTACCGTCGCTGGTCCCTGTCGTGGGAGGCGCAGGCGCTGCTGCGCGCGCAGGGCGTCGCGGGGAGCGTCAAGCTGATCGCGCGGTTCACGGAGCTCGCCGATTCGATCCGCTACCCCGACACGGTCGACCTCCAGGGGCTGAGGGAGATCAAGCGCATCAAGGCGCGGGTCGAGGGGGAGCGGCTGCCGCAGGGCACGGATCCGCGGCGGCACCTCAAGCTCGGACCGGGAACCCTGAGCGACGTGGAGTGGCTCGTGCAGCTGCTGCAGCTGCAGCATGCGGCGCAGGTGCCGGGACTCCGCACCACCTCGACACTGCGGGCGCTGGACGCGGCGGTCGCTGCCGGGCTCGTGGAGGAGGAGGACGCGGAGCGTCTGCGGGCCGCCTGGCTGCTGTCGAGCCGGCTCCGGTCGGCCATCACCCTGCTCACCGGACAGACCAGCGACGTGCTCCCGGCCGACCGCCGGCAGCTCGACGCGCTGGCGCGGCTGCTGGGCTACCCGAACCGCGCGGCCACGCAGCTCGAGGAGGACTACCTGGGTGTCACGCGCCGGGCTCGGCGGACCTTCGAGCACCTGTTCTACGGGTGACTGTCAACCGAGTTGCGGGAACGGCTCCGGTCGCCCAGGCTGAGCGCATGACGTCTTCTCCTCTGGCAGTGATCTGGAACCCCACGAAGTCGGACAGGGCGGTTCTCGAGGAGGCCGTCCGGCTCGCGTTCGGCGACGACGCGGAGGTCCGCTGGTGGGAGACCACCCCGGAGGACGCGGGCCGTGGCATGGCGGCGGAGGCGGTCGCGGAGGGCTGCGACCCGGTCATCGCGGTGGGCGGAGACGGGACCATCCGAGCGGTCGCGGAGGCCCTCGCGGAGACCGGGGTCGCCCTCGGCATCGTGCCGCAGGGCACCGGCAACCTCCTGGCCCGCAACCTCGGTATCCCCCTGGAGGGCGTCCTTCCCGCGCTGGAGCACGTCCGCGACAGCGAGCCGCGGAACATCGACCTCGGATGGGTCGAGATCGACGGGGAGGAGCACGCGTTCTCGGTCATGGTGGGCTTCGGCGTCGATGCCCAGATGCTGGTGGAGACCAATGACGACCTCAAGGACCGCGCGGGATGGCTCGCGTACGTCGAGGCGATGGGCCGGGCACTCGCCGGCACGGAGATGACCGACATCACGCTGCAGCTGGACGACGGTGAGCCGCAGGAGCTGCGTGGGCACACCCTCCTGATCGGAAACTGCGGCATGTTGCAGGGCGGTATCCGACTGCTGCCCGACGCCCTCGTCGACGACGGGCTCCTCGACATGCTGCTGATCAGCGCCGACGGTCCGCTCCAGTGGCTCGACACCGTCCGCTCCGTGGTGTGGGACAACGGCATCCGACGGATTCTCGGGAGTGTCGATCAGGCGGTGAGCACGGACTCCACCACGCACGTCTCCGCCGAGCGCATCGAGGTGCGCCTTGCGGCTCCGCAGATGTTCGAGATCGACGGCGAGGAGGTCGGGGAGATCTCGTCGTTCGCGGTGCGCGTGCAGGCGGGCGCCGTCACCGTCCGCTGATCACGCGACCGTCACGGCCGGTGGTGTCTTCTTCCGGTCCTGTGTCGGGAACACGACCTTCTGCACGATGATGATGATGCTCGCCGCGATCGGGATGGCCACCAGCGCGCCGAGGATCCCGCCGAGCGCACCACCCGCGACGGCCGCGATCACCACGAGAGCCCCCGGAACGGCGACCGCGCGGCTCATGATGCGGGGCGATAGCACGTATGCCTCGATCTGCATGTACACGAGGTAGTAGATGATCGCGATGAGCGCGGTCGTGGGCGACTCGAACAGGCAGATCAGCGAGATGATGATCGATGCCGACAGGGTTCCGACGAGCGGGATCATCGAGCCGATGAAGGCGATGAGGGCCAGCAGCGCCGGCACCGGTGCGCCGATGATGCTGAGGAAGATCAGGCTGAGCACGCCGTTGGTCAGGGCGAGGCTCGCCTGACCGATCACGTAGCGACCGACCGCGCTCGAGACGTCCTCCAGGAGTTCGCTGAACGTGTCGCGCTGGTAGGCGGGCACGAAGCGAGCGGCGACACGCTTCATGCTGCGCAGCGACGCCATGAAGTACAGCGTCAGGATCAGGACGATGGTGACGCCGGTGATGCCTCCGGCGATCCCGGCGCCGACCGCGAAGACACCGCCGCCGATGTCGAAGAAGTTGTCGGGGTCCTGCACGAAGCCGAGCACGCCGTTGACGGCATCGGTGATGGTCGAGCCGAACTGGGCGCTCATGTCCTTGTACCAGTCCGTCTTCATGAAGTCCTCGATCATCTTCGGACCGTCTTTGATCAGGTTGGTGATCTGTTCGACGAGGATCGGGACGATGGCGAGGATGATCCCGGCGAACGCGAGGACGACGCCGGCGACGACGATCGCGACGGCGGCGGGACGGGGGAGCTTGCGCTCGATGCTGGTGACGATGGGGTCGAGTCCGAGCGCGAGGAAGATCGCGACGCCGATGTAGACCAGCACGGTCGCGAGCTGATTGACGATGCCGCCGATCGCGAGAGCGACCAGGACGCCCAGGGCTCCCAGCAGCCCGAACATGAACGGGTTCGCTCTCGCCCCTGCGACCACCGAAGTGGGGGAGCGGCGCTGGGCCGATACGGTCTGCGCCTCGTCGGTCGCGATGATTCTCCTGCGGCGCATGTCCCCTCCAACTGTGCGTGCTCGCACTCGATCTTGCTCCACACCGGGGCCCGGCGCGCTCAGCGACACCCGAGGGCGTGCGGCTGAACGCCGGGCCTAGTCGTTCGAGCCCTTGCCCTGCGAGCCTGTGCCCTTATCGCCCTTGCCGGGCGTCTCGACCGCGGCTCGATCGTCCGTGGTCGGCGAACCCTGGTCCGCGGAACCCGGCTTTCCGCCCCTCGTGCCCTCGCCGTTGCCTTTCGCTCCTTTGCCTTTGCCCTTGCCGTTGTCCTGCTGTGCAGCCGGGTTGTCGTCGGCATGGTCGGCCGAGTGCTCGTCGCCGACGGACTCGACGGTGAGGGACTCGGCGGGGGCGGGAGCGACGGCCGCGGGCACCTCGACGACGGTGGGCGGGGCCGTCTCGGCGGCCGTGGGCGACTCGACGGAGGAGATCCCGCTGAGGACGGCGCCGGAGCTCGCCACGGCCTGTGGGGCCTGGCCCGACAGCGACACCGCGACCGTGGTGACGGCTCCGATGGCGACGACGGCGGCGAAGAGCAGACTGTCGCGTCGCCGCGGTGTCCGGCGCGGTGCAGCGACCGCACGGGCGGCGAGCCGCCGCCGGGCCTGGGCACGGGTGAGCGGCCGAGCCGGAGCCGCGGGGGCGGGGAGCGACGGCACGGGAGGGATGACCAGCGGGGCGACGGGCGCCGAAGATGCGGCGGGCGAGGGGAAGCCGGGAACGGGCAGGACACGCGTGGCGGCGGGCGCGACGACGGCGGGAAGGGGAGCGGTGGCGCGCTCGTCGGCCTCCGCGAGTGCTTCGCTCAACCGCCGCAGCTCGACCGCGACCTCGGCGGCGTGCGGCCGTTCGGCCGGGTCGATGCTCGTCATCGCGGTGAGCAGCCTCCCCCAGTCCTGTCCGAGCGACGCGGGAACGTCCGGCGCCAGGTGCAGGCGGGCGAGGGCGGTCTCGACGCTCAGGGTGGGCGCGAAGCCGGGTGTGCCGGTCAGTGCCTCCAGGAGCACAAGGCCCAGCGCGTAGATGTCGACCGACGGCCGTACCTCGCCGTTGCGCAGCTGCTCGGGCGCCATGTACGTGAGGGTGCCGAGGACGATGCCCGGCGCGGTGACCCGCGACGTGTCGATCATGCACGCGATCCCGAAATCCGCGAGCTTCGCCGTCCACCGGTCGCTGCCCGACGTCGGCGGGGTGAGGAGAACGTTGGAGGGCTTGACGTCACGGTGCACGATGCCCGCCGCGTGAGCGGCATGGAGGGCGGAGGCGACGTCGGCACCGATCGTCGCGACCTCCTGGGGGGTCACGGCGGAGCGGGAGAGGCGGCTGCTGAGCGTGGGGCCGGGAACGAACTCCATCACCAGGTACATCGCCCGGCCGGGGTCGAGGCGGGCGTCGAGGAGCGTGACCAGGTTGGGGTGATTGAGGGAGGCGAGGAGCGCCTTCTCGGAGTGCGCGCGGTCCGTCGAGGTCACGGCATCGTCCGAGGTGCGGAAGATCTTGACCGCGACCGTGCGCTCCAGCGCGATGTCCTCGGCGCGGTACACGGTCGCCATGCCGCCGACGCCCACGGCATCGCCCAGCCGGTATCGGCTGTCGAGCAGAGCCTCGGTCGGCGTCGCCTCCTGCGTCCACATGGTGCAGCCTCCCCGTCGCCGGGTCGGGTAGCCCGGCGACTCTCTCACGCTAGGGCCCTGCACGATTCCCGTCTTCGGGCTTGACTCCGGGGCAGGGACCTGCAAGAGGGTGTGTGGAATGACCCCCGGACACGCGGAAGCGCCCGCCAGGAATCCCGGCGGGCGCTTCGCGGTGCGGGTCAGACCCCGAAGTACAGCTCGTACTCGAACGGGTGCGGACGCTGCGCGATCGGCAGGATCTCGTTCTCGTACTTGTAGGAGATCCAGGTCTCGATGAGCTCCTCGGTGAACACGCCGCCCTCGAGGAGGAACTGGTGGTCGTTGCGGAGTGCCTCGAGCGAGTCGAGCAGCGAGTTCGGCACCTGCGGGATGTTCTTGGCCTCCTCGGGCGGAAGCTCGTAGAGGTCCTTGTCGACCGGCTCGTGCGGCTCGATGCGGTTCTTGATGCCGTCGAGACCTGCCATGAGCTGCGCTGCGAAGGCGAGGTACGGGTTGCCGGAGGCGTCGGGAGCGCGGAACTCGATGCGCTTGGCCTTCGGGTTGGAGCCCGTGATCGGGATACGGATCGCGGCGGAGCGGTTGCCGGCCGAGTACACCAGGTTGACCGGAGCCTCGAAGCCCTTCACCAGACGGTGGTAGCTGTTCAGCGTCGGGTTCGTGAAGGCGAGCAGCGCGGGAGCGTGCGCCAGGATGCCGCCGATGTACCAGCGGGCGATGTCGCTGAGCTGGCCGTAGCCGGCCTCGTCGTAGAACAGCGGCTTGCCGTCGTTCCACAGCGACTGGTGCGTGTGCATGCCGGAGCCGTTGTCACCGTAGAGCGGCTTGGGCATGAAGGTGGCGACCTTGCCCCACTCCTCGGCCGTGTTCTTCACGATGTACTTGAACTTCAGGATGTCGTCCGCCGAGTGCACCATCGTGTCGAAGCGGTAGTTGATCTCCTGCTGGCCCGCCGTGCCGACCTCGTGGTGCGAGCGCTCGAGGATGAAGCCGGCCTCGATCAGCTTGAGCGTGATGTCGTCGCGCAGGTCGGCCGTCTTGTCGACCGGGCTCACGGGGAAGTAGCCGCCCTTGTACGGGGTCTTGTTGGCGAGGTTGCCGCCCTCCTCCTCGCGACCGGTGTTCCACGCGGCCTCCTCGGAGTCGACCTTGTAGAAGCTCTCGCCCGCCGTGACGGAGTAGCGCACGTCGTCGAAGATGTAGAACTCGGCCTCGGGCGCGAAGTACGCGGTGTCGGCGATGCCGGTCGACGCGAGGTACTTCTCGGCCTTCTTGGCGACCTGACGCGGGTCCTTCGAGTAGATCTCGCCGGTGCGCGGGTTGTAGATGTCGAAGATCATCACGAGGGTGCTCGCCTCGCGGAACGGGTCCATGTAGGCCGTCGTCACGTCGGGGATGAGCTGCATGTCCGACTCGTGGATGCTCGCGAAGCCGCGGATCGAGGAGCCGTCGAACAGCTGCCCGTCCGTGAAGAAGGCCTCGTCGACCGTCGCCGCAGGGATGTTGAAGTGCTGCTGCACGCCAGGGAGATCGGTGAACCGGATGTCAAGGAATTTGACGTCGTTCTCCTTGATGTAGGCCAGTACCTCGGACGAATCTTTGAACATGTAACGACTCCTGTGATGCGGATCGATGGCTTCGGGGCCATTCTGCACAGTACGGACGGGGGATTTCTCCACGGTATCCGCTTTGTTTCGAGCGTGTTACAGCGTGAGGGCGGAAGGGGCGGTTCCGGCGGC
Source organism: Microbacterium sufflavum (assembly GCF_023091155.1). NCBI lineage: Bacteria > Bacillati > Actinomycetota > Actinomycetes > Micrococcales > Microbacteriaceae > Microbacterium > Microbacterium sufflavum. Next base: position 2,990,579 of record NZ_JAHWXK010000001.1, on the reverse strand, counting down.
TCGGTAGGCTGGTGTGGTGACGGATGCGGTGAACAGGTACCCCGGTGAACGACTCGGACTCCCGGAGTCGGGAACGGGAAGCATTGCCCGTCCCGGACGACGCATCGGCGCTCTCGTGATCGACTATGCGGCCGCCACGATCATCGCCACCGGCTTCCTCGGGTTCGACCAGTTCGCGCTGCCGTCCGAGGCGGGTCTGACGCAGTTCGCCCCGCTGCTGGTGTTCGCGGTCCTGCAGATCCTGTTCATCCCCACCGCGGGGGGTAGCCCGGGTCACCGCATCCTCGGCATGCGCCTGGTGCGTCTCGACGGCGCCTGGATCGGGCTGTGGCGGCCGGTCGTCCGCACGCTGCTGCTGCTCGTCGTGATCCCGGCGGTCGTCTGGGATGCGGATCAGCGCGGTCTGCACGACAAGGCGGTCGGCACCGTCCTCATCCGCGCCTGAGCCGCGTCGGGTCGCCCGCTTGCCTCAGACGCGTCCCCGGTTGCGGCGGCGTGCCTCGCGCGGTGCCCTTCCACCGAGGAACGAGCGCGCGGGGTCCACGACGTAGCCGTGACGCAGGGCCTCGCGACCGATGAGCATGCGGAACCCCATCTCGTCCCGGTTGCTGAGGGTGACCTCGGCCAGCACCTCGCGGTCGACCAGGCGGATGATCAGTTGCACCACCAGACGCTCCTGCGCGTGCCCGGACGAGCTGCGCACGGCGCGGCGATCGTGCACAGGGCACTCGACGACGACCGCGTCGTCCTGGCTGTCCTGCCACGGGTTCACCCGGAAGCGGACCCACGCCTCGCCCTCACGCTCGAACTCGTGCACGTCGAACGCGTGCAGCGATGAGGTGCGCGCGCCGGTGTCGATCTTCGCCTTGATCCAGTCGACGCCGAGATCGGGCAGGCTGACCCACTCTCGCCACCCCGTGAGGGTGTTTGAATGGGTAGACCTACTCACCTGATACATCCTGGCAGGAAATCCCCCGTGAAGATCGCAGTGCTGTCCCGTGCGCCGCAGGCGTACTCCACCCAGCGCCTCCGGGCCGCCGCGCTGCAGCGGGGGCACAACGTCAAGGTGCTGAACACCCTTCGCTTCGCGATCGACCTCACCTCCGATGAGCCCGACCTGCACTACCGGGGACGCCAGCTGAGCGACTACGACGCGATCCTGCCGCGCATCGGGAACTCGATCACCTACTTCGGTACGGCGGTGGTCCGCCAGTTCGAGCAGATGGACGTGTACACCCCGAACACTGCCAACGGCATCTCGAGCGCGCGCGACAAGCTCCGCGCCAACCAGATCCTCTCCCGGCACAACATCGCGATGCCGCCCACCGCTTTCGTGCGCAACCGCGCCGATGTGCGCCCGGCGATCGAGCGCGTCGGCGGTGCCCCGGTCGTGATCAAGCTGCTCGAGGGCACGCAGGGGATCGGCGTGATCCTCGCCCCACAGGTCAAGGTCGCCGAGGCGATCATCGAGACCCTGCACTCCACGAAGCAGAACGTGCTGATCCAGAAGTTCATCTCCGAGAGTCGTGGGCGCGACATCCGTGCGCTGGTCGTGGGCGACCGTGTGGTCGCGGCGATGCGGCGGTCGGCGGCCGGCGACGAGTTCCGCTCGAACGTGCACCGCGGCGGATCGGTGGAGGCGATCGAGCTCGACCCGGTGTACGAGCGGGCGGCCGTCCGTTCGGCGCAGATCATGGGGCTGCGGGTGGCGGGAGTGGACATGCTCGAGGGCGACGAGGGACCGCTCGTCATGGAGGTGAACTCCTCGCCGGGACTGCAGGGCATCGAGACGGCCACGAAGCTCGACGTCGCCGGCGCCATCATCGACTACATCGCCGGGCAGGTGGCGTTCCCCGAGATCGACGTGCGACAGCGCCTGACGGTGTCGACGGGGTACGGCGTGGCGGAGCTGATGGTGCACGGCGCCGCCGACCTGGTGGGGAAGACCCTGGGTGAAGCCGGACTGTGGGAGCGTGACATCACCGTGCTCACGCTGCACCGCGGGGTGAGCGTGATCCCGAACCCGCGCAAGCACGTCGTGCTGGAGGCGGACGACCGGTTGTTCTGCTTCGGCAAGCTCGAAGAGATGCGCTCGATGATCCCGGAGCGTCGTCGTCGCCGGGCGAAGGTGCGGCGCCTGCCGAAGCAGCCGCTGTCGGAGTGACGACGCGCGGCCGCCCTCCGAGGAGGACGGCCGCGCGTCGATCGTGCGGTGTGCGGGTCAGCGCGGACGCTGCGGGCGCACCTTGGTGGGGTCGATGCCCTTCGGGATCGGCAGCGACGAGAGCGACTGCGACACGGAGTCGACGCGACGGATCACCGCGGCCATGGTGGCCTTGTCGATGGCCTTGGGAAGCTTCTTGATGGTCTTGGCGAGGTCGGCGATGGGCACCTCGTCCTCGCCGTGCCCGACGTAGAGCACGGTCACGGGGACACCGTGCGCGACGCGCTGCGCCTTGCTCCGCTCCTCGTTGACCAGGCGCGTGAGGCGGCCGCGGGCACCTTCGCCGACCACCACGATGCCGCCGCGACCGATCGTGCGGTACACGGCCTCCTGGGTCTTCGGGTTGATCCCCACCGGGGTCTCCGATGCCTGCCAGCGACGCCCGAGACTGGTGCTCAGCACGTGACCGGTCGCCCCGGGCATGCCGTCGATCTTGGTGTACATCGCCGAGGTCGACAGTCGCGTCATGAGGAACAGCGCGCCGAGCACGCCCAGCATGAGGCCGGTGATGCCCCAGAGCACGAGGGTCCACACCTGGAACGGCGGGATGAGGTAGCCGGCGACGAGGCCGAGCAGGATGCCGCCGACGAGGATGCCGGCCTGCGCCCAGGGGAGCCACGGGTAGGCCTCGCGCGTGAACCGGAAGAGGGACTTGATCTGGGAGAAGAACCCAGGACGCTTCTCGGGTTCGGGAGCACGCTTTGCCATGACATCCAGCCTACCGAGTCCCGGACCCTGACGATGTCGTCGTTCGCGCGGAGCGGAGCAGCACGAGGACTCGCTCTGCACAGCCAGCCGCAGCCGGCGGACCTTTCCGCTCACGCCGTGGATGGCTCCGGGCGCACGATCCCTCGGGTGAGATGGGCGCATGACCGACGCCCAGACGATCGAGACGGCCCCACCGCCCCTGCTGGCACGAGCGCACCGCACGCTGCGGATGCTGTCGTCGCCGGACACCCCCTTCGCGGGGGCGCTCGTCACCAGCGGCGACGGCGTGGCGGTGCGGTGTCCGAGCGAGGAGCTCGCGGGATGGGCGGGCTGGCACTTCGCGGGCGCACAGCACGTCGCCGGACCGCTGGACATCGTCCGACGTGCGGACGGCCACGATGTGCTGCTGCCCTGGTGCACCGATCGGTTGCAGGCGTTCATCGACCGACGGTCCGCCTCGGGGCAGCGGTTGCGTCAGGGTGAGGTGTGCACGGTGGCGGTGAGTCTGCTGCGCGGCATCGGTGAACTGGCGCGCGTGGGCAGCGGCGTCGAGGGTACGTGGTGGCTCACCGACGGCGGGCGACCCCTGTTCGTCATCGGTGAGGGGAGCGGGATCCGGTCCGCAGCGGCGACGATCGTCGAGACGCTCAGGGACTGCGAGACCGATCGAGCGCTGAGGCGTGTTCTCGACCGGGTGGGGGATGGACTGCGCGAACGACTGGAGCACCCCCGGGTTCCGCGGCGGCTTCTCGACGAGTGGGAGTGCGAGCTTCTCGCCCTCGTGTCCCCACGTCCCCTGGAGCATCAGACGACGAAGCCGGTGCGGGCGCGAGACCTCTCCCGCGTCGTCGAGCCCGCTGTGGGCGGGGTCGCCCCGACGCGGAGGAGCCTCGCGACGCGGAGGTCCGCGGTCCGTACCCCACGGACCACCCGGGCGAGAGTCCGCAGCGCCGTGCGGATGTTGCGGGAGGACATCGCGTCGCGGATCGCCGACGCCAGGGAGGCCGTCCGCGTGCGGCGGGCGACGAGCGGTAGGGGGCGGGATCGGGCCGCGGCTCCCCGCGCACCTCGTCGCCGACTGCTGTTGATCGCGGCAGCGGGTGCGGCCGTCGTGCTCGTGGGCGGGCTGATGTGGCCGAGCGGCGACGGCGGGAGCGACGCCCGAGGTGCCTCCACCGCGGCGGGGACGGCGCCGACGCCGACGTCGACCGGGGATGGTCGGGCGAAAGGCGGGTCATCGACGACAGGAGCCGAGCACGCGTCTGCTGCCCCCACGCCGCGCGTCGCGGACGCGGGCGACCCCGCCGCCGCCGTCCCGACGCTCGTCTCCGCCGCTGAGGCCTGTCACTCCGCCGGGGACGCGGAGTGCGTCGCCGCGATCGCGCCCGGTTCCGCAGGAACCGTCGACGCCGTGCGCGCGCTCAGCGGTGAGCTCACGGTCGAGCTGGTCGACGAGTACGGCGACGTCGCGGTCACCCGCGTCGCTCGGCCGGCGGAGGCGGACGCCGCGAGTCCCACCGCGATGGTCGTACTCGTGCGGCAGGACGACAAATGGCTGGTCCGCGACGTGTACGACGTCGCGGACCAGCCAGAATGATCGTTCGGTCAGGCGCCCAGCTGCGGGGCGAACTGCGCCGCTTCGAGGCGCGCCTTCACCGCACCGAGGAAGCGCGCCGCGTCGGCACCGTCGATGATGCGGTGATCGTACGACAGAGCGAGGTACACATACGAACGGACCGCGATCGCGTCGGTTCCGCCGACCTTGACGAGACCCGGACGCTTGACGACCGTGCCGGTGCCGAGGATGGCGGACTGCGGAAGGAACACGACGGGCGTGTCGAACAGCGCACCGCGGGAACCGGTGTTGGTCAGCGTGAAGGTCCCGCCGGCCAGCTCGTCCGGCTTCAGCTTGTTGTCGCGCGTGCGGGCCGCGAGGTCGGCGATCTCGTGAGCGATCTGAGCGATGTTCTTCGACGCGGCGTCGCGCAGCACCGGAGTGAGCAGCCCGCGCTCGGTGTCGACCGCGATCGAGACGTTCTCGGTGGCCGGGTAGACGATCTGCTCACCGTCGACCGTCGCGTTCACGATCGGGAAGGCCTGCAGCGCCTCGGCGGCGGCCAGCGCGAAGAACGGCAGGAACGAGAGCTTGTCGCCGGTCTTCTCGAGGAACGAGCCCTTGACGCTGTCGCGGTACTCCGCCAGCGCGGTGACGTCGACCTCCACAACCGTGGTGAGCTGCGCCGTCTGCTGCATGGACTCGACCGCGCGCTTGGCGAGTACCTTGCGCAGACGCGACATCGGCTGGGTCGTACCCCGCAGCGGGGAGACCTCGAGCGGTGCGGGAGCCGGAGCCGCATTCGTGGCGGCCGGAGCCTGCGATGCGGACTCGGCAGCCTTGAGCACATCCTCCTTGCGGATGCGCCCGCCGACACCGGTACCCGTCACGGAAGCGAGATCCACGCCCTGCTGTGCGGCCAGACGGCGCACCAGCGGGGTGACGTAGAGGTTGTCGTTCTCCGTCCGCAGCGAGAGCTTCGGAGCGGGCGCCTCGGTCGCTGCGGGAGCCGGTGCGGCCTGCGCCGGAGCAGGGGCAGCAGGTGCAGGGGCCGCGGCCGGAGCCTGGGGCTGGGCGGGAGCCGCCTGCGGTGCGGCCGGAGCCTCAGCGGGTGCCGGGGAGGCGGGCGCCTCGGGCGCGGCCTGCGGCGCGGCAGGTGCCTCGGTGGCGGCAGGCTGGGCAGCGCCGGAACCGACGCGGGCCAGGACGGCGCCGACCGCGATGGTCTCGTCCTCGGCCGCGACGATCTCCTGGAGCACGCCGGCGACGGGCGAGGGGATCTCCGTGTCGACCTTGTCCGTCGAGATCTCCAGAAGAGCCTCGTCGACCTCGACCGAGTCACCGACCTGCTTGAGCCAGCGGGTGACCGTTCCCTCGGTGACGCTCTCGCCGAGCTCGGGAAGCACGATGTCGGTGGCGTCACCGGACGGCGCAGCCTCGGCGGCGGGAGCGGGAGCCTCGGCCGCAGGAGCCTCGGCCGGAGCCGGCGCTTCAGCAGGAGTCTCGGTCGCGGCAGGGGCCTCGGCAGGGGCGGCCTCCGCTTCGGGGGCGGCCGCAGCGGGCGCGTCGCCCGCCGGGGCTGCGGCGCTGCCGTCGCCGATGCGAGCGAGCAGGGCACCGACCTCGACGGTCTCGTCCTCGGCGACGAGGATCTCCTCGATCACGCCGGTGACCGGGGAGGGGATCTCGGTGTCGACCTTGTCGGTCGAGATCTCGAGCAGGCCCTCGTCCGCCTGGACGGTGTCTCCCACCTGCTTGAGCCAGCGGGTGACCGTACCCTCTGTGACGCTCTCACCGAGAGCGGGGAGGACCACGGATGTGCTCATGACTGAGTCTCCTTCAGAAGTTGTATGACGCTTGTCTAGCTTAGTGACTCGGGCACCGGTTGGTGCTCAGAGGGCGTGCAGGGGCTTTCCGGCCAGCGCGAGGAAGGCCTCGCCGAGCGCTTCGCTCTGCGTGGGGTGCGCATGGATGAGCGGAGCGATGTCCTCGGGGTGCGCCTCCCAGGCCACAGCGAGCTGACCCTCGGTGATGAGCTCGCCGACGCGGTCACCGATCAGATGCACGCCGAGCACCGGGCCGTCCTTCTGGCGGACGACCTTGACGAGGCCGCCCGTTCCGATGATCTCGCTCTTGCCATTGCCGGCGAGGTTGTACTCGTAGGACGACACCGCGTCGGCGCCGTGCGCGGCCACGGCCGCCTCCTCGGTCAGCCCGACCGAGGCGACCTCGGGGCTGGAGTACGTGACCTTCGGGATCTGCACGTCGGGGACCGTCGCGGGGGAGAGGCCGGCGATGCGCTCGGCCACCGCGATGCCCTGCTGGAAGCCCCGGTGGGCGAGCTGGAGTCCTGGGACGATGTCGCCGACGGCCCACACCCCGGGAACCCCGGTGCGCAGTTCCTCGTCGACCGTGACGAATCCGCGGTCGAGGACGACGCCCGCCTCCTCGAAGCCCAGATCGGCCGTGGCGGGACCGCGACCGACTGCGACGAGCAGGTAGTCCGCGGTGAGCTCCGTGCCGTTCTCGAGGGTCACGCTGACGGACGTGTCGTCCTGGGTGGCCTGCTGGAACCGCACTCCGAGCGAGTACTTGATGCCGCGGCGCCGGAACGCGCGCTCGAGCCCCTTGCTCATCGCGATGTCCTCGTTCGGCACGAGGTGCGGCAGCGCCTCGACGATCGTGACCTCGACACCGAAGGAGCACCAGACGCTCGCGAACTCCACGCCGATCACACCGCCGCCGAGCACGATGACGCGCTCGGGGATCACATCGAGCGCGAGCGCCTGCTCGCTGGTCAGGATGCGGCCGCCGATGTCGAGCCCGGGAAGCGTGCGGCTGTACGAGCCGGTGGCGAGCACGACGTCCGTCCCGACGTACACGTCGTCGCCGACGCTGACGCTCCGGTCTGCGTTGAGCCGTCCCGTCCCGGTGACCGTGGTGATGCCACGCGCCTTGACGAGGCCCTCGAGCCCCTTGTACTTCTTCGCGACGATGCCCTCGCGGTATGCACGCACGCCCGGCGCGTCGATGCCGTCGAGGGTGGCCGAGATCCCCACCGCTGCGGCGTCGCGCACATGCTCCGCCACCTCCGCCGCGTGCAGCAGCGCTTTGGTCGGGATGCAGCCGCGGTGCAGACAGGTGCCTCCGACCTTGTCCTTCTCGATCAGCGCGACCGACTTGCCGAGTTCGCTGGCGCGCAGCGCGGCCGCGTAGCCGCCGCTGCCACCGCCGAGCACGACGATGTCGAAGGTGTGGGTTGTCATCGGTGTTATGCCTCCGTGTGGGATGCTGCTTCGGCGAAGGCGACGATCGATCGGACCATCGCCCCCGTTGGACCCTTCTCCGTGAAGCCGTACGGCGCACCGGCGTGTTCGCCGGAGCCCGCGATGTCGAGGTGCACCCAGGGGATGCGGGCGGCGTCCTCGGCGTCCGAGACCGGTCCGACGAAGCGTCGCAGGAACAGACCGGCGAACGAGGCGCCGCCCATCCGGTCGCCCATGTTCGCGTTCTGCAGGTCGGCGATCGGCGACTCGAGGGACTCCTCCATGTACGAGGGCAGCGGCATGTGCCAGGCGGGCTCTCCGGTCTGCTCCGCCGCGGCGAGGAACCGCGTCACCGTCTCGTCGTCGCCGAACACGCCCGTGTGCCGGTGTCCGAGGGCGGCGACGATCGCACCGGTCAGCGTCGCGACGTCGATGATGACGTCGGGGTGCTCTCGGCTGGCGGCGACCAGGCCGTCGGCGAGGACCAGGCGCCCTTCGGCGTCGGTGTTCTGCACCTCGACCGTCGTGCCGTCGAGGATGCGGATGACATCACCGGGGCGCAGGGCCCGGCCGGACGGCATGTTGTCGGTGATGCAGAGCCAGGCGGTGACGCGCACCGGGAGCCCGAGCCGGGCGATGGCGCGAAGGGCGGCCAGGGACGTCGCGGCCCCGGCCATGTCGAACTTCATGCCCACCATCGAGGCGGCCGGCTTGAGGGAGAGGCCACCGGTGTCGAACGTGATGCCCTTGCCGACCAGGGCGAGGTGCCGCACGGCGTCTGCGGGGGAGTAGTCGAGGCGGACCAGACGCGGCGGCCGGTCGGACCCCTGCCCGACCCCGAGGATTCCGCCGAAGCCCTGCTCCGCCAGCGCGGCCTCGTCGAAGATGTCGACGGTGACATCGAGCTCGGCGACGCTGTCGGCCGCGCTCTGCGCGAGCTGCGCGGGGCTCTGCCACTCCGCGGGGACGTTCACCAGATCCTTGATCAGCGCGACGGCTTCGCCCAGGGTCTGCGCTCGGGTGATCGTCTCGTCGTCGAGGTCCGCGTGGACGGTGATCCGTTCGGCGCGCGCCTTGCCCTTCTCGGTGTGGTAGCCGTCGAAGCGGTGACCGCCGAGCACGGCCCCCTCGGCGGCGGCGGCGGCGTGGCCGTCGAGGCCGGAGGCGAGCCCGAGCGCGACGTGCGGGAACCCGGTCAGCGAGCGGAGGGCGACACCGGCGGCGCTGCGGATCGCGGCGTCGTCGATGCTCTTCCCGGCACCGACGACGGCGAACGGCAGGGTGGAGACGTCGGGCGCGTACACGCGGGCGAACGATCCGGCGGCACCGGTGAACCCGATGCCTTCGAGGACCTCGGCGAGGCCGGGGTAGGCCTCCAGCGACTCGGCCGAATCCGAGAGATCGGGAACGACGAGCACTGCGGCATCGGCAGCGCTTCCGGGGAACTGATCGGTGGTGTGCGAGAGCACGGGAAGCGTCATGCTCTCCATCCTAGGAGGACCTCTGCGACCGGGCGGCCCCGCGTGCCCCCGCGTGTTCGCTCTCAGCGAGACGGCCCGGGGCCCCTCGTCGGGACCTGCTCGTAGCATGGAGTCATGCCCTTCTCCGGAGAGATCCACGAACGCGTCGCGAACGCGCCGACGGTGCCGCACGGACTGCCCCTCGTCGTGCTCCTGACCGGCTTCACGGATGCCGGGAGCGCGGTGTCCGGACTGATCGACCACCTCCGCGAGTCCACATCTCCGCAGCCGCTCGTGATCTTCGACAACGATGTGCTCCTCGACTACCGGGCCCGCCGTCCGGTGATCTCCTTCGATCAGGACCACCTCACCGAGTTCCGGCCGCCTCGGCTGGAGCTCTCGCTCGCGACGGACGCCCTCGGTCGCCCGTTCCTCCTCCTCGCGGGCTACGAACCGGACTTCGCGTGGAACGCCTTCGCCGAGACCGTGCTCGACCTCGCCGCGGAGTACGAGGCATCCGGACTGCACTGGGTGCATTCGATCGCCATGCCCGTGCCGCATACCCGCCCCATCGGCACGACGGTGAGCGGCAACCGCCGTGACCTCGTGGTCTCGCACTCGGTGTGGCGCCCGCGTACGCAGGTGCCGGCGACCGCGGGGCATCTGCTGGAGTTCCGTTTCGCCGAGCGCGGCGAACGAGTGGTGGGCTTCGTGCTGCTCGTGCCTCACTACCTCGCCGAGACGGAGAACCCCGACGCGGTCAGCGCTGCGGCCGAGAAGCTCATGGCATCCACGGGACTGGTGCTCATGCTCGACGCCGTGCGCGAGCGCCGGGAGGACTACATCGCCAGGGTGGACGAGCAGGTCGCGGCGAACGACGAGCTGCAGCAGATGGTCCACAACCTGGAGCGCCGCTACGACGCCTACATGGCAGGCCGCGACCCCGAGGACGACAGCTACGACGAGGGCGGGTTCAGCGAGCGCGACCTGCCGAGCGCGGACGAGCTGGCGGCGGAGCTCGAGCGCTACCTGGCCACGCGACCGTCGGGCGACGAGGACAAGCCCGGCCGCGGCTGAGCAGGATCGACCCGAACTTCGCCGGATTGCATCCGGAGCGCCACACGTGTGCGATACTAGGAGTCCGACCCGTTGTCAATCGGCGTTTTCGAACTCCGGACTTGACAAGGGTCTTACTAGTGTCCGAAATGTCCCGGGGCCCGTGATCGGCTCCGTGAAAGGCGAAACGTGACTCCTGCCACGACGAAGAACACACGGACGAAGAAGGCCGCCGAAGAACCCACGCCCGACGAGGAGATCGAGGTCGAGAACCTCGACGAGGCAGCGCCCGCCAAGCGCGGTGCCGCCAAGCGCGGCGCGGCGAAGAAGAAGAAGTCGGAGGAGGTCGTCGAGGAAGACGACGCCGCGACCGATTCCGCCGAGGAGAGCGCGGGGGACGACGAGGAGGAGGACGCCAAGCCGGCGTTCACCGAGCCGCTGCCCACCGGCGCGATCGTCATCTCGTCGAACGACGACGAGGACGTCCCCGTCTACTCGACGCAGATCACCGGCGCCACGGCCGACCCCGTCAAGGACTACCTGAAGCAGATCGGAAAGGTCGCGCTGCTGAACGCGGCCGAAGAGGTCGAGCTCGCGATGCGCATCGAGGCGGGTCTGTTCGCCGAGGAGAAGCTGTCCGCGATGACCCCGGCCGAGAAGTCGAGTCAGTTGGGTCTCGACCTCCAGTGGGTCGCCCGCGACGGCCAGCGAGCCAAGAGCCACCTGCTCGGCGCGAACCTGCGGCTCGTCGTCTCGCTCGCCAAGCGGTACACCGGTCGCGGCATGCAGTTCCTCGACCTGATCCAGGAGGGAAACCTCGGTCTGATCCGCGCCGTCGAGAAGTTCGACTACACCAAGGGCTTCAAGTTCTCGACCTATGCGACCTGGTGGATCCGTCAGGCGATCACGCGCGCCATGGCCGACCAGGCCCGCACGATCCGCATCCCCGTGCACATGGTCGAGGTCATCAACAAGCTCGCCCGCGTGCAGCGGCAGATGCTGCAGGACCTGGGTCGTGAGCCCACCCCGGAGGAGCTGAGCCGCGAGCTCGACATGACCCCGGAGAAGGTCGTGGAGGTGCAGAAGTACGGCCGTGAGCCCATCTCCCTGCACACTCCGCTCGGTGAGGACGGCGACAGCGAGTTCGGTGACCTGATCGAGGACACCGAGGCGGTCGTCCCCGCCGATGCCGTGGGCTTCACGATGCTGCAGCGCCAGCTCGAGCAGCTGCTCGACTCGCTCTCGGAGCGGGAGGCGGGCGTGATCCGCATGCGCTTCGGCCTCGGCGACGGTCAGCCCAAGACGCTCGACCAGATCGGTGACACGTTCGGCGTGACGCGTGAGCGGATCCGTCAGATCGAGTCGAAGACGATGGCGAAGCTGCGCCACCCGAGCCGCTCGCAGTCGCTGCGGGACTACCTCGAGTGATGCAGGCGAACGAGGGCAAGGCGCTCGAGACCAGCGTCGACGGCACGAGCTACGCGCGCATCCCGTTGCGCACCCGCGTGGTGATGCCGGACGACGACCTCGACGCGGTCATCACCGAATACGCGAAGGACGCCGTGCAGCCGGGAGACCTGCTGTTCGTCACGGAGAAGATCGTGGCGATCACGCAGGGTCGGTCGTACCGCCTGGACGAGATCACGCCGCGCAAGCTCGCGCTGTTCCTCTCGAAGTACGTCACGCGCACGCCCTACGGCATCGGGCTCGGCATGCCCGAGACCATGGAGATGGCCCTGCGGGAGTGCGGCACGCCGCGTATCCTGTTCGCCGCCGCCGTCTCCGCGGTCACCAAGGCGTTCGGACGAAAGGGTGACTTCTATCGCATCGCCGGGGACAAGGCGCGCGCGATCGATGGCCCCACCAAGCACACGATCCCGCCGTACAACCAGGCCGTGGTGCTCGGCCCGAAGGACCCGGACGGCGTCGCAGCACGGCTCAAGGGCCTGCTCGGTGGGCAGGTGGAGGTCGCGGTGGTGGACATCAACGACCTCGGCGGCAACATCCTCGGATCGACGCTCGACAAGGCCGGCGAAGCCCGGCTGGTGAAGATCCTCGGCGACAATCCGCTCGGCCAGGGACTGGAGTCCACGCCGCTCGGCATCGTCCGCGCGGTCTGATCTGCTGGTTCGACGAGAACGCCCCCGGAGGAATCCGGGGGCGTTCTGTCGTGGTGGTCAGAACCCGATGACCTCGCGGTAGCGCGGCTTGTGGCCGGTGCGGATCCCGGTGACGCTGGGCTTGTTCTCGTACACGCCGGCGCCCCAGTTGCCCTCGACGAGCACGGGACCGTCCGGCGTGACGACGACGTCCCAGCCGACGTACTGCACCTCGGGCACGACCCTGGCCACCCGGTCGATGAAGGCTCGCACCTCGTCCATGAAGGGCAGCTGGAAGTCCGCGATGCGGAAGCCCGAGTCCGGGTGCGTCTCGTGCACGTGGCCGTGCGAGTCGTACCCCGCGCCGACCGCGTGTCCGTTCTCGTCGAGCATCGTGTAGAAGCCCCCGAAGGTCATCTGATCGCTCACGGCGCCCCGCCCGAACTTCTGTGCCATCGCGAGGATGTGCGCCTTCTCGCCGTCGAAGAACGCGGTGATGCGGGTCGTGTTCACGGTGCCAGGGCAGACGGCGGCGAGGTCGTCGTGCTGTCGGATGACCTCTTCGATGAGGAGCTCGCCGCGACTCAGCAGCCCGCGGTGGAAGGCATCCCAGTCGTCGATATCGGCCGCGTGGTACCGGTGCACACCGGTGCCCGCCTGACCGACCGGCTCCTTGGTGACGATGGTCCCCAGGCGTTCCGTGAGCGCGCGCACCTCGGCGGCGTTGCCCTCTTCGACCACCAGCCACTCGCGATGGAGGTGCTCGGAGAACTTCCGGTTGAACTCGATCTTGTCCTGGAAGATCCACCGGAAGTCCGGGTGGTCGTACTTCTGGGAGAGCTGGTTCGACACGGGGTGCGTCATGTAGGTGTCGCGCTCGGCACGGGTGAGCATCGCGAAGTCGTAGTCGATGTAGTCCTGGAACCCCACGTTGTGCCGCGCGGCGGACCACAGCATGTCCACGACGATCGTCGGGACGGGCTTGTGGTGCTGTGCAGAGGCCTCCTTCGCTCGCTCGACGACGGAGCCGACGTCGATGCGACGGGCGCGGCCGAGGAGGTAGCGGATGCGGGGCGCGAGAGAAAGACGAGTCATGGAGCTCCGGGGGTTGGGGATGCCGTCCAGTCTACGGGGGAGTCACACCGGGATCCCGGAACACGAAGCTAGGCTGGATCACGTGTGTGACACGACCTCGAGTGCGCTTCCGCGGGCGCTGATCTCCCGCTCCGCCCTCACCGCCGCAGCGGTTGCGGCCGTCCGCGAGGGGGGAGAGCGAGCAGACCTGCGCCGCGACGCCTGGGGTCACGGGCTGCTCGCCGTGGCCCACGCCGTGACGGTGGCCGGTGCCCGCGAGGTGCGCGTGGACAGCGAGGGCGAGGTGGAGATGCTGCGGCTGGAGGGCATCGCCGGGGTCACCACGGGGGAACCGGACATCGACCCGTCGATCCTCTACGGCCTCCCCGGCAGCAATCATGACGCGACACCGGTCCTGCGGCTGACGGGACGCGTGATGTCGACCAAGCCGCTGCGCGCGGGCGACGCCGTCTCCTACGGCTACACGTTCCGCGCGTCGGGCGACACCACGGTCGCGCTCGTGACCGGAGGGTACGCCCAGGGCATCGTGCGCGCGCTCGGCAACGTCGCCCTGGTCGAGGTGGACGGCATCCTCCGCCCGATCGTCGGCCGCGTGGCCATGGACGTCTGCGTCGTCGATCTGGAGGGCACGGAGGCCCCGGTCGGCGCCGAGGTGACGTACTTCGGTGGCACCGGACCCGCCCGAGACGAGATCGTCCGATGGTCCTCGGCGACGGACATGTCCGCCGCGGAGCTGGTCGCGGTCGCCGGTTCGCATGCCGTGCGGGGGTGGGAGGCATGAGCCGCCCCGAGCTGCGGCTGAGCGCGCGGACGCTCCGCGACAACATCGCGGCGGTCACCTCCCGCCTCGACGGATGCGAGCTCATGCTCGTGCTCAAGGACGACGCCTACGGCCACGGCCTCACCTGGACCGTGGAGACGGCCGTACAGGCGGGGGTGGCGTCGTTCGGAAGCTACGACGTGCGGGGCGGCCTCGACGTGCGAAGGATCGTTGGCCCTGAGGCGAGGGTGTTCGCGTGGGCCACCTCGACGGATGCGGAGATCGACGAGGCGCTGCTCCAGGGGATCGACCTCGGCGTGGGCACTGTGGAGTACCTGCACCGCATCATCGCGCGCGCCGAGGCGCTCGGGGCTGTTGCGCGCGTGCACCTGAAGATCGACACGGGCCTGCACCGCAACGGCGTGCTCCCGGAGGACTGGCCGGGGGCGATCGCGCAGGCTCGGGCTGCAGAGGCTGCCGGACAGCTGTCCCTGGAGGGGATCTGGAGCCACATCGCGGAGGCGAGCGATCGCGAGGACGATGACGCGCAGGCCGTGTTCCTCGATGCGGTCCGCGCCGCCGGGGGGACGGGCCCGACACCGGCCGCCCTTCACCTCACCGCGTCCGCCGCGTCGTGGTGGCGGCCCGAGCTGCGGGGCACCGTCGCCCGCATCGGTGCGTTCTGCTACGGGATCCGCTCCGCGGACGGGCCCGAGCTGGAGGGTGTGCGCCCGGTCGCGCGACTGGTGGCGCCGGTCGCACGCGTGGAGGAGGGCCGCGCGGTGATCGAGGTCGGCGCCTTCGACGGATTGCCATCGACGCTCGTCGGGGCCCGGGTCGGCACGCCGGCCGGAGCACGCGTGCTCGAAAGGATCGAACCGTTCTTCGCGCAGATCGAGGGATGGGCGGGACTGTCCGTCGGGGACGAGGTGACGATTTTCGGTCCCGGAGAGGCGGGCGAGTCCTCGGCCACGACGCTCGCGGAACGGATCGACACGGTCGGAGAGGAGATCCTCACGCGGCTGAGTCCGCGGATCCGTCGCGTGCCGGTGGACTGAGCCGGCGGGTCCGGCTCACTCCACCCGCGCGATCAGACCGTCTCGACGAGGCGAGCGGTCTCGTCGTGCCAGCTGGTGGCGACGCTGCGGAGCTTCTCCTCGTACTTGCGGCCGTGGTGGGCGCAGAACAGGAGCTCGGAGCCGTTGACCTCGGCGGCGATGTAGGCCTGCGCACCGCAGGAGTCGCACCGGTCCATCGCGGTCAGCCGGAACTCGACAGCGGAGGTCTCACGTTCGGTCGTTGCATTCATCTCGGGGCCTCCTCGGGTGTCGGCGTCCTTGTTGGTCGTGCTCAATACAACCACGCCCCGCCTGTGGGCATGCCCGGTTGTCGGCGTGTTTCGCTCAGCGCGTACGGGCCCGCGCCGACTGCCGACGCGTGGGGAGTGTCGGCCGAGTCCACGGCGCCCGCGCGAATAGACTCGGAGATTGTGAATGCCGAGTACTCCGCCCATCATCTCCAGGTGCTCGAAGGACTCGAGGCGGTCCGCAAACGACCGGGCATGTACATCGGCTCGAACGGTTCGCCCGGGCTCATGCACTGCCTGTGGGAGATCATCGACAACTCCGTCGACGAGGCCGTCGCCGGCAACGGGTCGCGCATCGACATCATCCTGCACGAGGACGGCAGCGTCGAGGTGCACGACCGAGGCCGCGGCATCCCGGTCGACGTCGAACCGCGCACCGGGCTGTCCGGCGTCGAGGTCGTCTACACCAAGCTGCACGCCGGCGGGAAGTTCGGCGGCGGCTCGTACGCCGCGTCCGGTGGACTGCACGGCGTCGGTGCCTCGGTGGTCAACGCCCTCTCCGAGCGTCTCGACGTCGAGGTCGATCGCGGCGGCAAGACCTATGCGATGTCGTTCCACCGCGGCGAGCCTGGCGTGTTCCGCGACTCCGGCGAGAAGCGGCCCGACGCGCCGTTCACGCCGTTCGAGGAGAAGAGCGAGCTGCGGGTCATCGGCAAGGCGCCGCGCGGCGTCACCGGCACGCGCGTGCGCTACTGGGCCGACCGGCAGATCTTCACGAAGGACGCCGCGTTCCAGCTGGCGGAGCTGGAGACGCGTGCGCGACAGACGGCGTTCCTGGTCCCGGGCCTCGAGATCGTGGTGCGCGACGAGCGCGCCGGTACGGCGCCCGTCGGCGACGACGGCGCTCCCGCCGGGCCGATCGAGACGTCGTACCTGTACGAGGGCGGCATCTCCGAGTTCGTCGACTACCTCGCCATCGACCCGCCGGTGACGGACACGTGGCGCATCCAGGGCGAGGGCACGTTCCGCGAGACGGTGCCCGTGCTGCAGGCGGACGGCCACATGGTCGCGACCGAGGTGGAGCGCGTCTGCGAAGTGGATGTCGCGCTGCGCTGGGGCACGGGCTACGACACCCGCATCCGCTCGTTCGTCAACATCATCTCCACGCCCAAGGGCGGCACGCACCAGCAGGGCTTCGAGCAGGAGCTGCTGAAGGTTCTCCGCGCGCAGGTCGAGCAGAACGCCCGCCGGCTGAAGGTCGGCAACGACAAGCTGGAGAAGGACGACGTGCTGGCCGGGCTCACGGCCGTGCTCACCGTCAACGTGCCCGAACCGCAGTTCGAGGGCCAGACCAAGGAGGTGCTCGGCACGCCGGCGGTGCGGCAGATCGTCGCCCAGGTCATGCGCAAGGAGCTCCTGCAGCGCTTCACGTCGACGAAGCGCGACGACAAGAGCCAGGCCACGCAGCTGCTCGACAAGATCGTGTCCGAGATGAAGGCCAGGGTGTCCGCGCGGGCGCACAAGGAGACACAGCGCCGCAAGAACGCGCTGGAGTCGTCCACGCTCCCCACGAAGCTCGTCGACTGCCGCACCAACGACGTCGAACGCAGCGAGCTGTTCATCGTGGAGGGCGACTCCGCTCTCGGCACGGCGAAGAACGCGCGCAACAGCGAGTTCCAGGCACTCCTGCCCATCCGCGGCAAGATCCTCAACGTGCAGAAGGCCTCGGTCGGGGACATGCTCTCCAATGCGGAGTGCGCGTCGATTATCCAGGTGATCGGAGCGGGCTCGGGTCGCACGTTCGACATCGAGGCGGCGCGCTACGGGAAGATCATCCTGATGAGCGACGCCGACGTCGACGGCGCCCACATCCGCACCCTGCTGCTCACGCTGTTCTTCCGGTACATGCGACCACTGATCGAGCACGGCCGCGTGTTCGCCGCCGTTCCTCCGCTGCACCGCATCATCGTGATCAACCCGGGGTCCAAGCCGAACGAGACGATCTACACGTACACCGAGCAGGAGATGCACGCGCTGCTGGCGAAGCTCCGCAAGGCGGGCAAGCGGTGGCACGAGCCGATCCAGCGCTACAAGGGTCTCGGGGAGATGGACGCCGAGCAGCTGGCGAACACGACCATGGACCGCTCCGGGCGTCTGCTCCGTCGCGTCCGTATGGAGGACGCGGAGGCCGCCGGTCGCGTGTTCGAGCTGCTGATGGGCAACGAGGTCGCTCCGCGGCGCGAGTTCATCATCGACTCGGCCGACCGGCTGTCGCGCGAGTCCATCGACGCCTGACACGCAGCGGGGAGCCCGAAGCCCGGGCACCCCGCTCGACGGCTCTTCGCGCGCTCAGACGATCGTGCGCCCGATGCTGCCGATCACGCCGTCGATGGGCTGACCGGAGGCATCGCGTCGGGCGCCGGACTCCGGGAGCTTGCGGACGGCACCCGTCGGGTCGACCGCGAGCGGCGGGTTGGGACCGACCCACGCGACCGTCAGCCGGTCCTCGCCCTTCAGGAAGGCGTGGGCGCGCACCCCGCCGGTCGCTCGTCCCTTGGCGGGGTACTCCGCGAACGACGAGACCTTCGCGCGTCCTGGATCGGTTCCGGGCAGGATGCTCTCGGCACCCGACACGGTCGCCACGACCGCGTCGACCCCCGGTGCGACCACCCCGAAGAACAGCACCGTGGCGCCGGCCCCGAGCTTGATGCCGGCCATACCTCCGGCGGCAGCGCCCTGCGGTCGCACGCTCGCGGCAGCGAAGCGGAGCAGCTGCGCATCGGAGGTGAGGAACACGAGCTCGGCGTCGTCGGGGGACTCCGCCGCCCCCACGACCGTGTCGCCGGGCTTGAGGCCGATCACCTCGAGCTCCGGGCGGACGGGGAGTGCCGACGGCACGATGCGCTTCACGACGCCCTGCGCGGTGCCCAGGGCGATCGGCGTGTCGCTGTCGAAGCGTACGAACCCGAGGATGCGCTCGCCCTTCGTGGTGATGCCGAGGTAGTCGCGCAGCGGGGCGCCGGCCGCCAGCTGGACCGAGCTCGCCGGAACCGACGGAAGGTCGACGGGGGAGAAGCGCACGACCCGTCCGCTGCTCGTGAGCGCACCGAGCTCGGCGCGCACCGTGGTCTCGACCGTGGCGAGGATGGCGTCGTGTTTGCTCCGGCGGGTGGGGGCCGTGAGCTCCTGGCCGTCGCCCAGGTCGACCCGGACGGCACGACCGGTGGTGGACAGCACGAGCGTGGTGGGCGCGTCGGCGATCTGCAGGTCGGCGGCCCCCTTGGCGGCGCGGGGCTTCGGCGGAGCCGCGTTGAGCAGCAGCGTGCGTCGCGGGGTCCCGTATGCCTCGGCCACGGCGTCGAGCTCGCGGGCGACGGCGGCGCGGAGCAGCGCGGGGCTGCCGAGCAGCTCTCGCAGGTCCGCGATCTCGGCGAGCAGCGCGTCGCGCTCGGTCTCCAGCTCGATGCGGGAGAACTTGGTCAGGCGCCGCAGCCGCAGCTCGAGGATGTACTCGGCCTGCGGCTCGCTGAGATCGAAGACCGAGCGCAGGCGGGTGCGCGCCTGTTCCGAGTCGTCGGAGGAGCGGATGACCTGGATGACCTCGTCGATGTCGAGGATCGCGATGAGGAGGCCCTCGACGAGGTGGAGACGTTCCTCGCGCCGGGCGAGGCGGTAGCGGCTGCGGCGGGTGATGACCTCGATGCGATGCCCGACGTAGACGCTCAGCATCTCCTTGAGGCCGAGGGTTCGCGGCTGCCCGTCCACCAGGGCGACGTTGTTGATGCTGAACGAGTCTTCCAGCGGTGTCAGCCGATACAGCTGTTCCAGGACCGCGTTCGGATCGAACCCGGTCTTCACGCCGATGGCCACGCGCAGTCCGTGGTTGCGGTCGGTGAGGTCGGTGACGTCGCTGATGCCCTGCAGCTTCTTGGCCTGGACGGCGTCCCGGATCTTCTCGATCAGTCGCTCGGGGCCGACCATATAGGGCAGCTCGGAGACGATGATGCCCGTGCGGCGGGGGCCGAGCGGCTCGATCGATGTCTTGCCGCGGACCTTCAGGGCGCCGCGGCCGGTGGTGTACGCGTCCTTCACGCCTTCGAGGCCCATCAGGATGCCGCCCGAGGGGAAGTCGGGGCCGGGCACGTACTCCATCAGCTCTTCCGTCGTGGCGTCCGGGTGCTCGAGGAGATGCACGGCTGCGGCCACGACCTCGATGAGGTTGTGCGGGGCCATGTTCGTCGCCATGCCGACGGCGATGCCGCTGGCGCCGTTGACCAGCAGGTTCGGGAAGGCCGCGGGCAGCACGGCGGGCTGCTGGAATTGGCCGTCGTAGTTGGGGATGAAGTCGACGACGTCCTCGTCGAGGTTCTCCGTGAGGGAGAGTGCGGCGGCCGCGAGTCGTGCCTCGGTGTACCGGGCGGCCGCCGGGCCGTCGTCGAGTGAGCCGAAGTTGCCATGCCCGTCGACGAGCGGCACGCGCAGCGCCCACTCCTGGGCGAGCCGCACGAGCGCGTCGTAGATGGCGGAGTCGCCGTGGGGGTGCAGCTTTCCCATCACCTCGCCGACGACGCGCGCGCTCTTGACGTGACCGCGGTCGGGGCGCAGACCCATCTCGGCCATCTGGAACAGGATGCGGCGCTGCACCGGCTTGAGCCCGTCCCGCGCGTCCGGAAGGGCGCGGGAGTAGATGACGGAGTACGCGTATTCGAGGAAGGAGCCCTGCATCTCGTGAGAGAGATCGATGTCCTGGATGCGTTCGTCGACGGGCTCGGACGGCGGGGTTTTCGGCATGGACTTCCTGGGGGCGTACGGGAGCCTGTGTCAGACTGGCTCGGATGTCCCTCATGCTACCGTCCGCCTCGCCCAGCGCCCGGAGCGTCGTCGGGGTGGCGGGCGACCTGAGCGCCGCTCTCCGCGGCGAGTCGGAGCTGCTCCCGCGCACGGAGTCGGTCGTGCTGGTGGTCGTCGACGGACTGGGCGCCCTCAGCCTCCGCGGGCACTCCGGTCACGCGCGCACGCTCAGTGGGGCGATGACGAAGCGGGATGTCGCGCACAGCGTGTTCCCGTCGACGACGGCTGCCGCGCTGACCAGCATCGTGACGGGTGTCTGGCCCGGCGAGCACGGGCTGGTGGGGTACCGCGTCCTCGACCGCGAGCGTGACGTGCTCGTGAACCAGCTCAGCGGGTGGGAGAGCGACGGGCTCGACCCGCTCGCGTGGCAGCCGGTGCCGACCGTCTTCGAGCGGGAGGCTGCCGCGGGCCGCGAGACGTTCGCCGTGGGGCTCGCCGCGTACGCCACGAGCGGGTTCACGCGCGCGACGCTGCGCGGCGCGACCTTCGTCCCCGCGCTGACCCCGGAGGATCGGGTCGAGGCGGCCTTCGCTCTCGCCCACGACCATCCGGGCTCCTTCGTCTACTGCTATCTGCCCGAGGTCGACAAGGCGGGGCACCGCTACGGGATCGCCTCCGCGGAGTGGGTCGCGGCGCTGGAGCGCATCGATGCCGCCCTGAGCGTTCGTGTGCCTCCGGGCGTCGGCGTCCTGGTGACCTCCGACCACGGCATGGTCGATGTCCCCGCCCATCGGCAGGCGGTCCTCGACGAATCGCACCTGCGCGGGGTGCGGCACCTGGGCGGCGAGCCGCGCATGCTGCACGTGTACCTGGAGCCGGCCGCCGACGTGAGCGCGGTGCTCTCCCGGCTGCGCACCGACCTGGAGGGCGCCGCCGATGTCGTGACGCGCGACGACGCCATCAGGGCCGGCCTGTTCGGTCCCGCGGTGACGGAGGCCGCGGCTGCCCGGGTGGGGGACGTGCTCGTGATCGCGCGCGGGTCCTGGGCGGTGTACGACGGCACCGCAGCGGATCAGCGCAATCGCGGCATGATCGGACAGCACGGTGCCATGACCGATGAGGAGACGCGGGTGCCGCTCATCCGTCTCGGTGCCTTCGCACGGTGACGCCGACGCCACCGCGGAGAGCGCGACTCACTCGTCGGTGCGCGCTCCGAAGACGATCTCGTCCCACGACGGCATGGCGTTGCGACGACGACGACGGCCGCCGCTCTCCGCCGGTTCGGCGGGGCTGCGCGGCGAGTCCGGTTCCGTCGTCTCCGGCTCGCTGACATCGTCGAAGGCCTCGAAGAGAGAGATCGGGCTCGACTCCTCGCGGCTCTCCTCGTGCTCCTCGAGCAGCGGTGACGTCTCGCGCTGACCCCGACGCCGTCGCAGGGCTTCCAGCAGGTCGGCGGTCTCGGCGCTCGGGGCGCTGGAGTCGGGGGCGCGGTTGATCGCCGCGTCCTGGACGGCGGGGGCGGAGCGCTCCGGCAGCGACGGCTCTTCGACCTCCCCCTCCGGGGTGGGCACGAGGCGCGGTCCGAAGGCACCGGAGTCGAAACGGCTGTCGTCCTTGTACGGCGACGTCGTCCGGTCGGCTTCCACCGCGCGGAGCCGGGGGATCAGTCCCTCGGGGAGCGAGCCCTGGCGGGAGAGCTGAGTGGCGTCGGCGTTGAGGGGCGAGAGCGCGCTGCGCCGGGGGTCGAAGCTCCACCGGGCGTCGTGATCGACGTCGTTGGCTGTGAACTCGAGCTTCACGATCCAGCCGGTGTCCTCCTTCCAGCTCGCCCAGCGCTCGGACGTCGCCGCGACCTCTGCGAGCTTGGCGCGCACGGCCGCGCCGAACGTCGGCTGGGCGTCCGGTTCGACCTCGCTGCCGATGAGCACGGGCACGGCGAGAGCCTGGCCGATGATGTGCTCGCGCTCGGCGAGCACCGGCCCCTCGAAGCGGACCACGTCGTCGACCGCGATACCGAGCAGCTCGGCGACCTCGGGTGCGGTGAGACCGGCGCGGATCTGCGCCTGGATGTCGCGCGGGCTCGCGGCGAGCTTCTGGGCGGTCGGTTCGGCCTGTCGGGTGGCGCGGCGGATCTCCCGCTGCAGCACGTCGTCGATGGGCAGCGCGAAGCGTTCGCCCGACTCGGTCGCGAGCACGAGGACTCCTGCTTCAGTGCCGACGATGGTGACGTTTTCCATGCGAATGCCCCTCTGATGGGTGTGCGTTCATGGTGTCACGGGGGAGGGGGCGGAACAGGGAATATCGCGGGCGTGCCGTGAGTTTGCCCTGTCGCATGCGGAGGCATTTGCGAAATGCCCCACCGTCATGCAAACTATGGCCGCCGATTACCCGACGGCACACCCGCCCACTCGCACCATGAAAGTGGAGATTCACCGCATGGCAACCGATTACGACGCTCCCCGAAAGAGTGAAGACGACTCCGAGTCGATCGAAGCCCTGAAGGAGCGTGTGCCGGACAAGCTGTCCGGCACGACGGGGGACGAGGACTCCGACAACCCCTCGAACTTCGACCTGCCGGGCGCGGACCTCTCCGACCTCGAGCTCGACGTCGTCGTGCTGCCCGCGCAGCAGGACGAGTTCACGTGCATGAGCTGCTTCCTCGTGAAGCATCGTTCGCAGCTCGACCACGAGGGACCCGACGGCCCCATCTGCAAGGAGTGCGCTGCCTGAGCAGTCCTCCGAGCGACGCATGACGCGCCCCCGGCCATCCGGTCAGGGGCGCGCTGTCGTTGGCGGGTGGCTCAGCCTTTCGCGGCGCGGATCGCCGCAGCGAGGCGGTCGGGGGTGCGGGTCGAGATGGTCCACGCCACGACCGGATCCGCGTCGTCGAGGTTGGGCACCACGACCAGGCCGTCGATACCGCCGCGGATGAGGTGCCACCCGCGGGCGGGGATTCCGGGTCCTCTGGCGTGACGTGCGTCTGCTCCATCGAGCGCGAGCGGTTCGCCGAGGTGGGTCACGTCGATGTGCGCGCGACCGGCGCGGAGCACGCCGTCCTCGACCGAGACGACCGGGGCAAGACCGATGACCGCGAGGACGAGCGCGGCGGAGACCAGCGCGCCGAGGACGAGGGCGACCGTCGATCCGACCGGGACGAAGATGAGCGAGACCATCGGTCCGGCGAGAGCGACGGTGACGAGGAGCCAGAGGCTCGGTGCGAGCCGCTCCCGGTAGCGGGGACGTGCGGCGGTGGCGGGGTTCTGCATTAGCCTCATGGGGTGACCGATTCCGTTGATGTCCCCATTATCGCCGCAGTGGTCCCCGGCTATGCGCACCCGGGTGACGCGGGCGCCGATCTGGTCGCCGCGGAGGCCGTGCACCTGGAGCCGGGGGAGCGGGCTCTCGTCCCGACCGGCGTGCGCATCGCCCTCCCGGACGGCTACGCGGCCTTCGTCGTTCCGCGCAGTGGTCTCGCGGCGAAGCACGGGATCTCCATCGTCAATGCACCGGGCACCGTCGACGCCGGCTACCGGGGTGAGATCAAGGTGAGCCTGATCAACACGGACATCCACAGCGCGTACGATGTGGCCGTCGGCGATCGCATCGCCCAGCTCGTCGTGATGCCCGTGACCCGCGCCCGGTTCCTGCCGGTCGAGGAGCTCCCGGACAGCGTCAGGGGCGACGGGGGATTCGGATCGACCGGCTACCAGGCACAGGCCACCGCGAACGAAGCAGGACAGGCGAGATGAGCGACAACAACGCGACCCCCTCCAAGTCGGCGCCGGAGAACCGCGCCACGGAGGGTCCTTTCGACGACTCCGAGGCGAACCCGGTCCGCCCGTACATCGACCTCGGCGGGATCAAGATCCTTCCGCGCGAGGGCCTGAACCTGCGCCTCGAGGTCGAGGAGCAGTCCAAGCGCATCGTCGCCGTCGGTCTCGACTACGCGGAGTCCTCGTTGCAGGTGCAGCCGTTCGCGGCGCCCCGATCGGGCGGCCTGTGGGACGAGACCCGCGTGCAGCTGCGTGATCAGGTGAAGGCGCAGGGCGGACGGGTCGAGGAGCGGGAGGGCCCGCTGGGCAAGGAGCTGCTCGCCGAGGTCCCGGCCACGGCGGCCGAGGGCTCCGGCCTGCGTCTGGCACGCTTCATCGGCATCGACGGCCCGCGGTGGTTCCTGCGCGGTGTGATCGGCGGGGCGGCGGCGTCCGATCCCGAGGCGGCCGCGAAGGTGGAGGACCTGTTCCGTTCCATCGTCGTCGTGCGTGGCGGCGCCCCCATGCCCCCGCGTGACCTCATCCCCCTGAAGATGCCGGCGACCCCGGGCTCGGCGTGAGCTCCCCGGTTCCCGAGGAGCCGGAGCGCCCGCAGACCGCGTCGGAGATCCTGGGTGCCGCGCTGGGGGGAGCGGCCAGGAAGGCGGGCCTCGATCCCGCGCAGAGCGCGAGCACGCACACGGTCGTGTGGTCGGCGATGGGCGGCTGGCGCGGCATTGTCGAATCGGTGCTCCCGAGCCTCGCGTTCGTCATCCTCTTCACCCTCCGCCCGCAGCCGCTGATCCTTCCGCTCGGCGTCTCCGTCGGGCTTGCCGCGATCTTCACGATCGTGCGCCTGGTGCAGAAGTCGCCACCGTCCGCGGCGCTCGGCGGCCTGATCGCCGCGGTCGCCGCCGCAGGACTGGCGCTCTGGACCGGGCGCGGCGAGGACAACTTCGTCCCCGGGCTCATCACCAACGCCGTGTACGGGTCGGCCATCCTCGTGTCGGCGCTCATCGGGTGGTCGGTCATCGGTCTGGCCGCCGGCTTCCTCATGGGCGAGGGCACCGCGTGGCGGACGGACCGCCGCAAGCGTCGCGCCTTCTTCTGGCTCGGCATCGCGTGGGCGGCCCTCTTCTTCGCGCGACTGGCCGTGCAGTTCCCCCTGTATCTCGCGGGCGACGTGACGGCGCTCGGAACGCTCAAGCTGGTGATGGGACTGCCGTTGTTCGCGCCGCTCATCGCGGTCACCTGGCTGGTGGTCCGTGCGCTCTATCCCCGCGCGCCTTCGCGCGAGGATGCCGCCGCGGCGTGATAGATTTATCTCGACATCAAGATAAATCGCAGGCTTTCGCCCACGCGTCGCGGGGAGCAGACTGGTTAGGTCCGCCTTCCTAGCCGCCGGGGTGCGCGGGCGAGCAAGATGGAGGCGCCTGTCGCTCCCATCCGAATAGAAGGAGACGGATTCGTGTCCACGGTGAACAGCTTCGGTGCCAAGAGCACCCTGACGGTCGGCAGCACCGACTACGAGATCTTCCGCATCGACACGGTGCCCGGTTTCGACAAGCTTCCCTTCAGCCTCAAGGTCCTGCTGGAGAACCTGCTTCGCACCGAGGATGGCGCGAACGTGACGAAGGCGCAGATCGAGGCGCTCGGCTCGTGGGATGCCACCGCCGAGCCGAACACCGAGATCCAGTTCACGCCGGCGCGCGTGGTCATGCAGGACTTCACCGGCGTGCCCTGCATCGTCGACCTCGCCACGATGCGCGAGGCAGTCACGGCGCTCGGCGGCGACGCCAACAAGATCAACCCGCTCTCGCCCGCCGAGATGGTGATCGACCACTCCGTCATCGCCGACCTCTTCGGGACCGAGAACGCGCTCGAGCGCAACGTCGAGATCGAGTACGAGCGCAACGGCGAGCGGTACCAGTTCCTGCGCTGGGGCCAGACGGCGTTCAGCGACTTCAAGGTCGTCCCGCCCGGCACCGGCATCGTCCACCAGGTGAACATCGAGCACCTGGCCAAGGTCATCTACGACCGCGAGGTCGGCGGCGTGCTGCGCGCGTACCCCGACACCTGCGTCGGCACCGATTCGCACACCACGATGGTGAACGGTCTCGGCGTGCTCGGCTGGGGCGTCGGCGGCATCGAGGCCGAGGCCGCGATGCTCGGCCAGCCCGTGTCGATGCTCATCCCGCGCGTCGTGGGCTTCAAGCTCTCGGGCGAGATCCCCGCCGGTGTGACCGCGACCGACGTCGTGCTCACCATCACCGACATGCTGCGCAAGCACGGCGTGGTCGGCAAGTTCGTCGAGTTCTACGGCGAGGGCGTCGCCTCGGTGCCGCTCGCGAACCGCGCCACGATCGGCAACATGTCGCCGGAGTTCGGCTCCACCGCCGCGATCTTCCCGATCGACGACGTCACGCTCGACTACCTGCGCCTCACCGGCCGCAGCGAGGAAGCCGTCGCGCTTGTCGAGGCGTACGCCAAGGAGCAGCAGCTCTGGCACGACGCGTCGCGCGAGCCCGTGTTCAGCGAGTACCTCGAGCTGGACCTCGGCACGGTCGTCCCGTCGATCGCCGGCCCGAAGCGTCCGCAGGACCGCATCCTGCTGTCCGAGGCCAAGTCGCAGTTCGAGCAGGACATCCTGGCCTACGCCTCGCCCTCGACCAGCGAGGACATCGTCGACCTCGAGTCGAAGCACTCGTTCCCCGCGTCCGACCCCGGGCAGGTCCCCGGCGAGGAGGAGCCGACCACGCGTCCGGTGCATATCAGCAGCGGCGCCCCGGTCAACGCCTCCAACCCGGTGCCGGTCACCACCCCGGACGGCGAGAAGTACATCCTCGACAACGGCGCTGTGACCCTCGCCGCCATCACGTCGTGCACGAACACGTCGAACCCGTCGGTCATGATCGCGGCCGGTCTGCTCGCGCGCAAGGCTCGCGAGAAGGGCCTGAAGCAGAAGCCCTGGGTCAAGACGACGCTCGGCCCCGGCTCGAAGGTCGTCACCGACTACTACGAGAAGTCCGGCCTCGACAAGGATCTCGAGGGCCTCGGCTTCTACACCGTCGGCTACGGCTGCACGATCTGCATCGGAAACTCCGGCCCGCTGATCGAGGAGGTGTCGGAGGCGATCAACTCGCACGACCTCGCCGTGACGGCCGTCCTCTCCGGCAACCGCAACTTCGAGGGCCGGATCAGCCCCGACGTGAAGATGAACTACCTGGCCAGCCCGCCGCTGGTCATCGCGTACGCCCTCGCCGGATCGATGCACTTCGACTTCGACACCGACGCGCTGGGTCAGGACGCCGACGGCAACGACGTGTTCCTCAAGGACATCTGGCCGTCGCCGGAGGAGGTGCAGGAGATCGTCGACTCGTCGATCTCGCGCGACCAGTTCATCAAGCAGTACGCCACGGTGTTCGACGGCGACGAGCGCTGGCGCAACCTGCCGACGCCCGACGACGACACGTTCCAGTGGGACGAGAACTCGACCTACGTGCGCAAGGCGCCGTACTTCGACGGCATGACGATGGAGCTCACCCCGGTGCAGGACATCCAGGGCGCGCGCGTCATGGCGACCCTGGGCGACTCGGTCACGACCGATCACATCTCGCCCGCCGGGAACATCAAGCCGGGCACCCCGGCGGCGCAGTACCTCACCGAGCACGGCGTGGACCGCAAGGACTTCAACTCCTTCGGCTCGCGCCGAGGCAACCACGAGGTGATGATCCGCGGCACGTTCGCGAACATCCGCCTGAAGAACCTCATGGTCTCGGCCGTCAACGATGGTCAGGTCGTCGAGGGCGGGTTCACGCGCGACTTCACCCAGCCGGGCGGTCCGCAGTCGTACATCTACGACGCGTGCATGAACTACGCCGAGCAGGGCACCCCGCTCGTCGTGTTCGGCGGCAAGGAGTACGGCTCCGGCTCATCGCGCGACTGGGCGGCCAAGGGCACGAGCCTGCTGGGCGTCAAGGCCGTGATCACGGAGAGCTTCGAGCGCATCCACCGCTCCAACCTCATCGGCATGGGCGTCGTCCCGCTGCAGTTCCCGGCCGGCGAGAGCTGGGAGTCGCTGGGCCTCGACGGCACCGAGATCGTCTCGATCACGGGCCTCGAGGAGCTCAACAACGGCGTCACCCCGAAGACGGTCAAGGTCACCGCCACCCCGAGCGAGCACTCGCCCGAGGGCAAGCAGCCGATCGAGTTCGACGCGGTCGTCCGCATCGACACCCCCGGTGAGGCGGACTACTACCGCAACGGCGGCATCCTGCAGTACGTGCTGCGCTCGCTCGTCTGACGCGTCTCACGGAGGGGCCCGGGTCTACGGACACGGGCCCCTTCGCCGTGTCAAGGGGGCGTCGTCCTCGGCGGCTTCTCCGACTCCGCGAGGTAGGATCGGTAGGCGCTCGCACCCGTGACGGGCGTCTCTGTCGAAGCCTGTGAGGAGGCGCAGATGCCCATTCTTCCGAGCATCTCTGGACCCCGCGACCTGGACCGCCTGTCGCCAGAGCAACTGGAAGAACTCGCCTCCGAGATCCGCACGTTCCTCGTCGAGAACGTCTCCCGTACCGGGGGCCACCTGGGGCCGAACCTCGGCGTCGTGGAGCTCACCATCGCCCTCCACCGCGTGTTCTCGTCTCCCGACGACCCCTTCATCTTCGACACCGGGCATCAGTCGTACGTGCACAAACTGCTCACAGGGCGCCAGGACTTCTCCGGACTGCGCGTGCGCGGCGGTCTGGCCGGCTACCCGCAGCGCGGCGAGAGCCCCCACGACGTGGTCGAGTCCTCCCACGCCTCGAGCTCGCTGAGCTGGGCAGACGGCGTGTCCCGCGCCCTCACCGCGACCGGACGCGCCGACCGCCATGTGGTCGCGGTCGTGGGCGACGGTGCGCTCACCGGCGGCATGACCTGGGAGGCGCTGAACAACATCTCCGACGACAACGACCGCAACCTGGTGATCGTCGTCAACGACAACGGCCGCTCCTACGCACCCACGATCGGCGGGATGTCGCGGTACCTGAACCGGGTCCGCACGGCGGCCGCGTACAAGGACCTCCACCACAAGTCGGACCGTCTGTTCCGCGCGTTCGGCCCCGTCGGCAGGGCCGTGTTCCGTGGGGTGCGGGGTGGCACGCACGGCTTCCTCTCCCGCTTCACGAACAACGAGGCCCTCTACTCGAACCTCGACATCAAGTACCTCGGCCCGGTGGACGGCCACGACCTCCCGGCCCTGCTGGAGACCCTGGAGCTCGCGAAGTCGTACGGCGCGCCCGTCATCGTGCACGCCATCACCGAGAAGGGGCGCGGGTACCAGCCCGCGCGCGACGACGACGCCGATCAGTTCCACGCGGTCGGGCGCATCGACCCCACGACCGGGGAGACGCTGTCCTCCGGCGGGCGCGGATGGACCGACGTGTTCTCCGACGCGCTGGTCGACGTGGGCGAACGGCGCTCCGACGTGATCGCGATCACCGCGGCGATGCTGCGGCCGACCGGCCTGGCCCCCTTTGCCGAGCGCTTCCCGGATCGGGTCTACGACGTGGGTATCGCCGAGCAGCACGCCGTGGCCTCGGCGGCCGGACTCGCCTACGGCGGGCTGCACCCGGTGGTCGCGGTGTACGCGACCTTCATGGGCCGCGCCTTCGATCAGGTGCTCATGGACGTCGCGCTGCACCGTGCCGGCGTCACCTTCGTGCTCGACCGGGCCGGGGTCACCGGTCCCGACGGTCCGAGCCATCACGGCATGTGGGACCTCGCGATGCTGCAGATCGTGCCGCACATCCGCATCGCCGCGCCGCGCGACGGCGTGCGACTCACCGAGGCGCTGGACGAGGCGGTCGCCGTCGAGGACGCGCCCACCGTGATCCGGTTCCCGAAGGGGGAGGTCGCGCCCGACCTCCCGGCGATCGAGCGCCTCGCTGACGGAGTCGACGTGCTGGCCAGGGGGGAGAGCGAAGACGTGCTCATCGTCGCGATCGGCCCGTTCGCCGAGCTCGCCCTCGATGTGGCGGACCGCCTCCGCGCGCAGGGCATCGGTGCGACGGTGCTCGACCCGCGCTGGGCGATCCCGGTGCAGCCGTCGGTCGTCGAGCACGCCGCTCGTCATCGCCTGGTCATCACCCTGGAGGACGGCATCCGCGTCGGCGGCATCGGCACGCGCGTGCGCCAGGTGCTGCGCGAGGCCGGGATCGACACGGCCGTGGACGAGCTGGGGCTGCCCGACGAGTTCCTCGACCACGCGTCGCGCGACCAGATCCTCGCGGATGCGGGGCTCACCGCGTCGAAGATCGCCCAGGACGTGGTGGCGCAGGTGCTCGGGACGCGCATCCCCAAGGCGCGCCACGCGGGAGAGACCGGTACGATCGA
Organism: Microbacterium sufflavum; assembly: GCF_023091155.1. Taxonomy (NCBI): domain Bacteria; kingdom Bacillati; phylum Actinomycetota; class Actinomycetes; order Micrococcales; family Microbacteriaceae; genus Microbacterium; species Microbacterium sufflavum. Next base: position 2,960,132 of record NZ_JAHWXK010000001.1, on the reverse strand, counting down.
CCTCCCGCTGCACGAGCGCCACTGATCCGGGGCCCGCGGCGGGATCAGTCCAGATCGGCGAGGGTCTCCGCGACGATGCGCTCGACGGTCGGTCGTGCGCGCTCCGCGTCGGCGGTGACCAGCGCGAGGCGGCTGCGTCGTTCCAGGACGTCGTCCGCGGTCAGCGCGCCCTCGCACCGCACGGCGAACTCGACCGCGGCGCGTGGGAGTGCGGGCGGATCCGACGTGTCGTCCGGTGCACCCCACCGCGCGCCCGTGTCCTCCACGAGCCGCAGAGCCGCGGTGCTGCTGGGCGGTGCGTCGATCCCGCGGTGACGCAGGGCGAGGTCGACCGCGTCCTCGGCCATCCGACGGTAGGTCGTGAGCTTCCCGCCGAGCACCGACACGAACCCGCCGGGGGAGACGTGCACCAGGTGCCGCCGGGACACGTCCGCGGACGACGCGGCGCCGTTGTCCACCAGGGGCCGCAGTCCGGCGAACGCCCCGCGGACGTGGTCTCGCGTGAGGGGGGTCGCCAGCAGTCGGTTCAGCGTGGCGAGCAGCGACGCGATCTCGGGCTCGGTGGGCGCGGCGACGCGCGGGACCGGCCCGGCGGCGTCCTCGTCGGTCAGCCCCACGATCACCCGCCCGTGGCGCTGCGGCAGCGCGAACACGTAGCGGCTGATCGAGCCCTCCCGGGGAACGGTCAACGCCGCGGTCGGGCGGCCCAGGTCGTCCGCGTCGAGCACGAGGTGCGTGCCGCGGCTCGGGCGCACGCGGATGCTGTCGTCGAGCGTTCCCGCCCAGACGCCGGTGGCGTTCACGACGGCCCGGGCGCGCAGCTCGAGCCGCTCGCCCGTGAGCGTGTCGACGACGGTCGCTCCACCGTCGTGCAGCTCCTCCGCCCGCACCCGTGTGAGGATGCGCGCGCCCCGCCCCGCCGCCGTCCGTGCGACAGCGACCACGAGCGCGGCGTCATCGACCAGCTGCCCGTCGAAGCCGAGCACGCCGCCGCGCAGGTCACGGCGACGCAGAGCGGGGAACAGCCGCTGGGCCTCGCGCGGCCCCACCAGTCGCGGCGGTGGCAGCACCCGACGCGGCGTCCTGGCGCGCAGTCGCAGCGCGTCGCCCATGGCCATGCCCATCGAACCGGCGGAGCGCTGGCGGAGCGTCACCCCGGCGGCGAACGGCAGCAGCTGCGGCAGCGGACGGATGAGGTGCGGCGCGATCACCGTCATCAGCAGGTGTCGTTCGAGCGCACTCTCGTTCGCGGTGGCGACATCACCGGTGGCGAGATAGCGCAGTCCGCCGTGTACGAGCTTCGAGCTGAAGCGGCTCGTGCCGAACGCGAGGTCTTCGGCCTCGATCAGTGTGACGCGGAGTCCGCGTGAGGCGGCGTCGAGAGCCGCACCGACACCGGTGATGCCTCCGCCGACCACCAGCACGTCGCAGGTCTCCTCCGCTCCCGCGGCGAGATCGCGTCGGCGGCGGGCGGCGTGGAGGGCGGTGGCGGGGTCGGTCACGGTCGCAGGTGCCCGTCCACGGCGGCGCGGAGCTCGCGCTCCCACGCGTCCTCGTCGATCAGGTCGGCCACGGTCGCGTGCGACAGCACGGCCGACTGGGCGATCAGGAGCAGCATCACGGCGATCTCCTCGGGCGCTCCGGCCCGCACGGACCCGTGCCTCTGGCCCCGTCCGATGGCTGCGGCGAGCCAGCCGAGGATGAGCCGTTGGCTCGACCCGACGCGCTGCAGCGTGTAGCGCGTGAAGGCCTCCGGCTCCTCGTCGAGCAGCCGGGCGTAGACGTCGTCGGCGCGGAACAGGGCCGTGAACGTCAGGATGTCGTCGACCAGGGCGGCTCGGGTGTCCGCGACCGCGGAGAAGCGTCCGATGAGGGTTCCGACGCGCCGCAGCAGAGCGGCGCGCACTACGTCGTCGGCATCGCTCCAGGTGCGGTAGATCGTCGGACGGCTGAGTCCGGAGCGGCGCGCGAGCGCTGCGATCGTGACCCCGTGGATGCCGGTGCGCACGATGAGCTCGTCGGCCGCGTCGAGGACCCGCGTCTGCGTCGGTTCCCACACGGGTGGGACTCCGACAGGTTGACGTTCTTCCATGATGTGTCACACTGTAACGCATGCAGGACGAGATCGGCAGGGCCGCCGAACAGGAGCCCATGCGGTGGAACGGCTGGGGCGATCCGGCGAAGGCGAAGGAGCTTCCGCGCGCCGTGCGAGCCCTGATCCCGCTGCTGCTGGGGCGAGTGCGCCGCCCTGCGCCGCCGCCGTCGCTCGCGGAGGTGCGCGTCCGACCGAGCGCGCTCACCGACGACGACCGGGCGGCGTTCGCGGCCGTCGTCGGCGTCGACGGGGTGGACCACGCGGACGAGGCGAGGATCCGTCACGCCGGCGGGCGCTCCACCCCGGACCTGCTGCGGCGCCGCGAGCGCGATCAACGCGTGCCGGACGGGGTCGTGCTCCCCGCCGACCACGCTCAGGTCATGGCATGCCTCGCCGTGGCCGGGGAGCGCGACATCGCGGTGATCCCCTACGGCGGGGGCACGAGCGTGGTCGGCGCGCTCGATCCGGAGCGCGGGCCGCACCGCGCCGTGATCAGCCTGGATCTGCGCCGCCTGCGCGGCCTGCTGCGCGTCGATGCGCTCAGCGGCGAGGCGGTGTTCGCGGCCGGGACGACCGGCCCCGACGCCGAGGCGCAGCTGGCAGCGCACGGGCTCGAGCTGGGACACTACCCGCAGAGCTTCCGCTATGCGACCATCGGCGGCTTCGCGGCCGCGCGTTCGTCGGGCCAGAACTCCTCAGGGTACGGACGCTTCGACACCATGGTCACCGGGCTCCGGGTCGCGACACCGACGGGCGACCTCGAGCTCGGCCGGGCTCCCGGATCCGCCGCGGGACCCGACCTGATCCGGCTGTTCCTGGGGTCGGAGGGCATCTTCGGCGTCATCACCGAGGTCCGCGTGCGCGTGCACCCCGTGCCCGCCGAGCGGGTGTTCGAGTCATGGTCGTTCCCCGACTTCGCGCACGGGGTCGACGGACTCCGCCGCGTCGCGCAGCACGGCGCGGGTCCCACCGTGATCCGTCTGTCCGACGAGGCCGAGACCGCCGTCGGTCTCGCGCAGGTCGGCCGGATCGGGAAGGCGATCGCGCGCGGCGCCAGCGTCGTGACCGTGTACGAGGGCGATGACATCGACGCGCGGCGCGCCCGGACGACCGCGCTGCTGCGCGCGGCGGGCGGGACGTCGTCGGGCGCAGGGGATGCGGAGGAGTGGGCGGCCGGCCGATTCGACGGGCCCTACCTGCGCGACTCCCTGCTCGACGCCGGTGTGTTCTGCGAGACCCTCGAGACCGCCACCACCTGGACGGGGCTCGCGACGCTGAAGGCCGCGGTCGAGACCGCCCTGCGCGAGGGCTTCCGCGACGCGGGGGCCCGGTCGACCGTGATGTGCCACGTCTCGCACCTGTACCCCACGGGGGCGTCGCTGTACTTCACCGTCCTGGCCGGGATCCGCAGCGATCCGCTCCCGGTGTGGACGACCGTCAAGGCACGCGTGAACGACGCGATCCTCGCGCACGGGGGCACCATCAGCCACCATCACGCGGTCGGACGGGATCACGCGCCCTGGCTGGCGCAGGAGCTCGGACCGGCCGGGATGCGGATCCTCACGGCGATCAAGCGCGAGCTCGACCCGCAGGCGCTCCTGAACCCGGGCGCCGTGATCCCCGCTGCCCTCCCGGCGGGGGACTGACGTGGGCCACATCGCGGTGCTGTCGAACCCCCGCGCGGGCAAGGGGCGCGGCCGCCGTCTGACCGAGCTCGCGGTGGCACACCTTCGACAGCGCGGCGCGAGCGTCAGACTCTACGTCGGGGACTCGGCGGCGGACACGACGGCGCTGGCGTCTGAAGCCCTCGTGGGCGGGCCGGACGGGCTCGTGGTGGTCGGCGGGGACGGCACGCTGTCGGGGATCCTCGATGTCGTGTGCGCCGCCGCCGTCCCGATCACCCTGGTGCCCGCCGGGACGGGCAACGACCTCGCCCGCGCGCTCGGCCTGCCGCGACACGACGCCGCCGCAGCCGTCGAACTCGCCCTCACCGGCACGCCCCGGGCGATCGACGTGGGTGAGGTCGAGACGCGCGCGGGTCGTGCCGCCTTCCTCACGGTCGTGGCGTTGGGCTTCGACGCGAGGGTGAGCGACCGCACCAACCGTCTGCGCTGGCCCTCCGGCGCCCTCCGGTACTACCTGGCCCTGCTCATCGAGCTCGTCCGGCTGCGGCCGCTCGACTTCACCGTCACGGTCGACGACGAACGGCCGATCACCGCCCGGGGGACTCTGGTGGCCATCGGGAACACGGCCAGCTACGGCGGAGGCATGCCGGTGTGCGTCGGCGCCCTGCCCGACGACGGGCGGCTCGACGTCGTCCGCGTCGCACCGCTCGGCCGCACCCGACTCGTGCGGCTGTTCCCCCTCCTGCTGCGCGGGGCACACCTGGCCCGTCCCGAGGTGCAGCACACGGCAGCGCGCCGCGTCACGGTCGCCGCGCCCGGACTCGTGGTGTACGCCGACGGCGAGCGCCGGGGCGAGGACGTCTGCACCATCTCCGTGCGGACGGGTGCGCTGACGATGATGACCCCACCGAGCGAGGGAGACGCCCGTGTTCGATGAGGACGTCGTGGTCGTGGGGTCGGGTTTCGGCGGCTCGGTCGCGGCGCTGCGGCTGAGCGAGAAGGGCTACCGTGTCCGCGTGTTCGAGGCCGGGCGGCGCTTCGCCGACGACGACTTCGCGAAGACGAGCTGGAACGTGCGCCGGTACCTGTGGGCGCCCGCGCTCGGGTGCTTCGGCGTGCAGCGCATCCACCGCCTCCCGCACGTCATGATCCTCGCGGGAGCCGGTGTGGGCGGAGGCTCGCTCAACTACGCCAACACGCTCTACGAGCCGGGCCCCGCGTTCTTCGCCGACCCGCAGTGGGGCTCGATCCGTGACTGGCGGGCGGCGCTCGCTCCGCACTACGCAACCGCGAAGCGCATGCTCGGCGTGGTCGATGCGTATCCGCACAGCGGGCCGGTCGAACGGATCATGGCGGGAGCCGCGGACGACCTCGGCGTGGGGGAGAGCTTCCGCCGGGCACCCATCGGGGTGTGGTTCGGCGAGCCGGGGCGCCGCGTGCCCGATCCGTACTTCGGCGGGGAGGGTCCCGACCGCACGGGGTGCACGCTCTGCGGCAACTGCATGGTGGGGTGCCGCGTCGGCGCGAAGAACACCCTGGTGAAGAACTACCTCGCGCTGGCGGAGCGACGCGGAGTCGCGATCGAGCCCCTCCGCACGGTCACCGAGGTGCGGGAGCTGGCGACGGGCGGCTTCGCGATCACGACCGTGCGCAGCGGGGCCTGGCTGCGGCGCCGGGCCCGCACCGTGACGGCGCGGGAGGTCGTGCTCGCCGCCGGCACCTGGGGCACGCAGCAGCTGCTGCACCGGATGAAGCACACCGGCGCGCTCCCTCGGATACCCGACGCCGTGGGGCGCCTGACCCGCACGAACTCCGAGGCGCTCGACGGCGCCGTGGCCGTGCGCGTTCCGGAGCAGCTTCAGCTCGCGCGGGGTGTGGCGATCACGACGTCCTTCCACGTGGACGAGCGCACCCACGTCGAGAACGTCCGCTACGGTCCGGGGTCGAACCTGATGGGAGCTCTGGCCACCGTGCTCGTGCCGGGGGAGAGGTCGCTGCCCGGACGCCTGGCAGCGCTCGTGCGGGGAATCCTCCGCGCACCGGTCACCGCGGTCCGGCTCGGGTCGCTCCGGCGGTGGAGCGAGCGCGGGATCATCGCCCTCGTCATGCAGACCGCCGACAACTCCCTCACGCTGTCGCTGCGGCGGCGGTTCGGGCGCTGGCGTCTGACCAGCGCGCAGGGGCACGGTGCGCCGAACCCGAGTCACCTGCCGGAGGCACACCGTGCGGCGCAGGCGATCGCGGCGCGGCTCGAGCAGGAGAGCGGGATCCGTGCCGAGGCGCGCGGGTCGTGGCCGGAGGTGTTCGGGATCCCGCTGACGGCGCACTTCCTCGGCGGGGCGGTCATCTCCTCGGCCCCGGAGACCGGCGTCGTGGACGAGTACCACCGCGTCTGGGGTCATCCCGGGCTGCACGTCGTGGACGGTGCTGCGGTCCCCGCGAACCCCGGTGTCAACCCGTCGCTCACCATCACCGCCCTGGCGGAACGGGCGATGTCGCACTGGCCGCGCCGCGGGGAGCCCGACGAGCGCCCTGCCCAGGACGCGACGACGGGGGCCGCGCGCTCGGCACGGCCCCCGTCGTCGGACTGATCAGCGGTTCTCGATGCCGCGGATCTGCGGCGTGTGGAACGAGCCGCCGAAGGCGCGTTCCGAAGCGCCCTCGCGGTCGAGGTAGGGCGAGGCGCCGCCGTCGATGAACGGCCAGCCTGCGCCGAGGATGAGGCACAGGTCGATGTCCTCCACCTCGGGCACGACGCCCTCGTCCAGCATCAGCTTGATCTCCGTCGCCAGGCCGTCCTGCACGCGCTGCAGGATGGTCGCCGCAGAGGCCGGACTCTTGCCGAGTGCGGGCTTGATGACCTTCTCGGCCTGCTTGCTCCAGCCGACCACCCGGCCGCCCTTGTCCTTCTCCACGACCTGGTCGAGCGCGGCGAGGGCGTGGAAGTTCTCGTTCGCGTAGAACCGGTCGGGGAAGGCGTGCACCATCGTGTCCTGCACGTGGGCGGCGACCTTCCATCCGACCAGGTCGATCAGCTGGAACGGCCCCATGGGCAGGCCGAGCGGCGCGAACGCCTTCTCCACCTCGGCGATCGGGGTGCCCTCGTAGACCGCGCGCGCAGCCTCGCCCATGACCTTGGCCAGCAGACGGTTCACCACGAAGCCGGGTGCGTCGGCGGTCAGGACCGCGTTCTTGCCCAGGTTCTTCGCGACCACGAAAGCCGTGGACAGTGCGGCCTCGGAGGTGCTCGGCGTCTTGACGATCTCGATCAGCGGCATGACGGCGACCGGGTTGAAGAAGTGGAACCCGACCAGGCGCTCCGGGTGAGCGAGCGTCGCGCCGATCTCCTCGACCGAGAGCGAGGAGGTGTTCGTGGCGAGGATGGTGTCCTCCGCCACGATCTTCTCGATCTCGCCGAAGACCTGCTGCTTGACGCCGACCTCTTCGAAGACCGCCTCGATCACGAAGTCGCAGTCGGCGTACAGGCTCTTGTCGGTCGTGCCCGTGACCAGCGCGCGCAGCTTGTTGGCGGTGTCGGCGTCGAGGCGCCCCTTGCCCTCCAGCTTCCCGATCTCGTCGTGGATGTACGCCACGCCCTTGTCGACCCGCGCCTGATCGAGGTCGGTGATGAGGACGGGGACCTGGAGCTTGCGCACGAAGAGCAGCGCGAACTGGCTCGCCATGAGTCCGGCACCGATGATGCCGACCTTGGTGACCTTCTTCGCGAGCGCCTTGTCGGGCGCGCCGACCGGGCGCTTGGCCCGCTTCTGCACGAGATCGAAGGCGTACATCGAGGCGGCGAACTGATCGCCGGTCACGAGCTCGGCCAGTGCCTCGTCCTCGCGGGCGAAGCCCTCGGCCTTGGTGCCGCTCTTGGCCTTGTCGAGCAGGTCGAGCGCCGCGTACGGCGACTTCGGCACGGTGCCGATCTTCGACTCGAGCATGCCGCGCGCCATCTTGATCGCGATCGGCCACTTGGTGAGCCGCTCGATCTTGCCCGGCTCGTTCTTGCGCTCCACCTTCTTGCCGCCGAGGACCGCGTCGGCCCAGGTCAGCGAGTTCTCGAGGTAGTTCGCGGCGGGGAAGATCGCGTCGAAGATGCCCAGGTCGAACGCCTGCTGCGGCTTCAGCATGCGGTTCTGCTTGAGCGGGTTCGAGATGACGACCTCGAGCGCGTTCTCGATGCCGATGAGGTTCGGCAGCAGGTAGGCGCCGCCCCAGCCGGGGATGATGCCGAGGAACACCTCGGGGAGCGCCACGGCAGCGGCCGAGGCGTCGACGGTGCGGTAGCTGGAGTTCAGCGCGATCTCCAGCCCTCCACCGAGCGCCAGACCGTTCACGAACGCGAACGACGGCACGCCGAGCTCACCGAGCTTGCCGAGCACCCGGTGCCCGAGCTGCGCGATGAGGCGGGCGTTGTCGCGCGAGCCGACCTTGCTGATGTCGGACAGGTCGGCGCCGGCGGCCAGGATGTATTGCTTGCCCGTGATGCCGACGGCCTGGATCTCCCCGGACGCCGCCCGTGCCTTCAGCGCGTCCAGCGTCTCGCCGAGTTCGGTGAGCGTGGCCGGCCCGAGCGTGTTCGGGCGCGTGTGGTCGCGGCCGTTGTCGAGGGTGATGAGGGCGAGGACCTTGCCGGAGGGGAGGCGGATGTCGCGCACGGGGGAGTGCGTGATCACCTCGCCCTCCGTCAGCGCCTGGATGGGCGAGAAGTCGACGTCGTCGTAGCTCACTTCTTCTTCTTTCCGTCGTAGTGCGGGTTCTCCCAGATGACCGAGCCGCCCTGACCGAGGCCGACGCACATCGCGGTCAGGCCGTAGCGGACGTCGGGACGCTCGGCGAACTGTGCGGCGAGCTGGATCATCAGTCGGACGCCGGAGGCCGCGAGGGGGTGTCCGAGCGCGATCGCCCCGCCCCACTGGTTGACGCGGGGGTCGTCGTCGGCGATGCCGAAGTGGTCGAGGAGCGAGATCACCTGGATCGCGAACGCCTCATTCAGCTCGAACAGCCCGATGTCGGAGATGTCGAGTCCGGCCTTCTTGAGCGCCTTCTCCGTGGACGGGATCGGGCCGATGCCCATGATCTCCGGCTGCACGCCCGCGAAGGCGAACGACACCATGCGCATCTTCGGCGCGAGACCGAGCTCCTTCACCGCACCCCCACCGGCGAGCAGCGACATGGTCGCGCCGTCGGTCAACGGCGAGGACGTGCCCGCCGTGACGCGTCCGTGCGGACGGAACGGCGTCTTGAGCCCGGCGAGGTCCTCCATCGTGGTCTGCGGGCGACGGCCCTCGTCCTCGGTGGCCAGACCCCACGCGCCGTCGGCGCCCTTGATCGCGACGGGAACCAGGTCGGGCTGGATCTTGCCGGCGTCGTACGCCGCCTGCACCTTGTGCTGGCTCAGCATGCCGAAGCGGTCGGAGCGCTCCTTGGTGAGGTGCGGGAACCGGTCGAAGATGCGCTCCGCCGTGACACCCATGTTGAGCGCGCCAGGGTCGACCATCTTCTCAGCGACGAAGCGCGGGTTGGGGTCGGCGTTGGAGCCGATCGGGTGGTGGCCCATGTGCTCGACGCCACCCGCGAGGGCGAGGTCGTACATGCCGACGCCGATCGACGCGCCCATCGTGGTGACGCTGGTCATCGCGCCCGCGCACATGCGCTCCACCGCGAGTCCGGGCACCGTCTGGGGGAGACCGGCCAGGATCGCGACGGACCGGCCGAGCGTGAGCCCCTGGTCACCGGTCTGGCTGGTCGCCGCGATGGCGACATCGTCGATGCGGTCGGCCGGCACGGCGGCGTTGCGCTCCATCAGCCCGATGGTCGTCTTGACGGCGAGGTCATCCGCGCGGGTGTTCCAGTACATGCCTTTTTCGCCGGCGCGCCCGAACGGGGTGCGCACGCCATCGACGAAGAAGACGTCCGAGATCTCGGCCACTCTGCCTCCAGGTTTCTTGGGGTTGACCTCAGTCTAGGAAGCCGTGAAAACCGGGAGGAATCGGTTGGATCGAACCTACGAAGCGGTCGGGGAGGTGGTGTCGGGCGCTTGCGCCGCCTCTACAAAGGCGTCCGCGATCTTCTGTGCGGTCTGTTCAATCTGCCAGGGACGCGCACCGAGCGCGGCGAGGGCGTCGCCGATCTCCGCCGCGGTGGTGCCGGGGGAGTCCCAGCACACGCGGCGCAGGTAGTCGGGCGTGAGGAGATTCTCGGTGGGCATGCCCAGCTCCTCCGCCACCGCCTCGACCGCGGGGCGTGCGGCCTTCAACCGTGCGTCCGCCTCGGGGTTCCGATCGGACCAGGCGCGCGGCGGGGGAAGGGTGTCGCTGGGGACGCGCTCGCGCGGCAGCTGCTCGGCCGCGCGACCGTCGACGATGGCCTGCCACCAGCGGTCGAGCTGGGTGCGGCTCGCGCGACCCTGGAACTCCTTGATGCCGGCCAGCGCCTGCTTCGACGCGGGGTTGGCGAGCACGGCCGCCACGAGCGAGCGGTCGGGGACGAGCCTTCCGGGGGAGATGTCCTGCTGCTGCGCGTACATCTCCCGCGCCTCCCACAGGGCGCGGGCGACGGCGAGGTTACGGGCGCCGCGCACCTGGTGCAACCCGCTGAGGCGCCGCCACGGATCTTCGCGCGGGGCCTTGGGCGTGCGCGCCAGCGTGGCCGCGAACTCCTGGGCGGCGAAGTCGGTCTTGCCCTGCTCCTCGAGCTCGGCGACCAGGGCGTCGCGCACGTCCACCAGGTGCAGCACGTCGAGCGCGGCGTACTCGAGCCAGGCGGCGGGGAGCGGACGGGTCGACCAGTCAGCCGCCGAGTGCTCCTTCTTCAGCGTGATGCCCAGTGTGTCCTCCACCACCGCCGCGAGCCCGACGCGGTCGTGACCGAGCAGCCGCGCCGCCAGCTCCGTGTCGAAGATCGTGCGCGGCTCGAGGTGCAGCTCCCGCAGCGACGGCAGGTCCTGACTCGCGGCGTGCAGCACCCACTCCACATCGCCGATCGCGGTCTGCAGTGCGCCCATGTCACCGATCGCCGGAGGATCGAACAGGAAGACGCCGCTGTCGCGACGGAACACCTGCACCAGGTAGGCCCGCTGCGAGTAGCGGAAACCGGACGCCCGCTCGACGTCGACCGCCACGGGGCCGGACCCCGCCACGAGCGCCGCGCACGCCGCCAGGAACTCCTCGGTGTCGGAGATCACGGAGTATTCAGTCACGTACAGCCTTTCGCGCGCCGATCACGGCGATGCCCTCGGAGCCCGGCGGAAGTCCCGCCAGCATGCCGACCAGCTCGGCCCACGCTTCGACGTGCGGTCGGAAGGGGCCATCCGGTGTCCAGGACGCCCGCAATTCTATCTGTGCCCCGTCACCCTCGTCGGCCAGGCCGCCGAAACCCTTGGACAGCGTCTTGGTCGAGGTGCCCGACGGCGCGCGATAGACCGCGCCGCGCGAGTCGAGCGCGTCCACCAGCCACGACCACGTCACGTCGGCCAGCAGCGGGTCGGTGCCGATCTCCGTCTCCAGCGGCGCCTGCGCGAAGATCACGATGCGCCAGGCGCCGCCCCAGGCATCCGGCTCGTCGGGATCGTGGAGCAGGATGAACCGGCCGGTGCCGTACACGGAGTCGCCGTCCTCGCCGGGCCGCACATCGGCGGAGAGCGCGATCGCGAACGGGGCGAGGCCCTGCGGCGTCGGGATCTCGCGCACCGTGATGTCATCGCGGAACGCGGTCTCACGCAGTTCGGCGACGGCGCTGTCGAAGGGCGTCCCGGCCTCGGGATGTGCGGTCACGGCAACAGGCTAGAGTCGGAAGGCGATGAAGAGTCTCAGGCACGCCGCCCAGTTCATTGTCCCCGCGCTCCTCGCGCTGGGAGCCGCCGCCGGATTCCTGGTGCTCGCCGTCGCGCGACGCGTGGTCACCCCGATGCGCAAGGTGCCAGACACGGAGATCCTCGCGATCGACACCGGTGCGCAGACCATCGAGCTCGGTCGCACTCTCGACACCGAGCTGCCCGGGCGCTACGGGCTCTTCACCACCGGGACCTACGGCTACGTGAAGCTCGGGGCCGTGCTGAGCGCGGACAGCACGACGGTGCGTCGCAAGCTGCTCACCAAAATCGAGCCGGGCGCCAGCGTCGACCGCGGCGCCTCCTTCAGCGGTTCCTACTACACCTCTCCCAGCGAGCTGCACCTGCGGTGGGAGAACGTGCTGATCGGCTCGCCCGCCGGGCCGTGCCCCGCCTGGTTCTTCCCGGCGTCGTCGTCCACCTGGGTGATCCAGGTGCACGGCCGCGGCACGACCAGGTCGGAGTGCCTCCGCGCGGTGCCCGTGCTGCACGCCGCCGGGCTGCCGAACCTCGTGGTGTCGTACCGCAACGACGGCGAGGCACCGCGCACGCGGGCCGGCGCCTACGCCCTCGGGGCGTCCGAGTGGCGCGACGTCGACGCCGCCATCGCCTACGCGCTGCGCCACGGCGCCGAGCATGTCGTGCTGATGGGCTGGTCCATGGGCGGCGCGGTGTCGCTGCAGGCCTCGGTGAGCTCGGGCAACCGGCACCGGATCGCCGGCGTCATCCTCGAGTCCCCGGTGGTGGACTGGCGCACGGTGCTGCGCTTCCAGGCGAAGCTCCTCCGCGTCCGGCCCCCGCTGCCCGACCTGGCGATGAGCGCCCTGCAACTGCCGCTCACGGCGCGGTTGAGCGGCGCCGACGAGCCGATCCTGTTCGACCGGCTCGACATGGTCGCGCGCGCCGACGAGCTCGCCGCGCCGATCCTGATCCTGCACAGCGACGACGACGGCTTCGTGCCCGTCGACGCGTCACGGGCGTTGCAGGAGGCGCGACCCGACCTGGTCACGATGCCGCGGTTCACCGTCGCCCGTCACACGAAGCTGTGGAACTACGACGAGCGGGGCTGGAGCACCGCGATCACGACGTGGCTGGCGGACCAGGGTCTCAGCGCTTCTGCCTGACCTGGTTCTTGGCGCGCATGAGCATGCCCGTCATCCCGCCGATGCGCAGCGGAGACACGGCCTTGGTGAGCCCGATCGACTGGGGGTAGTCCTCCGGGATCGCCAGGACCTGGTCGGAGGTGAGGCCCGTGATGCCCTGCACGAGGATGCTCGCGAAGCCGCGCGTGGTGGGCGCCTCCTCCGGTGCGGTCGCGTGCATCGTCACGATGTCGTCGTTCACCTCGACGTAGATGTACACGGGCGACTGGCACTCGGCGACGCGCTCGCACATCTCGGGGTGGTTCGCGACCTCCTCCGAGACGGGAGGCAGCTCGTCAGCGAACTCGAGGAGCAGCAGGAGACGGTCGGCCTCGGGAGTCTCCAGGAACCCGTCGCGGATCTCGGCGAGGGTGTCGGGCAGGTCGGTGGCGCTCATCCCCGCCATTGTCCCACGGTCAGACCGTGCCGGGCTCGGCTCCGGTGACGATCGGAACGCGCACCGCGCTGCCCCACTCGGTCCAGGAACCGTCGTAGTTGCGCACGTTCTCGAAGCCGAGAAGGTGCTTCAGCACGAACCAGGTGTGGCTCGACCGCTCGCCGATCCGGCAGTAGGCCACCACGTCGTCGCCGTCCTTCAGCCCGGCGCCGTCGCGGTAGATCGCCTCGAGCTCGGCACGGCTCTTGAAGCCGCCGTCCTCCGCGACCGCCTTGGCCCACGGCACGCTCTGCGCGGTCGGGATGTGGCCGGCGCGCAGCGTGCCCTCCTCCGGGTAGGCGGGGGCGGTGGTCCTCTCGCCGCTGTACTCCTCGGGGGAGCGGACGTCGATGAGCGGGTTGCCGAGGTGGGCGAGGACGTCCTCCTTATAGGCGCGGATCACGGAGTCGTCGCGCTCCACCACCGGGTACTCGGTCGTCGGGCGCTCGGTGACCTCGCGGGTCAGCTCGCGACCCTCCGCGATCCAGCGGTCACGGCCTCCGTCGAGCAGTCGCACGTCCTCGTGCCCGAAGAGCGAGAACACCCACAGCGCGTATGCCGCCCACCAGTTGTTCTTGTCGCCGTAGATCACGACCGTGTCGTCGCGGGCGATGCCCTTGCGGCTCAGCAGCGCCGCGAAGCCCTCGCCGTCGACGTAGTCCCTGACCACGGGGTCGTTCAGCTCCGTGTGCCAGTCGACCTTCACGGCACCGGGGATGTGGCCGGTCTCGTAGAGCAACACATCCTCGTCCGACTCCACCACGACGAGCCCGGGAGCGCCGAGCCGCTCCGCCAGCCACTGCGTCGTCACGAGCCGTCCGGGCTCGGCATACTCGGCGAACTTGGAGGAGGAGGAGTCGAACTCGATGGCCATGGGGTCTCCGTAGCGGGTGAGCGGGCGAGCGGTCGGGTAAGACGGCGTAGTGTTGATCCGTCTCTTTCGACGATAGATGCTCCCCGTGCCCCCGGCACCGGATCCGTAAGACTTCGACACAGGCCGCCGCCTGATTCAGGACCGTGATGACCGACCCGACCACCCGCTCCGGCACCGTGCACCTCACCGACCGCACGCCCACCGTCACCGGGCCCGAGATGCTCGCGAGCCTGGTGCCGCCGCCCCAGTTCGACGAGGCCACGTTCGACAGCTACCGCGCCGACCCCGCGTATCCCTCGCAGGAGGAGGCGAAGCAGACGCTGCTGCGCTTCTCGGGCCGCGGCGCCCCGGTCAAGCGCGGGGGACTGTTCAGCAGGGCGAAGAAGGAGCCGGAGCTCAAGCCGGGCGTCTACCTCGACGGTGGCTTCGGTGTCGGCAAGACGCACCTGCTCGCGTCGATCTACCACGCGATGCCCGCCCGCCGGAAGTACTTCGGGTCGTTCATCGAGTACACGGCGCTCGTCGGGGCCCTCGGCTACAAGAACACGGTCGACCTGCTCAAGGGCGCCGATCTGCTGTGCATCGACGAATTCGAGCTCGACGACCCGGGCGACACCATGGTCATGACGCGGCTGCTGGGCGAGCTGGTGCCCACCGGGACCAAGCTCGCCGCGACGTCGAACACGCCGCCGAACGCGCTGGGGGAGGGGCGCTTCGCCGCGCAGGACTTCCTGCGCGAGATCCACGCGATGTCCGACAGCTTCCAAACGCTGCGCATCGACGGCGTGGACTTCCGTCAGCGGGCGATCGACGGCCACGCGGTCGTCCGGGATGATGCGGCCTACGCGGCAGCGATCGACGGGGCCGAGGGGCCCGCGTCCGACGACGCGTTCGACGATCTGATCCGGCACCTCGCCCAGGTGCACCCCTCGCGGTACATCCGCCTCATCGACGGCCTCGCGCTGGTGGGCCTCCGCGGCGTGCGCCAGCTGACGGATCAGTCCGAGGCGCTGCGCTTCGTGGCGTTCGTCGACCGGGTGTACGACGCGCAGCTCCCCATCGTCGCGACCGGCCTGGGTCTGGACGCGGTGTTCTCCGACGAGATGCTCGCCGGCGGATATCGCAAGAAGTACCTGCGCGCCATCTCCCGCCTCAACGCCCTCACGCATTCTGCGTAAGCCCGAAGGGCCGCGTAACGCGATGTTCACACCGGAGCGCACGCTGTAACAGCGGGGAAACAAACCTCACGCATGGGCGAAACCGTGCGTGGTCACACTGAAGCTCTCAATTACTTCGGATGTGAGGTTTTCCTTATGGATGCTCCCGGCAACATCTCGTGGGCGATCACCGCGACGGCGCTCGTTCTGCTCATGACGCCCGGCGTCGCCTTCTTCTACGGCGGTCTCGTCAAGGCGAAGAGCGTCGTCAGCATGATGATGATGAGCTTCGGCTCCATCGGACTCGTCGCCGTGCTGTGGATTCTCTTCGGCTTCTCGATGAGCGCCGTCGACAGCCCGACCGCGTTCGCGGGCAACCCGTTCGCCGACTTCGGCCTGTCCAACCTGGCATCGGGCGAGGGATCGAACGTCGCGCTCCTGGGCGTCGCCTACGGTGCCACGTTCGCGATCATCACGGTCGCCCTGATCTCCGGCGCCATCGCCGACCGCGCCAAGTTCGGCAGCTGGCTGATCTTCGCTGGCGTGTTCGCCACGGTCGGCTACTTCCCGGTGGCGGCCTGGGTCTGGGGTGGCGGTTGGATCATGAACCTCGGCACGACGCTGTTCGGGGAGGACAGCGGCATCGGCGTCATCGACTACGCCGGTGGGACCGCGGTGCACATCAACGCGGGTGCAGCTGCTCTCGCCCTGGCGCTCGTGCTCGGCAAGCGCATCGGCTTCCAGAAGGGCATCCTCAAGCCGCACAACGTGCCGCTGACGCTGCTGGGCGCCGCGCTGCTGTGGTTCGGCTGGTTCGGATTCAACGCCGGTGCCGAGTGGCTCGCGGAGGACATGGGCGGCGTCGGGCTCATCGGCCTGAACACGCTCGGTGCGACGGCGGCGGCGATCCTCGGCTGGATCCTGATCGAGCGCATCAAGGACGGCAAGGCGACCTCGGTCGGCGCCGCCTCGGGTGCCGTGGCGGGTCTGGTCGCGATCACCCCGGCCTGCGCCAACCTCACGCCCGGCTGGTCGCTGCTGCTGGGCGCGGTCGCCGGTGTGGTGTGCGCGCTGGCCGTCGAGCTGAAGTTCCGCCTGGGCTTCGACGACTCGCTCGACGTCGTGGGCATCCACCTCGTCGGCGGCCTCATCGGCACCGTGTACCTCGGCTTCTTCGCCACCGGCACCGGCCTGTTCGTGGGCGGCGACGCCCGTCAGCTCGCGGTCCAGGTGATCGCCGCGCTCGGCGTGCTGATCTACTCCTTCGTGGTGGCCTTCGTGATCGGCTTCGCGATCCAGAAGACGATCGGCTTCCGTATCACGAGCGAGGACGAGATCGCCGGCGTCGACCAGGTCGTCCACGGCGAGGAGGGCTACGCGCTCGCGGACGCGTGATCGCGGTTAGGGTGACCGTGTGGGCAAGACCAACGGCATCCTGACGACACTCGCGGAGATCCTGCTCAAGGCGGTGAACTCCGGTCGGGCGTCTCGGACCACCTCCGGTCCGAGACGCCCGACCGCGCGTCTGCGCACACCTGAGGAGCAGGCCGCCCGCCATGGCTCACCGCGACAGGCGGACACGCTCGATGCCGGGCGGACCGCCGGGACCGAGACGATCAGGATCGACCCCGCGCGGATCCGCGCGCTCCGCGTCGCCTACGCCCCAGCACGGGACGGGGCCCCCGACGCCGGCGAGGTCGTGTGGACGTGGGTGCCGTACGAGGAGGGGGACGGGCGGGGGAAGGACCGGCCGGTGCTCGTGATCGGGCGGCAGTCCGACGACCGTGTGTACGCCGTGCGGATGACCAGCCGTCCGCATGACGGCGACCGCGACTACCTCTCGATCGGCTCCGGCGCCTGGGACGCCCAGGGTCGCGAGTCGTGGGTGGACATCGAGCAGTTGTACAGCGTGCACGAGCGCGGGTTGCGGAGGGAGGCGGCTGCGCTCGACCGCCAGCGCTACGCCAGGGTCGCCTCGGCCCTGGCCGCCCGCTACGGGTGGGCGCGGGCCTGACGCGCGCGCACCGATCCGCGACATCCAATCCGATCGGGCGATGGCTGCGAACCCTTGGTGAGTCGCGCACAGCGGCGCCACACAAGGAGGAATCATGCGTTTCATCCCCACCAAGGTCCACGGAATCCTCGACTACGTCGTCGGGATCGCCCTGATCGCCGCGCCCTGGCTGTTCGGCTTCGCGAGTGTCGGCGGTGCCGCCGTCGTCATCCCGATCGTCCTCGGCGTCGGGCTCATCGTCTACAGCCTGTTCACGAAGTACGAATGGGGTCCGTTCGGGCTCATCCCGATGCCCGTGCACTTGGTGTTCGACATCGTCGCGAGCCTGTTCCTGGCGCTCTCGCCGTGGCTGTTCGGTTTCGCCGACCAGCCCCTGAACGTCTGGCTTCCGCACGTGGTCGTGGGCGCGGCCGTGATCGTGGTCGTGCTGTTCTCGCAGCCGCAGCCGCAGACCGTCCGGGGGCGCGCGGCGACCGCGTGACATCCCCGCGGAACGGCGGCGGGTGGTCAGCCAGACAGCGGCCGCCCGCCGTCTCCGTGCGCGCGGGACGCCGGTCAGCTCGCAGGCCGGTACCGGGTGACGACGGCGCCCGAGCGCAGCTCCCGGCGCTCCACGAGCTCGAGGCGCAACTGCTCCGTGAGCCCGCCGAGCAGCGGCGGTCCGTGTCCGGCGACGACCGGGTGCACCACGAACTCGTACTCGTCGATGAGTCCGTGCTGAGCCAGGGTCACGGGGAGGGTCACGCCGCCGACCGACAGTCGGGCGTGCTCCGTCTTGAGCCGTGCGACCTGTTCGGCGAGGTCACCGCGGAGGAGTTCGGCGTTCCAGTCGACGGCGTCGAGGCCGCTCGACACCACGTACTTGCGCGCCCGGTCGATGGCCCTGGCGAACGGCACCTCCCACGGCCGCATCCACTCCGGCCACGTGCCGGAGGCGGGGCGGCGCCACGCGGACTCCATGAGTTCGTACGTCACCCGGCCGAACAGCATGGCGTCCGCCTCGCGCACCTGCGCGGTCCAGTAGCGCATCGACTCCTCGTCGGGCGGGAGGCCGGCCTCGTGGTGGCACGAGCCGTCGAGCGTCACGTTGATCGAGTAGCGCAGCGTCCCCATGGCTCCTCCGTCTCCGGTCAGGCGTCTTCGTCGTCGTCGTCCGCGACGTGCTCGGCGACCTGCTCGGTGTCGACCTGCGCGGGCGGCAGATCCTGCAGGAACTCCCGGTCGGTGTTCGGGTCGCCGCTGCCGTCGCCCGCGAGGGGGTCCTGAGCGCTCAGGTCGTCGGCGGGGGTGTTCTCTCGTCCGGTCATGTCGGCTCCTCTCGTGCACGGGTCGCCGGTCGCGTCCCGCTGTCGGCATGCTCTCGCGATCGCCGCCCGGCGACCAGGCCCTGGTGCGGGAGCCGAGGCGGTGGTACGGGATCAGGCGCGGAGTGCCGTGCTCAGCCAGCGTGCGTAGAGCAGCCACGGCTCGCCCGCGTCGCGCAGCCCGGCGATGTGTGCGCGCACGCGAGGGGTGAGCGTGAACCACTCTCCGCCCTCGCGTTCCGCGGCGAACTCGCGGTGGCGCTGCTGCTCGAGGGCACGCCCGCCCTGCTCGAAGGCCAACAGCTCGTGGTGCCGGATGCTCGCCAGGCGCTGCCGTGGCCGGCGGCTGGTGCCGATCTTGACCCGCTCGTCGAAGCGGAGGTAGTAGACGACGTCGATGCGGGGGAACGGGAGGTCGGGGTCAGGCGCATCACCGTAGCGCCATCCGCAGGCCGCGCAATGCAGGGCCCCGTCGATGCGGACTCCCGTGGGGTGACCGCAGAGGCCGCAGGGGGAGGGGAGGGGACCGGGGGTGGGCACAGCGGCATCCTACGGAGGGTGGCCGACACGCGGTCCACGGTCGCCCTCGGGCGCACCGCCCGAGAACGGACGCTCCTGCCATCACCGAGCGTTCATGTCAAGCACGGCGCCCGGCGCGGTCGGAGTTGCCACACTCGCGATATGGCCTTCATCGGATTCCACGCGTCACACGAGCAGATCCCCCCGAGCGCGCTTCTCGACGCCGTCGTCGCCGCGGAAGCCGCAGGGTTCGACGGCGCGATGTGCTCCGACCATCTCGCGCCGTGGCTGCCGGAGCAGGGCGAGTCGGGATTCGCGCTGAGCTGGATCGCGGCGGCGCTGGCACGCACGAGCTTCTCGATCGGGATGGTGAACGCGCCGGGACAGCGGTATCACCCGGTGGTGATGGCGCAGGCGTTCGCGACGCTGGAGGAGATGTTCCCCTGGCGGTTCTGGGCGGCGCTGGGCAGCGGGGAGGCGATGAACGAGCACGTCACGGGCGACCCGTGGCCGAGCAAGGAGGTCCGCAACCGCCGGCTGCGGGAGAGCGTCGACGTGATCCGCCTGCTGCTGGACGGCGAGGAGGTCACGCACGACGGGCTCGTGCGCGTGCATCGGGCGCGGGTGTGGAGCCGTCCCACGCAGCCGCCGCCCCTGCTCGCAACCGCGGTGAGCGCGGAGACGGCGCGATGGGCGGCATCGTGGGCTCAGGGCCTGGCGACTGTGGCGCAGGAGCCCGCGGCGCTCGCCCGCGTGGTGGACGCGTACCGGTCGGCGGGCGGAGAGGGGCCGTGCGTCCTGCAGGTGCACGTCAGCTGGGCCGATACCGACGCCGAGGCTCTCGACCTCGCCCGCACGCAGTGGCGACAGGGCGTGCTGACGCCGCCACTCGCGTGGAACATCGAGCAGCCGGAGGACTTCGACGCCGCGGTGGGCGCGGTCGACGAGAAGGCGCTGCGGTCGGCGGTACTGGTCGAGCACGATCCCGTGGCGCTCGCGGAGCGGGTCGCCGCACTCGCCGGGATCGGCTTCGACCGCGTGTACCTCCACCACGTCGGACAGGAGCAGTCCGGCTTTCTGGCCGCCGCGGCCGATGCGGTGCTGCCCCGGATGAAGGAGCTGCTGTGAAGATCACCGACACGAGCGACCTCTGGTGGAAGACCGCCGTCGTCTACTGCCTCGACGTGGAGACGTTCCTGGACACGAGCGGCGACGGGGTGGGCGACCTCCGGGGCCTCGCGCAGCGCATCGACTACCTCGCGCAGTTGGGGATGACGTGCCTGTGGCTCATGCCGTTCTATCCCACCCCCGACCGCGATGACGGCTACGACGTGAGCGACTTCTACGGCGTCGATCCGCGCCTGGGCTCGCACGGCGATCTCGTGGAGGTGATCCGCACGGCGCGCGACCGCGGCATGCGCGTGATCGTCGACCTGGTCATCAACCACACCTCCGATCGGCATCCGTGGTTCCGCGCCGCGATCCGCAGTGTGGACTCGCCGTACCGCGACTACTACGTGTGGCGAGACGACGCACCGCCGAAGGGCCAGAAGAACGCGGTGTTCCCCGGACAGGCCGACGGGATCTGGACGAAGGACGAGAAGTCGGGGCAGTGGTACCAGCACAGCTTCTACGAGCATCAGCCGGATCTGAACGTGGCCAATCCCCGCGTGCGCGACGAGATCGCGAAGGTGATCGGCTTCTGGTTGCAGCTCGGCATCTCCGGGTTCCGGGTCGACGCGGTGCCCTTCTTCCTGGAGATCCCAGTCGGAGCCGACATCCCCGACCCGCACGAACTCCTGCGGGATATGCGCCGCTTCCTCCAGCGACGCTCGAGCGAGGCGATCCTGCTCGGCGAGGTGAACCTGCCGTATGACCAGCAGGTCGAGTACTTCGGCGGCACGGACGGCGACGAGCTCACGATGCAGTTCGACTTCGTGGCGATGCAGGCGCTGTACCTGTCGTTGGCGCGGCGCGATCCGGCGCCGCTCATCGAAGCGCTCTCCTCGCGGCCGGCGCTGGGTCCTGAGGTGCAGTGGGCGAACTTCCTGCGCAACCACGACGAGCTCACGCTCGACAAGCTCAGCGACGCCGAGCGCCAGGAGGTGTTCGAGGCGTTCGCCCCGGACGAGCGGCAGCGGGTGTTCGGGCGTGGCATCACCCGCCGTCTGCCCACGATGCTCGAGGGCGATCCCCGCCGGATCCGCATGGCCTACAGCCTGCTGTTCACGCTCCCCGGGACCCCCGTGCTGTTCTACGGGGAGGAGATCGGGATGGGGGAGAACATCGACATCGCCGGGCGGGAGTCCGTGCGCACCCCCATGCAGTGGTCGGTGGACCGGAACGGCGGGTTCTCGGACGCCGCCCCGTCCCGACTGGTGTCGAAGCCACCCGCAGACGGCTACGCGCCCGAGCACGTGAACGTCGCCGCGCAGCTGGAGGACCGCGGTTCGCTGCTGCACTTCCTCCGCGAGCTCACGTCGCGGTACCGGGTGTCACCGGAGCTGGGCTGGGGCGAGTTCGCGGTGGTCGAGCAGCCGGTGGACGCGCTCCTCGTGCACTCGCTGCGGGCCGACGTCGGCCGGATGATCGCGGTGCACAACTTCGCCGAGCGTCCAGCCACGACGCGGTTCCGCCTCGCGGATGAACCCGCGGGGACGGCGCTGGTCGACCTGTTGGAGGCGCAGCGCATCACGCTCGACGACGATGGAGCCGTGGAGCTCGAGGTGCCGGCTTACGGCTACCGCTGGCTGCGCGTATCGCGACCGGGAGACGGACGAATCCTCTGAGGGGCAGTGAGCCTGCGAAGGAGAATGTGGTGGGCGATACCGGACTCGAACCGATGACCTCTTCCGTGTGAAGGAAGCGCGCTACCAACTGCGCCAATCGCCCATACCCGCGGGGTACGTCAACCGATACTACCGGACGCTCGGAGCCTCCGATAACCACTCCGCGAGACACGCGCGAGATTCGGTCCGGGTTTGGCAGGCGGGGATTCATCGGCTAATGTTTCATGAGTGCCCGGGACAACCGGGAACGAAATGCGGATGTAGCGCAGTTGGTAGCGCACAACCTTGCCAAGGTTGGGGTCGCGAGTTCGAGTCTCGTCATCCGCTCGAGTGCAGTAGGTCTTTTCGAAGATCGGCAGCACGTGGGGTCAATCCACACGGTGGCGTGGCCGAGCGGCTAGGCACCGGCCTGCAAAGCCGTTTACACGGGTTCGAATCCCGTCGCCACCTCACCTGAAACTGAATAGCCCCAACGGGCGCGATTGGCGCAGCGGTAGCGCGCTTCCCTGACACGGAAGAGGTCACTGGTTCGATCCCAGTATCGCGCACCACCAAAAACCCCCGGGATCCCGGGGGTTTTTCGCGTTTCAGGGAAGCGCTCGACCGTCTGGTCAACCGCGGCGGAACACCGTGCGTACGAGGGAGACCGTCATCACGACGGCGACGACCCAGGGCCCTGCCACGATGATTGGGTCGAGCCAGGTGTGCCGGACGTCGACCCGTCCCCGCCCGAACCGCGAGGTGAGCGGACGGTGCCGCGGCTCCGCGAGGATCCCGGTCTGCGTGATCGGGTTGTCGGGCCGCGGCGTTGCCAGGGATCGCACGTGCGCCCCGACGGCCTCGATGCGGTCGCCGATCACGAGCAGCAGCCAGCGCGTGTTCTTCGTCTCGCTGAAGTGGTCGTAGGCGAAGCGACGCACACTTCCGGAGATGCCGTGCAGCGGTTGCGCCGTACCGAACACCGGAGGCACCATCGAGTGCTCGATGGAGTGTTCCCGTCCCTCCCTGCCGGGCTGCGGATCCGGGCGCGTCCAGTGCGCACCCGTGTCGCCGTAGTCCTCGAGCTGCTGCCACGTGCGGCGGTGCTCGGGGGGAAGGTCGGTGCCCCAGCCCGGGATGCGGTCGCGGAGCTCGTCCGCTGTCGGTGCCAGCGTCGGCTTGTGCGCTTCGTACGGCATGGCTCAGTCCTCTCCGATCGTGATGACGGGTTTGATGCAGTCGTCCAGCTTGCTGGAGAACACGTGGTAGGCCTCGGCGATGTGCTCGAGCGGGAAGCGGTGCGTCAGGAGCTCGCTCGGCCGCACGTGACCAGCCTGGATGTGCTCGAGCAGTCGCGGCCACTGCCGCAGGACCGGTGCCTGATTGCCGCGGATCGTGAGGCCCTTGTTCATCGCGTCGCCGAGGCGCACGGCGGACACCAGCGGACCGTACGCGCCGATCAGCGACACCGTTCCGCCCTTGCGCACGGAGTCGATCGCCCAGTTCACGGCGACGGGGGAGCCGCCCTGGAGCTTGAGCTTGGCCGCCGTCACGTGCTGGATGAGGTTGCCGTCGGCCTCCGCACCCACCGCGTCGATCGCCACGTCGGCGCCCAGGTATCCGGTCGCCTTCTTCATGGCGAGCACGGGGTCGCCGACCTCGCCGATGTGCATCGTCTCGGCGAACGCGAAGTCCCTGGCCTTGTCGAGCCGGTAATCCAGGTGGTCGAGGACGATCACCCGGCCTGCGCCGAGGAACCAGGCCGAGCGGGCGGCGGCCAGACCCACGGGTCCGGCACCGAAGACCGCGACGGTGTCGCCCTCCGCGATGTCGCCGAGCTGCGCGCCGAAGTACCCGGTGGAGAACGCGTCGGTGAGCAGTAGCGCATCCTCCGACGAGAGCCAGTCCGGCACGACGGAGGGTCCCACGTCGGCGAAGGGCACGCGCACGAACTCCGCCTGCCCGCCGTCATAGCCACCCGTCGTGTGGGAGTAGCCGTAGATGCCGCCCACGGCCGTGGCATTGGGGTTCACGTTGTGGCAGTTCGAGAAGAGGCCGCGGGTGCAGAAGTAGCAGGACCCGCACGCGATGTTGAACGGCACCATCACCCGGTCTCCGACCGAGAGGCTCTGCACTGAGGATCCGACCTCGTGCACGACGCCCACGATCTCGTGGCCGAACGTGTGCCCGATGCGGGTGTCCGGCATCATGCCGTGGTACAGGTGCAGATCCGACCCGCAGATCGCGGCGTGCGTGACACGCACGATCGCGTCGTTCGGGTGCTCGATCCGCGGTTCCGGTTTCTCAGCGACCTGGACCTTGTACGGTCCGCGGTACGTCATGGCGCGCATTGTTCTCTCCTCAGCAGTGCTCGGTGCGGTGGCCCGAAGGTAAGACCGCCGGGTGCGCAGCGAGAGCCCGTTGACGGCGGGAGCCAGCCGGAGTAGCTTTGCGCGTCCGGGCACGGCAGCCTTTCTCCGAGTGTTGTCAATCCCCGTGCTCCGCCGGTACCTGCTCCGTAACGTCGAGCCATGTCCGAAACGACGTCGGCGCAGACGTGCACTCCCGCGATCGAGGCCGAGCGTGACCCCGCCACCGGCCTTCGCCGCATCACGCGTCTCGCCCAACTCGCCGCGGTGGTGCGCGCCGACCGCGGCCTGCACGTACGGTACTCCGACGGGCCGGAGGACGACCGGCGCCGTTCCAGCCTCGACTCGGAGAGCGGACTGGAGCTCCCGGGCCTGTCCGTGAATCCTCTCGACGCAGAGCGCTGGTGGACCAGGCCGCTGGAGGACTGGCTCGCGCGGCAGCTGTGTCAGTATCAGCACCTCGCGGAGAAAGACCCGACACGCATCGCCTGGATCCTGCGCGGGGAGATCTGCGGGCGCGGTCCGGATTGCGAACCGCTGCTGCGCGACGTCGAGCCGATCGCGGTCCTTGACGCGTCCGTGCTCGTCGAGGCGCGGGATCGGTACGAGCGGAACTTCGACGCGGGGCGCGGCCCCGCGGACGACGCGGGAGGCGATTCATGAGCGAGCGGAGCGGCTGGTCAGAGGTCGCGCCCGGGTTCTTCCGCCTATCCGTGGCCGACGTGAACTGCTATCTGATGCAGTCCGCCGACGGCATCACGCTCTTCGATGCCGGATTGCCGCGCACCGGGAAGGTGCTGTCGGAACTGCTCGGGCATCTCGGGGCCCGGCGGAGCGACATCGACGCGGTCGTGCTCACCCACGGCCACTTCGACCACGTCGGCACTGCTCGGGCGCTGCAGGACGACGGCGTGACGGTGGTGGTGCACCCGGGCGATGCGGCACTCGCCCGGCACCCGTACCGCTATCGCCCCGCGACACCACGTCTCCTCTACGTGCTCGGGCACCCCCGGGGCATCCCCGTGATCACTCGCATGGCGGCCGCCGGCGCGCTGACCGTGCGCGGCGTCGAGGCGCAGCCGCAGGTGACGCATGGGCACCCGGTCGACGTGCCCGGTGCTCCGGTCGCGCTGTGGACGCCGGGTCACACCGACGGGCACTGCGCCTACCTGTTCGAGTCGCAGGGCGTGCTGATCGCCGGCGACGCCCTGGTGACCCTCGATCCCTACACGGGAGAGGAGGGTCCGCAGATCGTCGCGAACGCGGCCACCGCCGATCCTGAGGCAGCCATCGACTCCCTCGAGACGCTGGCGGCGACCGGAGCCAGGGTGGTGCTGACCGGCCACGGAGCGCCGGTGCTCGACGGAGTCGGATCCGCGGCGGCTGCGGCTCGTCGCCGCGGGCCACACTGACCGCCGGCCTCGACCTCGCAGCCTCGCCGGAGGTCGGCGCCCTCCCCGCGGCCGTGCGGGGGTGAACGCGGTGGGCGGCTACCGGCTCGCGCGCGGTCTACCCGCCGGTGTCGGTGGTCAGCGCCGCGCGGAGCCCGCGGCGCGCTTGACCTCGTCGTACGCCGCGAGTGCCGCCTTGCGCGTCTCGCCCAGGTCGACGATCGGCGTGGTCGGGGCATCGGCGGCCCACCGCGTGACATATTCTCCGTCCCCGTCGAACTTCTTCGCCTGCAGCTCCGGGTTGAAGACGCGGAAGTACGGGGCCGCATCCGCACCCGATCCCGCGACCCACTGCCAGTTGAAGGCGTTGTTGGCGCCGTCTGCATCGACCAGCGTGTCCCAGAACCACTCCTCGCCGAGCCGCCAGTCGATCAGCAGGTTCTTGATGAGGAAGGACGCGGTCACCATCCGCACCCGGTTGTGCATGTACCCGGTGTGCCACAGCTCGCGCATCCCCGAGTCGACGAGGGGGATCCCGGTCTCGCCGTGCTGCCAGGCATCCAGCTGCCGCGGGTCGAGTCCCGGCCAGGGGAACGCATCGAACTCGGGCCGGAGGTTCTTCGTGGCCAGATCGGGGAAGTGGTAGAGCGTGTGCCAGGCGAACTCGCGCCAGCCGAGCTCGGACAGGAACCGTGCCGAGCCCTCGACCCGGGTCGCCTCGGCCCACACGGTGAACGGGCTCAGCTCGCCCCAGCGCAGCCGGGGGGAGAGCAGGGAGGTCGCACCGGCGGCCGGCGCGTCCCTGGCCGCGTCGTACGCCGGGAGATCGTGGTCGAGGAAGTGTCGCAGCCGCCGTCGTGCTGCCGGCTCGCCCGGCTCCCAAGTGTCGCGGAGCCCGCCCGCCCAATCCGGTGTCGTGGGCAGCAGCTCCCAGTCACCCGGGGCATCGGAGCGCGGCGGTCGCGCCACTCCGTCGAGTTCGCGCGGCTCCGGCAGGGGACCACGGGGCGCGGGCAGTGCGCGGCAGGCGCGCCAGAACGGGGTGAAGACGGAGTAGTGCGTGCCGCTGCCCGTGGTGACGGTCCACGGCTCGTGCAGCAGCGACGCGGCGAAGGACTCCACCGTCAGGCCCTGATCGCGCAGCGAGCTCTTCAGCGCCGCGTCGATCTCCCGCTCCGGTCGCCCGTATCGACGGTTCCAGTAGACGGCGCCCGCCCCGCTCTCCGCGACGACCTCGCGCACCACGCGCTCGGCCGGGCCGCGCCGCAGCACGAGCCGGGCGCCCTTCTCGCGCAGCCGCTCGTCGAGGGAGACCAGCGAGTGATGCAGCCACCACTTCGCGGCACCTCCGAGCGGGCGGATCCCCGGCGACTCCTCGTCGAGCACGAACAGCGCGATCACGGGCGCGTCCCGATCCATCGCGGCACGCAGCGCCGGATGGTCGGCGAGGCGGAGGTCGTCGCGGAACCAGATGATCGAGGGGGAGGTCATCGCGTCGCCCACAGCGCCCAGGCGATCAGGGCCGGTTGCAGGAAGAGACGGCCGAACCGACGCGCGTCCGTGTCGAGCCCCGGAGTGGAGCGGCCGGTGCGCCACTGATGCCAGTTGCCGGGGAAGACCGCGGCGAAGAACCCCGCCGTCGCCCAGCCGATCCGGCGGCGCTCCCGCGGCAGCGCGATCAGCCCCGCGGCGAGCGCGACCTCGACGGCGCCCGACGCGATCACGATGGCATCCTTGTCCATCCGCGTCGCCTCGGTCGCCCAGTCGGGCACCACCACCCGGAAGCCGCGCGTCTGCGTGAAGTGCAGCACGCCGACGGCGCCGAGGGCGAGAGCGAGGATCCAGCGGGCGATCGTCCGGGTCATGGGGCCACGCTACCGTCCGGTCCGACGGTTGCGGCGCCCCGTCGTTCGCGAAGCCGTCCTCGTGTGTCCTGACACACTGAGGTGGTGACCGTTTTCCGCATCGTCGTGCTGTTCGTCCTCGCCGCCGTCGCCGAGATCGGCGGTGCCTGGCTCATCTGGCAGGCCATCAAGGAGGACCGCGGTTGGCTCTTCGCGGTCCTGGGGGTCATGGCGCTGGGGGCGTACGGCTTCGTCGCGGCGCTCCAGCCCGACGCGAACTTCGGCAGGGTGCTCGCCGCGTACGGCGGGATCTTCATCGCCGGATCCCTCGCCTGGGGCATCATCGTCGACGGTTTCCGTCCCACGGTCTGGGACTGGGTCGGGTCGGCGGTCGCGCTCGTGGGCGCGGCGATCATCATCCTCGCCCCGGCGGCCGCGCCCTCCTCGGCCGAGCCGGTGGCCTGACGGTCGGCGGCCCCCGGCCATACGAGTAGCCTAGATCCAGACCCAGATGGAGTGATCAGTGCCTGAAAACGCCCAGCCGACCGACGGCTTCGCCCTGTTCTCTGACCGAAACGTCGTCGCGATGCGCGTCAACGGCGAGCTCAAGGACCTCGCCACGACCCTGACCGGCACCGAGCAGGTCGAGCCGGTCACGATCGACAGCCCCGACGGCCTGAACATCCTGCGCCACTCGGCCGCGCACGTGCTCGCGCAGGCCGTGCAGCGCATCAACCCGCAGGCGAACCTCGGCATCGGCCCGCCCATCACCGACGGGTTCTACTACGACTTCGGCGTCGACACCCCGTTCACGCCGGAGGACATCAAGGCCATCACGAAGGAGATGCAGCGCATCGTCCGCGAGGGCCAGCGCTTCGTGCGTCGTGTCGTGAGCGATGACGAGGCGCGCGCGGAGCTCGCCGACGAGCCGTTCAAGCTCGAGCTGATCGGGCTCAAGGGCGGCAAGGAGGCGGCCGAGGGCGCGTCGGTCGAGGTGGGCGAGGGCGAGCTCACGATCTACGACAACACGACCCGCGACGGCGAGGTCGTCTGGAAGGACCTCTGCCGCGGGCCGCATCTGCCCAACACCCGCATGATCGGCAACGGCTGGGACCTCACGCGCATCGCCGCCGCGTACTGGCGCGGCAGCGAGAAGAACCCGCAGCTGCAGCGCATCTACGGCACCGCCTGGCCCACGAAGGACGAGCTGCGCGCGTACCAGCACCGGCTGGAGGAGGCCGCCAAGCGCGACCACCGGCGACTCGGCAAGGAGCTCGACCTGTTCTCCTTCCCCGAGGAGATCGGGTCGGGCCTGAGCGTCTGGCATCCGCGCGGCGGCGTGGTGCGCGGCGAGATGGAGCAGCACGCGCGCAAGCGGCACATCGAGGGCGGCTACACCTACGTGTACACGCCGCACATCTCCAAGGAAGACCTCTTCCTCACCTCGAACCACCTCGTCACCTACAAGGACGGCATGTTCCCGCCCATCGTCATGGACGAGGAGCGCGACGAGAACGGCGAGATCACCAAGCAGGGCCAGGACTACTACCTGAAGCCCATGAACTGCCCGATGCACATCCTCATCTACAAGGAGCGCGCGCGCAGTTATCGCGACCTCCCGCTGCGGTTCGCGGAGAACGGCACGGTCTACCGCAACGAACTCTCCGGGGCCCTGCACGGCCTCACGCGGGTGCGCGGCTTCACGCAGGACGACTCGCACCTGTTCGTCACACCCGACCAGCTGGAGGAGGAGGTCGGCAAGGTCCTCGAGTTCATCCTCTCGATGCTCCGCGACTTCGGCCTCACCGACTTCGAGCTCGAGCTGTCGATGAAGGACGACGAGAAGTCGAAGTGGATCGGTTCGGACGAGTTCTGGGAGTCGTCCACCGACGCCCTGCGCCGCGTGGCCGTGGCCTCCGGTCTCAAGCTCACCGAGGTGCCGGGCGAGGCGGCGTTCTACGGGCCGAAGATCGACCTGAAGACGCGCGATGCGATC
Organism: Microbacterium sufflavum; assembly: GCF_023091155.1. NCBI lineage: Bacteria > Bacillati > Actinomycetota > Actinomycetes > Micrococcales > Microbacteriaceae > Microbacterium > Microbacterium sufflavum. Next base: position 2,930,764 of record NZ_JAHWXK010000001.1, on the reverse strand, counting down.
GGCCGCACGTGGCAGCTGTCCACGGTGCAGGTCGACCCCAACCTGCCCGAGCGCTTCGACCTCGAGTTCATGGACAAGGACGGCCAGAAGAAGCGTCCGATCATGATCCACCGGGCGCTGTTCGGCTCGATCGAGCGGTTCTTCGCGATCCTCCTCGAGCACTATGCGGGCGACTTCCCGGTGTGGCTCTCGCCGGTACAGGTCGTGGGGATCCCGGTCGCGGACGACTTCGCCGACTATCTGGGTGAGGTGATCGACACGCTCCGCTCCCGCGGTGTGCGTGCCGAGCTCGACACCTCCGACGACCGCATGCAGAAGAAGATCCGCACGCACACGACCGGCAAGGTCCCGCTGCTGCTGATCGCCGGGGAGCAGGACCGGGCCGCCGGCACCGTCTCCTTCCGCTACCGCGACGGCTCGCAGGAGAACGGCGTGCCGATCGCGCAGGCGGTCGACCGCATCCGCGCTGCCATCGACAACCACGCCCTGGTGCAGACGGCCGGGGACCTGGCATGACCGAGGGGGAGCAGTCGCTGGAGGATGCAGGTCGCCTCGCCGGCGTGCCCGACGAGTTCCAGCGGCTGTGGACCCCCCACCGGATGGCCTACATCCAGGCGGGACCGGAGCCCCTGCGCGAGGAGTGCCCGTTCTGCGAGGCGCCGAAGTACCCTGACGCCGAGCGGCTCATCGTGGCACGGGGCACGACCGCGTACGTGCTGCTGAACCTGTTCCCGTACAACTCGGGGCACCTGCTGGTGTGCCCGTACCGTCACATCGCGACGTACGACCAGGCGAGTCCGGAAGAGGTGGCCGAGATCGGCGCGCTCACCCAGACGGCCATGCGGGTGCTGCGCGAGGTCTCCGGATGCGACGGCTTCAACCTGGGAATGAACCAGGGGGCGGTGGCGGGAGCCGGCGTGGACGCGCATCTGCACCAGCACGTGGTACCGCGGTGGCGCTCCGACGCGAACTTCTTCCCGATCATCGCGAAGACGAAGGCGCTCCCGCAGCTCCTCGGCGAAGTGCGGGAGGCCGTCGCCCACGCGTGGCCGGAGTGACCGTCAGCGCACCTGCCGTGCGGTGAACTGCATGCGCGGGTGCGCGTAGAACTCCTGCGCCTCGATGAGCTGCAGCTCGCGCTCACCCGAGTCGAGCGTCGCCTGCAGCAGGTCGTACACGCTGGAGGCGGTGCGCTCGAGCGCGGTCTTGGCGCTGCCGGTCTCGACGTAGTGCGCCGTGAACAGGGCGGCGGTCACGTCACCGGAGCCGTTCGCCTTCATGGGGAGGTGCGGCGTCTGGACGAGCCAGGCACCGTCGCCGTCGACCGCGAGCATCTCGATGGTCCCCTCCTCGCGGTCGGGCCGCTCGACGCTCGTCACGAGCACCGTGCGGGGGCCCATGGCGCGGGCGAGGTCGACCGAGGCGAGCGTGGACTCGAGCGTGTCGGGTTCGGTCTCGGTGAGGAACCCGAGCTCGAACTGGTTGGGGGTGATGATGTCCGCCACCGGGACGACGCGCTCGCGCAGCAGGATCGGGATCGCGGGGGCGACGAAGCAGCCCGACTTCGCGTTGCCCATGACCGGGTCGCACGCGTAGACCGCGTCGGGGTTGGCGGCCTTGACGCGCGCGACCGCATCGATGATCACGTCACCGATGCCCTCGCCTCCCTGGTAGCCGCTCAGGACGGCGTCGATCTGCCCGAACACTCCGCGGTCCTCGATGCCGGTAATGACCTCGCGCACGTCGGCGGGGTCGATCAGCGGTCCGCGCCAGGCGCCGTAGCCGGTGTGGTTGGAGAAGTTCACGGTGTAGACGGGCAGCACCTCGACGCCGATGCGCTGCAGCGGGAACACCGCGGCGGAGTTGCCCACGTGCCCGTACGCCACGGCGGACTGGATGGAGAGGATCTTCATGAACGAGCGCTTTCGGTCAGGGCGGGCCGGTGCCCGCGACGGGTGGTCATCGCGCGGCCGCGACGAGGTCGGCGACGAGCGTGTCGGCTTCCGCGTCGGTGAGGTCGTGGACGGTGAGACGGAGGTGGTGGGACGGATCGGCGCGGTCGTCGAGGGAGAACTCGTCACCCGTGCGGGCGAGCCACCCCCGCCGCATCAGGTGCTCGGCGACCTCGCGTGCGGGCCGGGGGAGTCGCACCCAGAGGCTCAGCCCGTCCGGTGGCGCGGCGTCGATGCCGTGCGCGCGCAGGCGCGCCGCGAACGCGGCGTTGCGCTCCGCGTAGTGCGCACCGGCGGTCGCGACGGTGGTCATCGCATCCTCGTCGGTCAGCTGTGCCAGGGCGAGGCGCTGCAGCAGGTGGCTCACCCAGGTGGTGCCCGGGCTGAGTCGCATCGCGAGACGTTCCGCGGTGTCGGGGTCGGTCGCCGCGATCGCGAGGCACATGTCGGGTCCGAGGAACTTCGACACCGAGCGCACGAGGGCGAAGCGGCGATGGTCCTCGCTGATCAAGGACTCGTACGGGCGCTGCGACAGCAGCGAGAAGTGGTCGTCCTCGATGATCAGGACGTACGGGTGATCGGCGAGGACACCGCGCAGCTCGGCGGCGCGCTGGGCCGTGAGACCCACGCCGGTGGGGTTCTGCGCCCGCGGTGTGCAGATCACGGCCCGCACGCCGGCGTCGAGAGCCGCCCGCAGTCCGTCGACCGTCATGCCCTGGTCGTCGACGGGGACCGGGACGGCCCGATAGCCGCCGAGCCGCACCGTGTGGATGCTGGCGAGGAAGCACGGATCCTCGAGCGCCACGGCGTCATCGCGCATGAGCGCTTGGGCGAGCAGGCGCTCCACCGCATCGACCGCTCCGCTCGTCACGGTGATCCGGAAGTCCGCGTCCGGGAGGTCGGCCGCCATCCACCGGCGCGCCCACTCCTCCAGCCCCGGGTCGATCACGGGTTCACCGTAGAGCACGGGACGGCTCGCGATCGTCATCAGCGCGGCCGACGGGTCGGGGATGCGCGCGGGGTCGGGGTTGCCGGTGCCGATGTCGCGGAGCACGGTGTCGGCCGCGTAGCCCTCCTGTGCCACGGCCTCGATCCCCGCGACCGTGGTGCCGGCGCGTCCGCGCGACAGGACGAGTCCCGCCTGGGCGAGCTGGCGGTACGCGGCGACGGCGGTGTTGCGGTTGACGCCGAGGGTGGCGGCGAGCTCGCGCACCGGCGGGAGGAGGGCTCCGGGAAGCAGGATCCCGCGGTCGCGCAGGGCGCGCACGCTGTCGGCGATCTCCGCCGCGGTGCTGCCTGTGATCCGGTCGCTCATGATCCTCCTCCGCGATTCTAGGTGGGATCGGACAGTGCTACGTTTGATCTAGATCAAACCCGATTACGGATCATCCGACTGGAGCTCCCCATGTCCGAGCAGAACACCACCGGATCGTCGCGCGTCAAGCGCGGTCTCGCCGAGATGCTCAAGGGCGGCGTCATCATGGACGTCGTGACCGCCGAGCAGGCGAAGATCGCCGAGGACGCGGGCGCCGTCGCCGTCATGGCGCTCGAGCGCGTGCCGGCCGACATCCGCGCGCAGGGCGGCGTCTCGCGCATGAGCGACCCGGACATGATCGACAGCATCATCGATGCCGTGTCGATCCCGGTGATGGCGAAGGCGCGCATCGGTCACTTCGTCGAGGCGCAGGTGCTGCAGGAGCTCGGTGTCGACTACATCGACGAGTCCGAGGTGCTCTCGCCGGCCGACTACGTGAACCACATCGACAAGTTCGGCTTCACGGTGCCCTTCGTGTGCGGCGCCACGAACCTCGGCGAAGCGCTGCGACGCATCAACGAGGGGGCGGCGATGATCCGCTCGAAGGGCGAGGCCGGAACGGGCGACGTGTCCGAGGCGATGAAGCACATCCGCAAGATCCGCGGGGAGATCGCTGCGCTCACGGCTCTCCCGAAGGACGAGCTGTTCGTCGCCGCGAAGGAGCTGCAGGCGCCGTACGAGCTGGTCGCCGAGATCGCCGAGACGGGCACGCTCCCCGTCGTGCTGTTCGTGGCCGGCGGCGTCGCGACCCCCGCGGACGCCGCGATGATGATGCAGCTCGGGGCGGACGGCGTGTTCGTCGGCTCCGGCATCTTCAAGTCGGGCAACCCCGCCGAGCGCGCGAAGGCGATCGTGAAGGCCACGACGTTCTTCGACGACCCGAAGGTGATCGCCGAGGTGTCCCGCGGGCTCGGCGAGGCGATGGTCGGCATCAACGTCAGCGACCTGCCGGCGCCGCACCGGCTCGCCGAGCGTGGCTGGTAGCCCGCGGGTCGGCGTGCTCGCGCTGCAGGGCGATGTGCGCGAGCACGCCGCCCTGCTCACCCGTCTCGGCGCCCAGGTGGAGCTCGTCCGGCGCCCGGAGGAGCTGGCCGCCGTGAACGGCCTGGTGATCCCGGGTGGCGAGTCCACCGTGATCGACAAGCTGTCGCGCACGTTCGGGATGCAGGAGCCGATCCGCGACGCGATCGCCGCCGGGCTCCCGGTGCTCGGCACGTGCGCGGGGCTGATCATGCTGGCCGACACGGTCGTCGACGCGATCGAGGGCCAGCAGTCGTTCGGAGGGCTCGACGCGGTGGTCAGGCGGAACGCGTTCGGCCGTCAGGTGGAGTCGTTCGAGGCGCAGCTCGACGTGGCGGCCTTCGGTGCACCGCCGGTGTCGGCGGCGTTCATCCGCGGACCGGTCGTCGAGTCGATCGGTCCTCGTGCGACCCCGCTCGCGGCGCTACCGGACGGCCGCGTGGTGGCGGTGGAGCAGGGAGCGCTGCTGGGCCTGAGCTTCCACCCGGAGATCTCCGGCGAGACCCGCTTCCACGAGCGCTTCCTCGCCCGCGTCGAAGGCGGCCACTCCGTCGCCGCCGCCTGACCGCCGGAGGCGTCGTCACACCAGGCCGGCCAGCCACCGCAGCGCGGGACCGGCTTGCGCCCGCTGGAAGGCGCGCAAGCCGGGGAGCTGCGGAATCTCCGGCCTGCTCTGCTCGGCCCAGAGGTACGAGGCGAAGCCCGCGATGACCGGCAGCAGGTCCCTCGGAGGGGGAGCGCCGTGCTCCTCGAACACCGGGTAGGCCTGCGTGCAGGTCGGTCCGCCGCTCGCCTCGATGCTCGGCAGCACGCAGGGGAGGTCGACCCATGCGGCCCCGCGGCGCGCATGCGGCCAGTCGAGCAGGTGGGCGCGACCGTCGGCGATGAGGATGTTGTCGGCCCGGACGTCGTCGTGGACGAGGACATCTCCGCGCACGGCCCCCGCGAACTCCGCCTCCAGTTCACGCAGTCGGGGCAGCGAATCCCGGACCGACGGGGGCAGAGCGCCGCGGAGGTCGGGGGTGGCGGCGATCTCCTGCCAGCGCGTGAAACCCGGGACCATGCTCTCGTCCGCGGCCGTCAGGGTTCTCGGTGCCGGCGTGGTGCTGACGACGGCGAGGGCGTCCGCCACCGCGTGCAGGTCATCCGCTGTCCACGGGCGCCCCGGATGGCGGCCGTCGATCGCCTCGACGACCAGCACGGCACCGATGTCGTCCTGCACCGTCCCCAGCACTCGGGGCGCGACGCCGGAGGGGAGGGTCGACAGGGTGACGATCTCCTGGCGGAGGAGGCGCACCGAGTCGGCGTGCCAGTCCGCGCCCGCGGCCTTCACGAAAGCCCGACCGCCGGTCGTGACCACGGTGCCCGCGTACGTGGCGCTGAAGCCGCCGTGCGCGGGGGCGTCGGAGATGTACTCTCCGCCGATCACGTCCAGCGCCGCGGCGCGGAGGCTCTCGGGCAGGGAGGTCCACGCGGGGCGGAGGCGGTCGGCTCCTGCGGTCACACCCTGCTCCTCTCGCGCGCGATCAATGGCGGCCTCGACCGTAGCAGGCGGGCGAGTCGGGTCAGGGGAGAAGGGCGCGGATGGCGTGCACCGTGCGGTCGATGTCGTCCGCGGTCGTCGCCCACGACGACATCGAGCACCGCAGCGCGGCTCGCCCCCGCCATTCCGCTCCGGTGACGACGGCCGTGCCGTCGACCAGGATCGCGGCACCGAGCTCGCGGGTCGCCTCGTCCGTGTCGAGCCGGAACATCACCTGGGTGTAGTCGACGTCGTTGATCACCTCGATCGCGTCGAGGCCGCGCAGGCCGGAGGCCATGCGTACGGCGTTGTCGTGGAGGCGGTCGACGAGATCGGCGACCCCGGAACGCCCGAGGCTGCGCAACGCCGCGTACGCCGGCACCCCGCGGGCGCGGCGCGACAGCTCCGGCGTCATATCCCACGGGTCGAGGCCGGAGTAGACGAGGTAGTCGCCGCCGGTGCGGAACGCCGCGATCGAATCGGCGGGATCGCGGACGATCGCCATGCCGCAGTCGTACGGCACGTTCAGCGTCTTGTGTGCGTCGGTCGCCCAGGAGTCCGCGTCCTCCATGCCGGCGGTCAGATGTCGCAGCGCGGGGGAGGCGGCCGCCCACAGACCGAAGGCGCCGTCCACGTGCACCCAGGCGCCGTGTCGGCGTGCGATCGCGATCAGCGCGCGGAAATCGTCGAACGCTCCGGTATGGACCTCTCCCGCCTGCAGGCACACGATGAGCGGGCCGGATCCGCCGTCGAGGACGCGCTCGAGCTCGGCGGGGTGCATCCTGCCCTGCGCGTCGGCATCCACCACGTCGACCTCGGCGCGGCCGATCCCGAGGAACCGTGCCGCGCGGTCGATCGATCCATGACGATCGGCACCCACCACGAACCGCACCGGCGGCGCGGAGCGCAGTCCCCGTTCGGCGAGGTCCCACCCCGCCCGCGCGAGCACGGCGTTCCGTGCGGACGCGAGGCACGTGAAGTTCGCGAGCTGACCGCCCGTGACGAAGCCGACGCTGCTCGCGCACGGGAGGCCGAGCAGCTCGAGCAGCCACTGTCCTGCCACCCGCTCCATCGCGACGGTCGCCGGGGTGAGCAGGGAGGAGCCGGAGTTCTGATCCCACGCGGACACGAGCCAGTCCGCGGCGAGAGCGGCCGGATGAGTGCCGCCGATCACGAACCCGAAGAACCGTCCACCGGGGATCGCCACGAGTCCGGGCTCGGCCTTCGCCGCGATGTCCTCGACAACGGCCGCGGGGTCCTCCGCCCGCTCCGGGAGAGGCGTGCCGAACACCTGCAGCATCTCGTCGAGGCTCGCGCGCGGCCACACCGGTCGATCGTCGAGGGTGCCCAGGAACGCCTCGGCTCGACGGTGAGCGGCGTCGAGAGCACGCTCCCGGTCGCCCATGCGGTCAGTCTCCCACCGCCGCAGCGCCCCGACAAGGCACTGTGCCGCCGGGTGTTCCGCGGTGTTCCTTTAGAATGGACGACGCCCTGGACACGCGCCGGGGCCCTGACGACGAGCGGAGACTTATGTCCGGGCATTCCAAGTGGGCCACGACCAAGCACAAGAAGGCCGTCATCGACGCGCGCCGTGCCAAGTCCTGGGCCAAGCTCATCAAGAACATCGAGGTCGCGGCCAAGCTCGGCGGCGCCGACCTGCAGGGCAACCCGACCCTGTTCGACGCGGTCCTCAAGGCCAAGAAGACCTCCGTCCCGAAGGACAACATCGACCGGGCGATCAAGCGCGGTGCGGGCATCGGCGGCGAGGCCGTCGAGTACACCTCGATCATGTACGAGGGGTACGGCCCCAACGGTGTGGCGCTCATGATCGAGTGTCTGACCGACAACAAGAACCGTGCCGCCGCCGAGGTGCGCACCGCGCTGAGCCGCAACGGGGGCACGCTCGCCGACCCCGGCAGCGTCGCGTACAACTTCAGTCGCAAGGGCGTCATCGTGGTCGGGTCGGAGGGCACGACCGAGGACGACGTGATGATGGCCGCGCTCGAGGCGGGGGCCGAGGAGATCGAGCCGCACGCCGAGGGCTTCGAGGTCATCACCGAGGCGAGCGACCTGGTCGCCGTGCGCAGTGCGCTGCAGGAGGCGGGCATCGAGTACGAGTCGGCCGACGTCGAGTTCGTGCCGAACCTCAAGGTCGAGATCGACGCCGACACGGCCCGCAAGGTGTTCCGACTGATCGACGCGCTGGAGGACAGCGAGGACGTGCAGAACGTCTTCAGCAACTTCGACCTGTCGGCCGAGGTCCAGGCGGAGCTCGAGAACGACGACGCGTAGGCGCGGCTGACCTCGATGGGCACGTTCCGCGCCTAGCCTGGGACGGTGACGTCGACCATCCGCGTGCTGGGCATCGACCCGGGACTCACCCGCTGCGGTGTCGGGATCGTCGACGTCGACCGGGCCCGCCGGGGCACCCTCGTGCACGTCGGTGTGATCCGCTCGGCGATCGATGCGCCGATCGGCGAGCGACTCGCGGTCGTCGCCGCCGGGATCCGCGAGGCGATCGCCCAGCACCGCCCTGACGCGGTCGCGGTCGAGCGCGTCTTCGCGCAACAGAACAGCCACACGGTGATGGGCACGGCGCAGGCGAGCGGGGTCGCGCTCCTCATCGCCGCCGAGTCAGGGCTTCCCGCGGCGACCCACACGCCCAGCGAGGTCAAGGCGGCCGTCACGGGCTACGGCTCCGCCGACAAGAGGCAGGTGCAGGCGATGATCGCCCGCATCCTGCGTCTGGATGCGCCGCCGCAGCCGGCGGACGCCGCGGACGCTCTCGCGATCGCCCTGTGTCACGCCTGGCGCCGCGGGGCACCCCGCGCCGGCGGTGCGGCGGGCGGACTGACCCCCGCGCAGCGGGCCTGGGCGGACGCGGAGCGTGTCGCTCGAACATATGTGCGAGCGACCTCCTAGGCTGGGAGGATGATCTCCTCTCTGCACGGCACCGTGCTGCACACGACGCCGGACCAGGTCGTCATCGACGTGGGTGGCGTGGGCTTCGCGGTCGCCGTCCCCGCCGATGTCGCGCACACGGCGACGGTGGGGGAGAAGCTGCGCCTGCACACGAGCCTGATCGTGCGCGAGGACGCCCTCTCGCTCTTCGGCTTCGCCGATCGGGCGGAGCTGGAGATCTTCACGCTGCTGCTCAGCGTGACGGGCGTGGGGCCGAAGTCGGCGCTGGGCGTGCTGTCGCATCTGACGACGGACCAGATCGCCGAGGCCGTCACCGCCGAGGACGACGCCCCGTTCCGGCGTGTGTCCGGCATCGGGCCCAAGACGGCCAAGCTCATCGTGGTGCAGCTCGCGGGGAAGGTGCACGCCGTTGCCGCCCCGGCCGCGACGCAGGCCTCGGGGGGGAGTGACATCGTGTCGCAGGTCGCCGCCGCGCTCGTGGGTCTCGGGTGGTCGGAGAAGGTGGCCGCCGAGGCGGCGACCGAGACCGCTGCCGCGGCGACCGAAGCCGAGCGGGCGTCGGTCGCGTCGCTGCTGCGGCGCACGCTCGCCCTGCTCGGCCCGGCGCAGGGAGGATCGGCGCGTGTCTGACCCGCTCGACCCGACCGAGCCCACCGACGAGTCGGAGCTCGCGATCGAGGGCGCGCTGCGCCCCTCCAGCCTCGGCGACTTCGTGGGCCAGCAGAAGGTGCGCGGCCAACTCCAGTTGCTGCTCGAGGCCGCGCGCCTGCAGTCCCGACCCGCCGATCACATCCTGCTCGCGGGTCCTCCGGGACTCGGCAAGACCACGCTCGCGATGATCGTCGCCCACGAGAGCGAGCGTCCGCTCCGTATGTCCAGCGGCCCCGCGATCCAGCACGCGGGAGATCTCGCGGCTCTGCTGTCGAGCCTGATGCCGGGCGAGGTGCTGTTCATCGACGAGATCCATCGCATGGCCCGCTCCGCGGAGGAGATGCTCTACCTCGCGATGGAGGACTACCGCATCGACATCATGGTGGGCAAGGGTGCGGGCGCCACGAGCATCCCCCTGGAGCTGTCGCCGTTCACCCTGGTCGGGGCGACGACGCGCTCGGGCCTGCTGCCCAATCCGCTCCGCGACCGCTTCGGGTTCACCGGCCATCTCGAGTTCTACGAGGAGGGCGAGCTCGAGCAGGTCATCGCGCGTTCCGCGTCGGTGCTGGGGGTCGGGCTTCCGACCGACGCCCTCTCCGAGATCGCGCGCCGATCTCGAGGAACCCCCCGAATCGCCAACCGCCTGCTGCGCCGCGTGCGCGACTACGCGCTGGTGCACGGCGGCGGTGCGGCGACGCTGCACGACGTGCGGGCGGCGCTGGAGCTCTATGACGTCGACGCGATCGGTCTCGACCGGCTGGACCGAGCGGTGCTCGACGCGCTCGTCCGGCGTTTCCGCGGGGGACCGGTGGGTCTCAGCACCCTCGCGGTCGCGGTGGGCGAGGAGGCCGAGACCGTGGAGAGCGTGGTCGAGCCGTACCTCGTCCGCATCGGATTCCTGGGGCGCACGCCGCGCGGACGGGTCGCGACACCCGAGGCGTATGCGCACCTCGGGGTGGCGCACCCCGACGGGATGCTCACGCTGGATGACCTATAATCGCTGAAGGCTTCCCCCGATACCTCTGTGCGCCCAATGGCTGGTGCGTGCACCTGAGAAAGGCGCTTCCCCATGCCCATGGAATTCGTGCTCTTCGGCCTCCTGGCCGTGCTCCTGATCTTCATGATCTTCAACACGCGCAAGCGGACGAGGCAGATGAAGGCCGAGCAGGAGGAGAAGGCCACCAAGACGGTTCCCGGCGCCAAGGTCCTGCTGCAGGGCGGCATCTACGGCACGATCGTGGCGTTCGACCCGGACGACCTGGACGCGCCGGCCCTGGTGGAGATCGCTCCGGGCACCGTCATCGAGGTGCACAGCCAGGCGATCCTCCGCATCGTCGAGCCGAAGGACGCTATCGTTGAGGCGCCCGTGGACGGCGTGGATGACCGCATCGTCGACGAGCCCGCCGCCCCCACGACGGAGACGCCGGAGGAGACCCGCGCCCGTCTCGAACGGGACGCCGACGACAAGTAAGACAGCGGCCGTCGTGGCCGCTCGGATCATCGTCCTCCCAGAAAGCTGAACACACGTGGCTTCATCTTCACCTGTCCGTCACGCCTGGCGGGTCCTCCTCGGCCTGCTCCTCGTGACGGGCGTGCTCTTCGGCATCAACGCGCTGGGTGTGTACGTCTTCAAGCAGAGTTCGTGGGCGCCGGAACTGGCGCTCGACCTGCAGGGCGGCACGCAGATCATCCTCAGCGCCGAGACCGAGGACGGCGCAGCGCCGTCGCAGGAGCAGCTCGACCAGGCCGCGGCGATCATCCGCCAGCGCGTGGATGCCTCGGGTGTCGCCGAGGCCGACATCACCACGGAGGGCGGCCGCAACATCGTCGTCCAGATCCCGGGTGAGGCCGACGAGCAGACCAGGGAGCGCATCCAGTCCAGCGCGCAGCTCGAGTTCCGTCCGGTCCTGTACACGACCGCGGCGAGCACCGAGTTCGTGGGCGACGACGGCAACTCCACGCCGTTCCCGAGCCCCGACCCCGGCCTGAACGCCACTCCGACGGCGGAGCCGACCGACGCGAGCGATCTGTCGTGGGTGACCGAGAAGCTGGCAGCGGAGTTCCAGGCCTACGACTGCGCCAACCCCGACAACGATCCGTCGCGTGCGCCGAAGGACGAGCCGGTCATCGCCTGCTCCCCGGACGACACCCAGAAGTTCCTCCTCGGCCCGATGGAGCTCGACGGACGCGCGATCACCGACGCGTCGGCAGGCCGCGACCCCAAGAGCGGCGCCTGGATCGTGCAGCTCACGATGAACGGCGATGGCGCAGACGCGTTCGGCAAGGTCAGCACGCGCCTCAACCAGAACCGCATCGACGGTCTGTCGCCCCGCGACCAGTTCGCGTTCGTGCTCGACGGCGACGTGATCAGTGCGCCGCGGATGAACGGCGTGATCCTCGACGGCCGGCCCAGCATCTCCGGCAGCTTCACTCAGGAGAGCGCGACGACGCTCGCGGATCAGCTCAAGTTCGGTGCGCTGCCGTTGAGCTTCGAGGTGCAGAGCTCCGACACGATCTCCGCGACCCTCGGCACGCAGCAGCTCCAGATCGGGCTCATCGCGGGTCTGATCGGTCTGGCGCTGGTCGCGGTCTACTCCTTGCTGTCGTACCGCGCTCTCGGGACGGTGATCATCGCGTCGATCGCGGTGATGGCGGTGCTGACGTACATCGTGATCTGCATCCTCGCGTGGCGCATCGGGTTCCGCCTGTCGCTCGCGGGCGTCGCGGGTCTGATCGTGTCGATCGGTTTCACGGCCGACTCGTTCATCGTCTACTTCGAGCGGATCCGAGACGAGCTGCGCGACGGCAAGTCGATCACGGCGGCGGTCGAGGACGGGTGGGGTCGCGCGAAGCGCACGATCTACATCTCGAAGTCGATCAACATCCTCGCGGCCGTCGTGCTCTACATCCTCGCGGACTCCACGGTGAAGGGCTTCGCGTTCACGCTCGGCCTGACGACCGTCATCGACGTGATGATCTTCGTCATCTTCACCCATCCGGTGATGCAGCTCCTCGCGCGGACGCGCTTCTTCGGCGGCGGCCACAAGCTCTCCGGACTCGACCCGGCGGCACTCGGGGCCGTGTACCGGAGCCGGTCGCAGTACCGCGAGGTGGCGACGGCATCGGCGGGTCGCGGCGCGAAGAACGCCCGCTCACGCGGTGAGGCGGACCGCCGTCAGACCATCGCAGAGCGCAAGCGTGCCGAGGCCCTCGCCGCGGAGAAACAGACCAAGGGCGGAAGCGAGGGAGACGCCTGATGGCTTCCATGAACGAGTTCGGTAACAACCTCTACACGGGAAAGACCTCCTTCCCGTTCGTCGGACGCCGTCGGCTGTGGTTCATCATCGCGATCGCGCTGGTCGTGGGATCCGCGCTCGTGCCGCTGTTCCGTCCCATCCAGTTCTCGATCGAATTCACGGGCGGGTCGCAGTTCACGGTGAACGCCCCGGCCACGCTGAATCAGGACACCGCGAGCGAGGCCGTGCAGTCCGTGGTGCCCGGCGCCGCGACCAAGGTCGTCATCGTGAACGATCAGGACATCCGGGTCCAGACCGACCAGATGACGGCGGCGGAGACGCAGCAGGTCGCCGGCGCTCTCGCCGACGCGTACGAGGTGGAGCCCGACGCGGTGACCTCCTCGTTCATCGGTCCCGCGTGGGGTGAGAGCGTGACGCGGCAGTCCCTGTGGGGTCTGGCGATCTTCCTCGCGCTGACTTTCCTGATCCTGGCGATCTACTTCCGCACCTGGAAGATGTCGGCCGCAGCGATCATCGGGCTGCTCGACGTGCTCGTGATCACGGTGGGCGTGTACGCCCTGGCCGGTTTCGAGATCTCCCCGGCGGCGGTGATCGGGTTCCTCACGATCCTGGCGTACTCGCTCTACGACACCACCGTGGTGTTCGACAAGATCCGGGAGAACACGACGGAGGACGGGGAGAAGACCGCGCGCCTGTTCGGCGAGTCGGTCAACCTCGCGGTGAACCAGACGCTGATCCGATCGATCAACACCTCGGTCGTGGCGGCGCTCCCGGTGGGCGCGATCCTGTTCATCGGTGCGTTCTGGCTGGGTGCAGAGACGCTGACCGACATCTCGCTCTCGATCTTCGTCGGCATCCTCGTGGCGACCTACTCGACGCTGTTCGTCGCGGCACCCCTCTACTCGCTGTTCCGCGAGAACGAGCCGCAGATCAAGGAGCGCGACGCCCGCATCCGTGCGGCGCGCGAGAAGGCGGCCGTCGAGGCCTGACGCCCCCGCTGCGCGGGGCTCGCCCCCTCTCAGCACGCGTAGGATTGTCTGATTCGGAGGTGAGTGGATGGCGGAGCCGCAGACGGCGTCGCAGGGTTCGAGTCTGCGACGGCTCGTGCCCCGCATCTTCTCTCGCGCGTCCCGCATCAACGATCTCGACAACCTGATCCGCACGGTCAGGGCGAATCATCCCAAGGGCGACTTCTCCGTCATCTCCCGGGCCTACGCGGTCGCGAAGGAGAAGCACGAGGGGCAGAAGCGGCAGAGCGGCGAGCCGTACATCACGCACCCGCTGGCGGTCGCGCAGATCCTCGCCGAGCTCGGCCTGGGCCCGCGCGCGATCGCCGCGGCCCTCCTGCACGACACCGTCGAGGACACCGGCTACGCGCTGACCGACCTGACCGCTGAATTCGGCGACGAGGTCGCGATGCTGGTCGACGGCGTCACCAAGCTCGACAAGGTCAAGTACGGCGAGAGTGCACAGGCGGAGACGGTCCGCAAGATGATCGTGGCGATGTCGAAGGACATCCGCGTGCTGCTGATCAAGCTCGCCGACCGCCTGCACAACGCCCGCACGTGGGGCTTCGTACCGCCCGAGAAGGCGGCGAAGAAGGCGAAGGAGACGCTGGAGATCTATGCGCCTCTGGCCAACCGCCTCGGTATCCAGGCCATCAAGTCGGAGCTGGAAGACCTCTCGTTCGCGGTGCTGCACCCGAAGATCTACAACGAGATCCACAGCCTGATCGCCCAGCGCACACCGCAGCGGGAGAAGTACCTCGGCCAGGTGATCGAGGAGATCGACGAGGACCTGCGGGATCTGCGGATCCGTGGCAAGGTCGTCGGCCGGCCGAAGCAGCTCTACTCCGTGTACCAGAAGATGGTGATCCGGGGGCGCGAGTTCGACGACATCTACGACCTCATCGGCATCCGCGTGCTGGTGTCGTCCGTGCGCGACTGCTACGCCGTGCTCGGCGCGATCCACGCGCGCTGGACGCCGTTGCCCGGCCGCTTCAAGGACTACATCGCCACCCCGAAGTTCAACCTCTATCAGTCCCTGCACACGACCGTGATCGGCCCGGCCGGACGCACGGTGGAGATCCAGATCCGCACGCACGAGATGCACCAGCAGGCGGAGTACGGCGTCGCGGCGCACTGGATGTACAAGGAGCGGATGAACGGCGGCGGCAAGGCCGAGGTCCGCGCCTCCGACACCGACATGGCGTGGCTCGCGCACATCTCCGACTGGCAGGCCGAGACCGCGGACCCCGGCGAGTTCCTCGACTCGCTGCGCTTCGAGATCGGAGCCAAGGAGGTCTACGTCTTCACGCCGAAGGGACGGGTCATCGGCCTTCCCGCCGGCGCGACGCCCGTCGACTTCGCCTACGCCGTGCACACCGAGATCGGCCATCGCACGATGGGCGCCAAGGTCAACGGCCGCCTCGTGCCGCTCGAGTCGGAGCTCAAGAGCGGCGACGTCGTCGAGGTGTTCACGTCGAAGAACCCCGACGCCGGCCCCAGCCAGGACTGGCTCGGCTTCGTCAAGAGCACGCGGGCGCGGAACAAGATCCGCGGCTGGTTCACGAAGGAGCGTCGCGAGGAGGCGATCGAGCAGGGCAAGGAGGCGATCGCCCGGGCGATGCGCCGACAGAACCTGCCGCTGCAGCGCCTGATGAACCAGGACTCGTTCACCGAGGTCGCGCACCAGCTGCACTACGAAGACGTGTCCGGGCTCTACGCGGCTGTCGGCGAGGGACACGTGTCCACGCAGTCCGTGCTCGAGAAGGTCACCGCCCTGGTGGCGGCGAACGACACGACGACCGGGGCGATCGATCTGCCGGGCAGCGTGCAGACCAGGGAGCCGCGCGGCGGCGACTCCGGGGTGCTCGTGCGCGGGGCGAACGACATCCTCGTCAAGCTCGCCAAGTGCTGCACCCCCGTGCCGGGCGACCCGATCGTGGGCTTCGTCACGCGGGGGAGCGGCGTCTCGGTCCACCGTGCCGACTGCGTCAACGTCAAGGCGCTGAGCGGCGAGCAGGACCGCTTCGTCGAGGTCTCCTGGGCACCGACCACCAAGAGCGTCTTCCGCGTGCAGATCCAGGTCGAGGCGCTCGACCGGTCCGGGCTCCTGTCGGATGTCACTCGAGTGCTGAGCGAGCACCACGTCAACATCCTGTCCGCCACGGTCAGCACGACCGATGAGCGCCTGGCGCTGAGCCGCTTCGTGTTCGAGATGGGCGACGCCGTGCACCTGGACCGCGTGCTGAACGCCGTGCGGCGCATCGACGCGGTGTACGACGTCTACCGCGTCACCTCGTCCTGAGCGCGACCCGCTCGAGGGCGGCGATGCCGACGCGGCTCCCCGGCACACGGCTGGTCCCGCGCAGCTCGACGAGGGCTTGTGCGGTCACCGCCGGGCAGGCGACGGCGAGGGCATCCATCCAGGGAAGCACGCGGGGGTCGCGATGCAGGCTCGTCGCCAGGTCGACCATCGTCCGCGCGGGCGTCGACACGGCGACGCCACCGATCACGACGACGTCCGCGGCGGCGAGCACGGTGTCGTGGAAGACCAGGCGGGCACTCGTACGCGGGCGCACGCGACGCTCGACGCACCGCTTCACGTGATGCACGGGCGGCGGTGCGTCTCCGGCGCCGTGGATCCATGCGGCGGTCGGGCCGCAGGCCGCGGCGCCGTCCTGCACGAGAGGCCCGATCGACGCGGCACGCACGTCCGCACCCTCGATGAGGTCGGCCGGGATGTACGCCTCGCCGAGGTCGACGACGTGGCCGTCGAGTCGAGCGGCGGCGAGCTCCGGCAGACTCAGCCGTGCGCCGGGCAGATACAGAAGAGCGGGATGCATCACGCCAGTGTGGCGCAGCGCATCCCGCTCCTGTGGCGGTCGTCGCGGGTTGTGGATAGCGTCAGCCGCCCAGGGCGTTGAGCCAGGCGCGGCGGGCTTCGAGCGCGTCAGCCGCGGTCTTGGCGGCCTTGGTGTCGCCCGACTTCTCCGCGGCGGCCAGCTCGGCCTCGAGCTTCTCGATGGCCTCGTGCAGCTGCGAGCTCATGTCGTTCGCGCGCGCCTTGGTCTCGGGGTTGTTCTTCTTCCAGTCGACGTCCTCGCGGGCCTTGAGCGCCTGCTCGATCACCCGGAGCTTGTCGTCGAGAGCGCGCTCCTTCTCGCGCGGGAAGATGCGGCCCACCTCGTCCCACTCGCGCTGGATGCGGGTGAGCAGTGCCCGCGCACGCTTGATGTTCGACTCGTCGGCCACGGCCTTCGCCTGCTCCAGAAGAGCCTGCCGTGCCTCGATCCGGGGCGCGGAGTCTGCCTCTTCCGCGGCGGTCTGCTCAGCCCGCGCGGCGTACAGCGCATCGCCGGCCGCCTTGAACCGCGCCCAGAGCGCGTCGTCGGCCTTGCGCCCGGCACGGCCGGCGGCCTTCCACTCGTCGAGCAGGGTGCGGTACGCGGGGATGCCGTCGACGCCGCGGGGAGCGAGCGCCTCGGCGCGCTCGACCAGCCGCGACTTGGCGTCGCGTGCGGCCTTGTGCGTCTCGTCGAGCTCGGAGTAGAAGGCGCGCCGGTGCTTGTCGACCACCGAGCGGGCGTCACGGAACCGCTTCCAGAGCTGCTGCGACACGCTCTTCGACAGGCGCGGACCGTTCTGCTGCTGTGCCTGCCACGACTCGAACAGCTCGTTGAGCTCGGCCGTGACCTGCTTCCACTGCACCTTGCTGAGGTCGCGGGCGGCGATGGCCTCGGCGCGCTCCACCAGGGCCGTGCGCTCCGCGACCGCCTGCTCCACGAGCGCCCTGGCCTGCTGAGCCTCCTGCTCCGTCGCCTCCGAGAGCGAGGCGGTCAGGGCGTTCAGCCGGTCGCGCAGGCCCGCGAGGTCGCCGACCGCTGCGGCATCCGTCGCCTCGGCGATGAGGTGCGAGGCCTGCTTCGCGAGGTCGCTCGCCGAGGCGCCGCCGGCCTGATGGCGCTGCTCGAGCGCGTGCACCTTGAAGGCGATGTCGTCGTACTTGCGCACGAAGTAGGCGAGGGCCTCTTCCGGGGTGCCGTCGGGATACTGGCCGACCACCCGCCAC
Organism: Microbacterium sufflavum; assembly: GCF_023091155.1. Classification (NCBI taxonomy): domain Bacteria; kingdom Bacillati; phylum Actinomycetota; class Actinomycetes; order Micrococcales; family Microbacteriaceae; genus Microbacterium; species Microbacterium sufflavum. The sequence continues at coordinate 2,913,052 of NZ_JAHWXK010000001.1, read as the reverse complement.
GACTCGCCCTCGCGGACCTCGACCGTGCCATCGTCGGAGACGCGACCCCATTCGAGCGCCGAGGCGGAGGGCGCGGGCGTCGCCGGTGCGGCGGGCGCGACCGCGGCGGGCGTCGGGGCCTTCCGGGGCATGGGCACGGCGGGCGGTGCGGGGATGGGCGGGGTCGGCTTCGAGGGCTCGGTGGCAGACACGGTGATTCTCCTTGCGCGGTCGGGCCGCGGGAGGCGGAAAGGACGAGGCTCAGCCTAGTACGACCCGCGCTGCGGGGTGAGGCCGAAGGCGCGTTATCGATTTGTGAGGAGAACGTTCGACGCGCGAAACACGCGACGTCATCTCCGGGTAACACGGCGCTCCTATCGTCGTCCCACGACGGTCCGCAGGTCGACAGGAGGTCCATGGACGACAGCGCATCCCGGAGGACGGAGGTCCTGATCGTCGGCGCGGGGCCCGCGGCGCACGCGTTCGTGGCGCACCTCCTGGGCGATCCCTGCGACGACATTCGGGTCACGGTGATCGGCGACGAGGGGCGCCTGCCGTACGACCGCACCCGGTTGTACCGACTCGTCCGGGGGGATGACCCCGCTGACCTGGACCTCGACCGAGGGGTGTTCCGCGACGACCGCGTGCGCCTGATCCGGGATGATCGGGTGCGGAAGATCGACCGGAAGCTCCGCCGCGTCCGCACCCGCTCCGGGCGCGTGTACATGTACGACGTGCTCGTCCTCGCGACCGGGCGGCACCCGGTTCGTCCGACGCTCGACGGGGCCGGACTGCCCGGGTGCTTCACGTTCCAGTCCGCCGCGGATGCGTCGGCGCTGCGGGCCCATGTGCACGCGCCGCGCGGCGAGCAGTGGCGGCGTCCGCGCGCGACGGTCGTCGGTGACGGGCCGGGCGGGTTCGCCGCCGCGCTCGCGCTCGCGGAGAGCGGAGTCGAGGTCGCGGCCGTGCACGAACGAGGAGACCACGCGGATCCGGGTCGTCGCACCTCGGCGGCAGTCGACGCACTCCTGCGGGAGCGCGGGATCGCGGTGCGGAGGTCGACGCGCGTCACCCGCATCGATGCGGACGAGTCCGGCGCGGTCGCGAGCATCGAATTCCACGACGGTTCCTTCGCCCGGACGGATGCGGTCGTGTTCGCGCCCGCGGTGCGCCCGCGTGACGAGCTCGCGCGGAACGCGGGGCTCACCGTGGTGCCGGGCGGCGGCGTGCTCGTCGACGCCGACGGTCGCACGAGTGATCCGCACATCCTGGCCGTGGGGAGCGTCGCTGTCGCGGCGGACGACGAGGCGGGCCCGCGGGCACCGGGCGGTGGCGGGCGCGTGGCGGACAGGATGCGGGAGGCCGTGGCGACGACACGGACGCGGTGGCTGACGACGATCGTGCGTGCGGGAGGCGTCGAGTTCACGGATCTCCGGTCGTCGCCGGACGGCGAAACCGTCGGAGTCGTCGTCCCCCTGGCGGACGCGCCGGGACGGATCGCGGGCGACCTCCTCCTCTCGGAGGACGGACGAGTCCTGCTCGGTGCGACGGTGATCGGCGACGAGGACCGGCTCGCGGCCCTCCGCGCGGCCGCGGATGACGGCGCCAGGGCGCGGGCGGTGTCCGAGCTGCTTCGCGAGCACGAGAGCGCTGTGACCTGCGGTCATGCGTTGCTCACGGGGCCATCCCCGGTCACGGCGGTGACGGAGCGACGAGAGCACGGCCTGAGCGGCCTCGCGGAGTTCCCCGAAAGCGCGGAGTGCGCGTTCTGCGCACGGGCGGTCGCGCGGCGCCTCATCGCGCGCGCCGGAGCGGTTGCGATCGGCTCAGGGCGACGGGGTGTCCCCGAGCGGGGCCCGGTCGGACGCCCCCGTACCAGGGAGACCGTGCTCGGCGTGACCCTCGCTGTCGCGGGGGAGCTGTCCGGCGCCCAGCTCGTCCTCATCGGACGGCTGGCGGAGGAGCACGGGTTGCGGGTGCGGCCCTCCGACGGCGGAGTGCTGGAGCTGCGTGGCGCATCCGCCGCAGAAGTCCCCGCCGTGCTGGGCAGGTTGCGTGCCGCCGGACTGGAGGCTGCGACGCGCGACGGGGGTGGACGTTTCGTCGAGGCGCGGACCACGGGATCCGTCACGCGGCGACGCGAGGAGAGTCCGGCATGAGCATTTCGACGAGCGTGGGCCGGCCGCTGACCGGGTGCCGGATAGCGATCGCCGATGACCCGTCGGCGGGTACTGCGCACGGAGCGGTGGCGTCGCCGACACCGGTCGATGTCGGTGCGCTTCTCGCCGCGGCGGGAGCCGAGGTCGTCCGCGTGCCGTCGGTACGCGCGGATCATTCCGTGCCGGCCGGTGTTCGACGGTCGGTGCACCGCGTCGCGACCGGGCGCATCGACGGCGTGCTGCTCTTCTCGGTCGAGGGCGCGCGTTCCTGGTGGGGCACCGTCGAGCGCCTCGGTCTGGGCGACGCGATCCGAGCCAGGGCGCGGGCGTCGCGTCTGCTGCTCGTCGCCTCGGGTGCGGAGGCGGCCCGGTCACTCGCCGATGCGGACATCCCCGCCACGACGGTCGACGGGGCGCTCCCGGACGACCTCGCACGCGCCGTCGTCGGGTTCTTCTCGGAGCAGGCGCCGATGCAGCGGACGGACGCCGGAGAGCTCGTCGTGCGCAGCGGCGGGGTGCTGCTCGATGAGCGCTTCCTCCCGCTCTCGGCGGGCGCCGCAGAAGTCCTGGAGGCACTGTTCCTCGCGGAGGGGCGGGTGCTCTCCCGGGAGGAGCTCGGGCGGATGCTCGCCGGACGACGACGCAGTGCACGGGCCGTGGAGGTGGCGGTCGCACGGTTGCGCGAGGCTCTGGGCGACGCGGAGCTGGTGCAGACGGTGGTGAAGCGCGGCTACCGTCTCGCTGTCGCCGATCGCTGAGCCGGCGCCGCGGGGTCAGCCCGCCGGTGTGTCCGTCGGAACGGGCGACGGGGAGGGAACGGGAGAGTCGGAGGGAAGGGGGGACTCGGACGGCACCGGGGAGTCGGAGGGGGAGATCGTGGGACTCGGCGTCGGTTCGGGGGCGGTCACCTGCGCGTGCACGACCTGGCTCCCGATCGCGGCGACGACGACGAGACCGCCGACGATCACCGCGACGGTGTTGTCGCGGCGACGGCGGCGGATCTGGTCCTCGTGCCAGCGCGTGCGCGCGGCATGCAGTCGTGCGCGCTCCGCCTCGGTGCGCGACTGTGCCTTCTTGGAACCGCGTGCCGCCATGCCCGATATCTCCATCCCGACGCCCGTCCGCGGCGTCGCCTGAGAGCCTACCGTCGCCCACGGGCGGCTTCCGTCGCCACGGTGTCGGCGCCCGCCGTTAGCCTGGAGGGGTGACTTCTCCTGCCGCGCTGCTCTCCGGGCAGACGCCTCTCGCCGTGCGCATGCGCCCGGTCTCGCTCGATGAGGTCGCGGGACAGCGTCACCTGCTGCGGGCGGGATCCCCGATCGTGGCTCTCGCCGATCCCGAGGCGGCAGCGCCCGGGGCCGTGTCGATCATCCTGTGGGGGCCTCCCGGCACGGGGAAGACCACGCTGGCGCAGGCCATCGCGCGCTCCTCCGGTCGACGGTTCGTCGAACTGTCGGCGATCACGGCCGGGGTGAAGGACGTTCGCGAGGTGATGCAGGAGGCGATCACGCAGCGTGACCTGTATGGCCAGACGACCATCCTCTTCCTCGACGAGATCCACCGCTTCACGAAGGCGCAGCAGGATGCGCTGCTGCCCGGAGTGGAGAACGGCTGGGTCATCCTGATCGCGGCGACCACCGAGAATCCGTCGTTCTCCGTGATCTCCCCGCTGCTGTCGCGGTCGCTGCTGCTCACGCTGCAGCCACTGACGGACGACGACATCGGTCTGCTCGTCGACCGCGCCGTGACGGATGCGCGCGGGCTCAAGGGTGCCGTGGTGCTCGACGACGAGGCGCGCACGGCTCTCGTGCGACTGGCGTCGGGTGATGCGCGGCGCGCGCTCACGGGGCTCGAGGCCGCGGCCGCGGTCGCGCTGTCCCATGCCGCCGCGGTCGAGGACGGCGACACCGCATCGGACGGCGTCCCAGCGGTGACGGCGGACGATGTGGCGCAGGCGGTGGACAAGGCGCTGCTCCGCTACGACCGTCAGGGCGACGAGCACTACGACGTGATCAGCGCGTTCATCAAGTCGATCCGCGGGTCCGATCCCGACGCCGCACTCCACTACCTGGCGCGCATGATCGAGGCGGGGGAGGACCCGCGTTTCATCGCTCGGCGCCTGGTGATCTCGGCTTCGGAGGACGTGGGTCTCGCCGATCCCCAGGCGCTCGGCATCGCAGTCGCTGCTGCGGACGCCGTCGCCTTCATCGGCATGCCGGAGGGGCGCATCCCGCTCGCCGAGGCCACGGTGTACCTCGCCACGACGGCGAAGTCCAATGCCGCGTACGTCGGCATCGACGCCGCGATCGCCGACATCCGCGCGGGCGGCTTCGGCCGGGTGCCGCTCCACCTCCGCGACGCCCACTACCCGGGGGCGAAGAGGCTCGGCCACGGCCGCGGTTACATCTACTCGCACGACAGCGAATACGGGATCGTGCCGCAGCAGTACCTGCCGGACGAGTTGGACGGACGTCACTACTACGAGCCGAAGAACCTCGGTGCGGAACGCGACATCGGTGCGCGGCTGGAGCGCATCCGACGCATCCTCGGCGACCGCTGACAGTCCGGTCGGTCGGCGCAGCGCCGTCTGTTAGACTTGAGCGGCTCGAAACCGAGTTTTCGGGCATCTCCGCGTTCACACCACACCTCGACGGCGCCCCGGCGTGCGCTCCGAGGCAGAGCGCGGACGATACGTCCGTCGGACGTGAAATCCACGTCCACGTCATCGGAAGGAACACTTCGTGACCACGAAGTCCCAGGACCGCCGCAAGGTGCGTCTCAGCCGTGCCCTCGGCATCCCGCTCACCCCGAAGGCCGCCCGCTACCTCGAGAAGCGTCCCTACGCTCCGGGCGAGCACGGCCGCACCAAGCGCAAGGCCGACAGCGACTACGCCGTCCGTCTGCGCGAGAAGCAGCGTCTGCGCGAGCAGTACGGCATCCGCGAGAAGCAGATGCGCAACACGTTCAACGAGGCTCGTCGTCAGGACGGCCTGACCGGTGAGAACCTGGTCGAGCTCCTCGAGATGCGTCTCGACGCTCTCGTGCTGCGGTCGGGTTTCGCCCGCACCACGGCTCAGGCTCGCCAGCTCGTCGTGCACCGTCACATCCTCGTCGACGGCCAGCTCGTCGACCGCCCGTCGTTCCGCGTGAAGCCGGGTCAGCTCATCCACGTCAAGGCCAAGAGCGAGGGCACCGAGCCCTTCCAGGTGGCGGCAGCCGGCGGTCACGCCGAGGTGCTTCCTCCCGTTCCCGGCTACCTCGAGGTCGAGCTCGACAAGCTCCAGGCCCGCCTGGTCCGTCGCCCGAAGCGCGCCGAGGTCCCCGTGACCTGTGAAGTGCAGCTCGTCGTCGAGTACTACGCGGCTCGCTGATCCAGCGATCGAGCATCAGGCAGGAGGCGTCGGGGATTCCCGACGCCTCCTGTCGTTTCCGCCTACGATGGAGAGACCGCGCCTTCGCGGCTCTCAGGCAAGGATGACGACATGAAGACTGTGCTGTGGTTCCTCATCGGCGTGATCGGCGGCTTCGTCGCGGCTCACTTCATGAACAAGGACCCGCGCGGCCATGACATCCTCGCCGACGTCGACGCCCGCATCAACGGCTTCACCGCCGCGCTGGGCGACGCGTATCGCGCCCAGGAGGCGCGGCTCACCGAGCCGGGCGAGAACTGAACCACCGCAGCCGCGCATCGACGCGCTCCCTCACACAAGGACAACCGGGACCTATGAACACTGCGGAAATCGCGCAGCGCTATCTCTCCTACTTCGAGAAGAACGATCACCTCATCGTCCCCTCGGCCTCCCTCGTCAGCGACGACCCGTCGCTGCTCTTCACGGTCGCCGGCATGGTCCCGATGATCCCGTACCTCACGGGCGTGGTCCCCGCTCCGCATCCGCGCATCGCCGATGTGCAGAAGTGCATCCGCACCAACGACATCGAGGAGGTCGGACGCACGGCGCGTCACGGCACGTTCTTCCAGATGCTCGGCAACTGGTCGTTCGGCGACTACTTCAAAGAGGGCGCGATCCGCTACGCGTGGGAGCTGCTCACGACCTCCGAATCCGACGGCGGGCTGGGCTTCGACGAGAAGGACCTGTGGGTCACGGTCTACGAGACCGACGATGAGGCGGAGGCCATCTGGCGCGACATCATCGGGCTGAAGCCGGAGCGCATCCAGCGCCTCGGCCGCGCGGACAACTACTGGAACACCGGGCAGCCCGGCCCCGGCGGACCCGACTCCGAGATCTTCTTCGACCGTGGCCCGTCCTACGGCAAGGACGGCGGTCCGGCGGCGGACGACAACCGGTTCATGGAGCTGTGGAACCTCGTGTTCATGCAGGACTTCCTCGAGAACATCCGGAGCAAGACCGAGTTCGACATCGTGGGCGAGCTGCCGATGAAGAACATCGACACCGGCATGGGTCTCGAGCGCGTCGCCTTCCTCAAGCAGGGCGTCGAGAACATGTACGAGATCGACCAGGTGCGGCCCGTGCTGGACCGCGCCGTCGAGCTCTCCGGACGCCGCTACGGAGCCGTGCACGAGGACGATGTGCGCTTCCGCGTGATCGCCGATCACGTGCGCTCCTCGCTGATGCTGCTGTCCGACGGCGTGCGTCCGTCGAACGAGGGCCGCGGATACATCCTGCGCCGCCTGATGCGGCGGACCGTGCGGGCGATGCGTCTGCTGGGCGTCGACGAGCCGGCCTTCCCCGAGCTCTTCTCCGCGTCGCGGGACGCCATGAAGTCGGCCTATCCCGAGCTCGAGCGCGACTGGTCGGTGCTGTCCTCGGCCGCCTTCGCCGAGGAGGAGACCTTCCGGCGCACCCTCGCCCAGGGCTCGACCATCCTCGACCTCGCCGTGGACGACACGAAGAAGAGCGGCGGGACGACCCTGAGCGGCTCCGAGGCCTTCCTGCTGCACGACACATACGGCTTCCCGATCGACCTCACCCTCGAGGTCGCCGAGGAGGCCGGGCTCGACGTCGACCGTGCCGCGTTCGACGCGCTCATGCAGGAGCAGCGTCAGCGCGCCAAGGACGACGCGCGCAACCGCAAGCGGCAGCTCGCCGACGTGTCGGTCTACCGCGACCTGCGGGCGCTCGGCGAGACCGGTTTCGACGGCTACACGGCCCTCGAGGTCGACTCGCGGGTGCTCGGCATCCTGGTCGACGGTGCCTCCGTGCGCAGCGCCGCGGAGGGACAGATCGCCGAGGTCGTGCTGGCGGAGACGACGCTGTATGCGGAGTCCGGCGGCCAGGTCGCCGACAAGGGCACGATCGTGGGCCCTGGCTACGAGCTCGAGGTGCTCGATGTGCAGCGCCCCGTCCCCGGGCTGATCAGTCACACCGTCGAGGTGACGCGGGGGAGCGTGGCGGTGGATGACGCGGCCACGACCATCGTCGACGCGGCCAACCGTCGTGCGGCGCGGCAGGCGCACTCGGCGACCCACCTGGTGCACGCCGCTCTGCGCGACACGCTGGGCCCGACCGCGACCCAGTCGGGCTCGCTGAACCGTGCGGGCTATATGCGATTCGACTTCGCGTGGTCGCAGGCGCTGTCGGGAGAGACGCGCTCGGAGATCGAGGAGATCACGAACCGCGCCGTGCAGGACGCCCTCGAGGTGACGACGCGCATCGTGACGCTCGACGAGGCCAAGGAGGCCGGGGCGATGGCTCTGTTCGGCGAGAAGTACGGCGATGTCGTGCGCATGGTCGACATCGGCGGCCCCTGGTCGCGTGAGCTCTGCGCGGGCACGCACGTGTCGACGAGCGCCGAGATCGGGCTGGTCAGCGTGGTCGGCGAGTCGTCCGTCGGGGCATCGAACCGCCGTATCGAGGCTCTCGTCGGTGCCGACGCGTTCCGCGAGCTGGCCGCCGAGCGCGCGCTGGTCTCGCAGCTGACCGCGTCGCTCAAGACTCCGCGCGAGCAGCTGCCGGAGCGGATCGCCGATCTCGCCGCGAGCCTCAAGGCCGCCGAGAAGCGCATCGCGCAGTTCGAGGCCAAGGAGCGGGCGGGGCAGATCCCCGCGATCGCGGAGGCCGCGTCCCGCATCGGCGCGTTCCGGGTGGCCGCACAGTCGCTCGGTGAGGTGGCCTCGGCGGACGACGTGCGCGATCTGGTCAACGGCGTCCGTGAGCGGCTGGGGTCGGAGGCGGCAGTGGTCGCCCTCGGCGCGATCGTCAATGGCCGGCCGGTCGTGGTCGTCGCCACGAACGAGGCGGCGCGTTCGGCGGGCGCGAAGGCGGGTGCGCTCGCGAAGCGCGCAGCCGGCGTGCTCGGCGGTGGCGGCGGCGGGCGCGACGACCTCGCCCAGGGCGGCGGCACCGACGGTGCGGCGCTTCCGGCAGCGCTGGAGGCCATCGCACAGGAGCTCCGCGGAGCGTGACCGGCTTCCGTCGCGGAGTGCGGCTCGGCGTCGACGTGGGACGCGCCAGGGTGGGCGTGGCACGGTGCGATCCGGACGGCATGCTGGCCGTCCCGGTCGAGACCGTGCCGCGCGACGACGCGGCGATCACGCGACTCGTGGCGATCGCCGCGGAGTACGAACCGCTGGAGTTCGTGGTCGGGCTGCCGGTGAATCTGCAGGGCGCGGACACCCCGTCCACCACGGATGCGCGGGCGTTCGCAGCGCTGTTGCAGCGCGAGAGCGGTGTGCCGGTGCGGCTCATCGACGAGCGTCTGAGCACGGTGTCCGCACACGCGGCATTGCGGAGTTCCGGGCGTTCCCAGAAGAACTCTCGTAGCATTGTGGATCAGGTCGCCGCGGTGGTTCTGCTGCAGCAGGCGATCGACACGGAGAAGAGCACCGGAAACCCGGCCGGTGCACCGGTCCCCGTCGATGAGGAGCCCGCCTGATCATGTCCGAACGCGATAGCGCTTCGCCACCGCACGACACCGACGCGCGCTTGGGCGACCTCTTCGAGAACCTGCCGGCGCCGGCGCCGCAGGTCCCGACGGCCGACACGAGCGGCCCCGTGCCAGGCTCGCGCCGCGCCGCTCGTGAGGCCGCGCGGCGAGCCGCTCGTCAGCAGCAGGCAGGGGAGCCGTCGCTCGACCAGTCCGGTACCGCGCCCGCGCCCGCTGCGTCCGGGTCCGCTGACTCCGCGTCGGACGCGCGCCCCGCACGGGTCGCGCCGCGCGCGGAGGATCGGGCATCGGCCGCCGCCGAACCCGTGTCCGCGGCAGAGCCGTCCCGTGCTCCGGAGACGACGGCCGTCCCCATCGCCCGTGGCTCGCGTGAGACGTTCATCGAGCACGACGCGGATGCGACGCGGCCGCTGCCCCGTGTCTCCGCACCGACAGCCGCCTCGACCGCGCGGACCTCTCCCGACGAGCCCGCCGTCGGCGGCGGGCTCGACGACCTGTTCGTGTCGGGTGACGACGACCACCGCGGGCCGGGCGCGCCGAAGAAGAAGCGCCGCAAGGGCTGCCTGATCGCCCTCATCGTCGTCCTCGCGATTATCGGCGGCATCGTGGCCGGCGGCGCCTGGGCGTGGAGCACCTACGGTGATCGGATCAGCGACGCCATGGGCTGGGGAGACGCGAAGGACTGGGAGCCGGGGCTCGCGACCGGCGAGGTGTATGTCACCATCAAGTCGGGCGACACCGGCCAGCCGGTCTCGGCAGCGCTCCACGAGGCGGGCGTGACCAAGACCGCCGATGTCTTCTACGACTACCTCATCGACGAGGGCATCGCCGTCACGTTCTATCCCGGCGTCTACCGCCTGCAGAAGAAGATGACGGCCGAGGCCGCCCTCGCCGCCCTCCAGGACAAGGAGAACAAGCTCGAGAACACCGTCTCGGTGTCGGAGGGCGGCACGATCAAGTCCTCGCTCCCGGCGATGGCGGAGACGCTCGGGCTGCCGCTCGCGGACTTCGAGGCCGCGGTCGCCGATCCGTCCGTCTACGGCGTCCAGGCGCAGAGCCTGGAGGGGTGGCTGTTCCCCGCCGTGTACACGTTCGATCCCGGCGTCACGGCGACGCAGGCCATCCAGCAGATGGTGGATCGTACGCGGGAGGCGCTCGACGCGGCCGGCGTGCCCGCGGACGACGCGCAGCGCGTGCTCACGATCGCCTCGATCATCCAGCGCGAGGGTCGCACGGACGACTTCGCCAAGGTGTCGCGTGTGATCGAGAACCGCCTGGCGATCGACATGAAGCTGCAGATGGACTCGACCGCGCAGTACGGCTACGGCTCGCTGCACGAGGGCGTGGTGTCGAGCTCCGCAGAAGCGCTCGAGGACCCGAACCCCTGGAACACCTACGTGAACACCGGGCTGCCGGTCACACCGATCGCGAGTCCGAGCGAGGCGGCCATCAAGGCGGCCATGCAGCCCGCCGACGGTCCATGGCTGTACTTCGTCACGGTGAACCTCTCCACCGGGGAGACGCAGTTCTCGGAGACGCTCGCCGAACACGAGCAGGGCGTGGAGAAGTGGCGCGAGTGGTGCAGGGCGAACCCCGACGGGGGCTGCTGAGGCCGTGACGTCGACCCGACTCGCGGTCTGGGGCGACCCGATCGCGCACTCCCGGTCGCCCCAGCTGCATGCCGCGGCCTACCGCGTGCTGGGCCTGGACTGGGAGTACGGACGCCGGCGGGTCGCGGCCGACGAATTCGCGGCTGCCGTGCGTGGTCTCGACCCCTCGTGGCGTGGGCTGTCGCTCACGATGCCCCTGAAGGAGGAGGCGTACCGGTTCGCCGCGGCGCGCGACGCGCACGCGGAACTCACGGGCGCGGTCAACACCCTCCTCCTCGGCTCCACCCCGGCGGGCTTCAACACGGATGTGGGGGGCATCGTCGACGCGCTGGCGGAGGCGGGGATCACCACCGCGGACACCGCGCGGCTCCTGGGAGCAGGAGCCACGGCAGCCTCGGCCCTCGTGGCCCTCGCCGACATGGGGGTGTCGCGCGTGGACGTCCGGGCTCGTCGACCCGAGCGGGCATCGGGTCTGGTGGCGCTGGGGGAGCGTCTCTCGGTGGTCGTCTCGGCGCACCCGCTCGCGGACGCCGATGCCGGGTCGCGGCCGGGCCGGGTGGACCTGACCGTGGCGACGCTGCCGTCCGGCACGATCCTGCCCTCCGCGGCGACAGAGCCCCTGGCCGCTCGGGGCGGTGCGCTGTTCGATGCCGCGTACGCGCCGTGGCCATCGTCGCTCGCCGCGGCGTGGGGCGACGGCACGGTCGTGTCGGGGCTGGGGATGCTGCTGCACCAGGCTGTGCGACAGATCCGCATCTTCCACCACGGCGATCCGGCCGCGCCCCTCCCGGCCGAGACGGACGTGATCGCCGCCATGCGCGCAGCGCTCTGACCCGCGACGACACGCGGCGCGGCGGACGCGAAACGCATGGGAGACTGGAGCAATGCTCCGCGTGCTCACGGCCGGCGAATCACACGGCCCAGAACTCATCGCCGTCATGGAGGGACTGCCTTCCGGCGTCCCGGTGTCGTCCGAGGCCATCCAGGCCGATCTCGCGCGTCGCAAGCTGGGCTACGGCCGCGGCTCGCGCATGAAGTTCGAGCAGGACGAGCTCACGATCTCGGGCGGGGTCCGGCACGGCAAGACGCTCGGCAGCCCCATCGCGCTCCGCATCGGCAACACGGAGTGGCCGAAGTGGATCGAGGTCATGAACCCGGAGCCCGTCGAGCTCACCGACCGGTCCCGCGGTCGCGGTGCACCTCTGACCCGCCCGCGGCCCGGCCACGCGGATCTGGTCGGGATGCAGAAGTACGACTTCGACGAGGCTCGCCCGATCCTCGAGCGCGCGAGCGCGCGGGAGACCGCGGCACGGGTCGCGCTCGGCGCGATCGCGCGGTCGTTCCTGTCCGAACTGGGTATCCGCCTGGTCAGCCACACGCTGTCGATCGGCCCGGTCCGGGTGCCGGACGGGGCACCGCTTCCCACCCCGGATGACGTCGCCGCACTCGACGCCGATCCGCTGCGCTGCTTCGACCGGGCGACGTCCGCACTGATGGTCGCCGAGGTCGACGATGCGAAGAAGGACGGCGACACCCTGGGCGGCATCGTCGAGGTGCTCGCGTACGGCCTTCCGCCCGGGCTCGGGTCCCACGTGCACTGGGACCGGCGCCTCGACGCCCGTCTCGCGCAGGCGCTCATGAGCATCCAGGCCATCAAGGGGGTCGAGGTCGGCGACGGCTTCGAGACCACTCGGCGTCGCGGGTCGGCAGCCCACGACGAGCTCTTCGCCGCCGCCGGGGGCATCACCCGCGGTTCGGACCGCGCGGGCGGCACTGAGGGCGGGATGTCCACGGGCACGGTGCTGCGCGTCAGGGCCGGCATGAAGCCGATCGCGACCGTCCCGCATGCGCTCCGCACGATCGACGTGGCGACGGGGGAGGACGCGACAGCGCACCACCAGCGCTCCGACGTGTGCGCCGTGCCGGCCGCCGGTGTGGTGGCCGAGGCGATGGTCGCGATCGAGCTCGCCCGGGCCGTGCTGGAGAAGTTCGGCGGAGACAGCATCCGCGAGACACAGCGCAACCTGGCGGGATACCTCGACGGCATCCCCGAGGAGCTGCGCACGGCACCCGCGTCCGAGGCGGCGCTCATCGCGCATGACGAACGCGGCTGATCCGCTGTCGGTGGTACTGGTCGGCCCGATGGCGTCGGGCAAGACCAGCGTCGGTCGACGGGTCGCTCGACGACTCGGGGTGGGTTTCATCGACACCGACAAGCGGATCGTCGCGGCGCACGGCCCCATCCCCGCCCTGTTCGCCGAGCACGGGGAGGCGCACTTCCGCGACCTCGAGCGGGCGGCGGTCGCGCAGGCGCTGAGCGAGGGCGGCGTGATCTCCCTCGGCGGCGGCGCCGTGACGGACGCCGACACCCGGCACCTGCTGCACGGCCACCCGGTGGTGTTCCTCACGGTGAGCGAGGACGCGGTGGCCGACCGGCTCCGCGGCGGCACGAGGCCGCTGCTGGCCGGCGACGACCCCGTCGAGCGGTGGAAGCGGATCTTCGCGGAGCGGCGCGAGTGGTACGAGGAGGTCGCGTCGATCTCGTTCGACACCTCGCGACGGCCGATGCAGCGCATCGCGGACGAGATCGTGGCATGGAGGAGAGAACAGAGATGAGCACGACCACCATCGGCGTCACCGGCGCCGACCCCTACGACATCGCGATCGGGCGCGGCATCCTCGGCAGCGTCTCGGCAGCCCTCGCCCCCGGCGTGCGGAAGGTGCTCGTGGTGCACCCGCCGACCCTCGCGAACCGTGCGGCGGAGCTTCGTGACCGCCTCCTCGCCGACACCGCCGACGGCCCGCGCGAGGTGCTGCTGGCCGAGATCCCCGATGCCGAGCAGGGCAAGCGCATCGAGGTGGCCGCCTTCTGCTGGCAGATCATGGGCCAGGCCGACTTCACCAGGACCGACGCGGTCGTCGGCTACGGCGGAGGGGCCGTGACGGACCTCGCCGGGTTCGTGGCGGCGACCTGGCTGCGCGGCGTGCAGGTGGTGCACGTGCCCACGACGGTCCTCGGGCTCGTGGATGCCGCGGTGGGAGGCAAGACCGGCGTGAACACGGCCGAGGGCAAGAACCTCGTCGGCGCGTTCTGGGCGCCCCGTGCGGTGATCGGAGACCTCGACGAGCTCGGCAGCCTGAGCCCGAACGAGGCGACGGCCGGTTTCGCCGAGGTCGTGAAGGCCGGCTTCATCTGGGCGCCGGAGATCCTGGACATCGTGGAGGCGGATCCGGCGCGGGCGGTCGACACGACCACGGATGAGTTCCGCCGGGCCGTGGAGCTCGCGGTCGGCATGAAGGCGCAGGTCGTGTCGGACGACTTCCGTGAGTCGGGTCTGCGGGAGATCCTCAACTACGGGCACACGCTGGGCCACGCGATCGAGCACGCCGAGCGCTACCGCTGGCGGCACGGCGCGGCGATCTCGGTGGGCATGCTGTACGCCGCGGAGTTGTCGCGGCTGGCCGGCCGGCTCTCGGATGCGGCTGCCGAGAGGCACCGGTCGATCCTGGAGTCCCTGGGCCTTCCCACGTCGTATCGCGCCGGCGCGTGGCCGCAACTGCTGGCGACGATGCAGCGCGACAAGAAGAGCCGCGGCGGGATGCTGCGCTTCATCCTGCTCGACGACATCGCGAAGCCCACCGTGCTGCAGGCACCCGACGAGTCGCTGCTGTTCGCCGCCTACCAGGAGGTGGGAGAGTGACCGTCCACGTGCGTCGCGTCGAAGCCGGGGAATGGCCGCAGGTGAAGGCGCTGCGGTTGCGCGCCCTGGCCGATCCGGCCGCCCCGATCGCGTTCCTCGACACCGTGGCACATGCGAGCGGCCAGCCCGACCGTTTCTGGCAGGAGCGCACCGTGAACGCGGCCGAGCCGTCGGCGGCTGCGCAGTTCGTCGCGGTGACCGATGCGGGGGAGTGGGTGGGCACCGCCACCGTGCTGCCGCACCGTGAGCGACCCGAGGCCGGACTCGTCGTCGGCGTCTACGTCGCGGACGAGCACCGGGGCTCCGGCGTGATCGACGCTCTGCTCGACACGGCGGCGGCCTGGGCCCTCGAGCAGGGTCTGGCCGCGCTCGAGCTGGAGGTGCACGTCGACAACGACCGGGCGCAGGCCGTGTACGCGCGCGCCGGGTTCGCACGGACCGGGGAGATCGAGACGACGGGCTTCGGTCGGGAGTGGGTCCTGCGGCGTGAGCTCGCCGGGTCGGAGGGCGTGAGGGCATGAGCATCGAGCGTCGGCTGCTGCTGGTCAACGGCCCCAACCTCAACCTCCTCGGGACGCGGGAGCCCGACATCTACGGCACCGCGACCCTCGCGGACGTCGAGCGGATCACGACCGAGACCGCGGCCGAGGCCGGTTTCGCGGTGCGGGCGGTGCAGAGCAACCACGAGGGTGTGCTCATCGACGCCATCCAGGCCGCACGCGCCGACTGCATCGGGATCATCATCAACCCGGGCGGCCTGACGCACACCTCGGTCGTGCTGCGCGATGCGCTGACCGGGGTGGGCCTGCCGTTCGCGGAGGTGCACATCTCCGACGTGTACGCGCGGGAGGAGTTCCGCCATCACTCGTTCCTGCACGATGTGGCCGCGGTGCGCGTGATCGGGCGCGGTGTCGACGGCTATGCCGACGCGGTGCGGGCGCTGGCCGCGCTTCTCTGACCCCCGGCCAGAGGCGGGCGCACGCGGGGCGTGCGTGATCATCCCGTAGAATCGACTGTCGGCCGACTCCGGCCCCACGGACTCACGAACGGAACCTTCAGCGCATGGCATCCACCGCAGACATCAAGAACGGCGTCGTCCTCAGCATCGACGGGCAGCTCTGGAGCGTCATCGAGTTCCAGCACGTGAAGCCCGGCAAGGGTGGCGCGTTCGTCCGCACCAAGCTGAAGAACGTCGTGTCGGGCAAGGTCGTCGACCGCACGTACAACGCGGGCGCGAAGATCGAGATCGAGAACGTCGACCGCCGTGACTACACCTACCTGTACACCGACGGCGACGGCTTCGTTTTCATGGACCAGACCGACTTCGACCAGATCACGCTTCCGGCGGCGACGGTCGGCGACGCGAAGAACTTCCTGCTCGAGAACCAGCAGGTCACGATCGCCCTCAACAACGGCAACCCTCTCTACATCGATCTGCCGGCGTCCGTGATCCTCGAGGTCACCTACACCGAGCCCGGCCTGCAGGGCGACCGCTCGTCGGCCGGCACCAAGCCCGCGACCCTCGAGACCGGGTACGAGATCCAGGTGCCTCTGTTCCTGGAGACCGGCACGAAGGTCAAGGTCGACACCCGCACGGGTGACTACCTCGGCCGCGAGAAGTAAGGCGTGAGCGCCCGCACGAAGGCGCGCAAGCGCGCTCTCGACATCCTGTTCTCCGCCGACGTCCGCGGCGATGACCTCGCGATCGCGCTGGCGGCCGAGGCCAAGCGCGCGGCGAGCGAGCCCGCTCGCGAGGCCTCCTGGCTGTACGCCAGGGAGATCGTCGACGGCATCATCGACCAGCGCGACGAGATCGACGAGCAGATCACCACGCACAGCCGCGACTGGAAGCTCGAGCGGATGCCTGCGGTCGACCGGGCGCTGCTGCGCATCGGCGTCTGGGAGATCCTGTACAACGACGAGGTGCCCACCGCCGTCGCGATCGACGAGGCCGTGGAGCTGGCGAAGGAGTTCTCGACCGACGACTCCGGTCCGTTCGTGCACGGCGTGCTCGCCCGGGTGGCTCGCGCCGCCTGAGCGCACCGGCGCCGGTGTCCGTGGCCTCGGAGAGGATCGGGGTATGACCGTTCCCTCCGATGCCGCGCGCGACGACGGCGCGCCGTCCGACTGGCGGTCGATCCTCGGTGCGGCGGTCCCCGCCGAGCCGCGGACCGCGCTCGCGCTGGGGGTCGAGCTCCGGGTGCGCGATTCCCGCGGCGCGAACCCCTGGGCCGCGCGACCCCAGCGCACCGCGACGCCGCGCGACGTGGCGAAGGGGACCGGTGAGCTGCTGCTCGGCATCCGTCCCCTGGAGCGCAGCGCCGCGACCGGCGCGTGGGTGCTCGGAGCCGCCACCTGGGACGCGGTTCGTCGCGCGCCGGACGAATACGGACGTGAGCGCTCTCGATGGTTCGCCGATCTGCTCAGCATCGCCAGAGACAGTCTGCTGTCCGGCACGGCGGGCGACTGGCTGGTCGCGGACCTGATCGAGTCGAGCCTGCTGTGGGGACACCTCAGGGTGGCCGGCGCACTCGGCATCCCCCTGGTCGCGACGCAGAAGTCCACGACCGTGGCGATCGCGGAGTCCGCGTCGGTCGAGGCCACCGTGGCTCGGGCCGACGACGGGACGCTGGTGGTGCGTCCTGCCATCACGCTCGACGGACGCGCGGTCGAGCCCGACTCCGTGCATCCGATCGGTCGCACGGGGCTCTACGCGGTCGACCAGTCGGGGGCGCGGCTGCACGTGACGCTCGCGGAGTCTCCGGTGGCCGAACCGCTGCGACCCCTCCTCCTCGCGCCGGGCGGCCTCACCGTGGCGGCGGCCGACGAGGAGGTGTTCCTCCGCGACGCCTACCCGGTGCTGGCACGGCGGGTACCGACCCGTGGGCTCGGACGGGTGCGGCTTCCGGAGCTGCCCGCGCCGCAGCCCGTGCTGCGCCTCTCGTTCCGCCGCGGGGACACGGTGGCCTATGCGTTCGAGTGGGACTACCGCGGCTTCGGGCGCGTGCCGTTCGCCCCCGGGCCGCAGGCGGTGCGGGATCTGCGGGCGGAGAGTGCGGCGGGGCACGACCTCGCCGCGCGGTGGGCCGAGCTGATCGGGGAGCCGTTCGCCGCGGAGGGGGCCTTCCACGACGTCGAGGCGGCGGAGTTCGTCACCAGGGCTGTGCCGGCGCTGGAGGCGGAGGGCGTGACCGTGGTCGTCGACGGTCGCCGGAAGACATATCGCGAACTGTCGGGCGAGCCCGAGATCACCGTGAGCACGGTCGAGTCCACCGATCCGGACTGGTTCGACCTGGGCGTCCTGGTGCGCATCGACGGGCGCACGATCCCGTTCGAGCCGCTGTTCACCGCGATGAGCAGGGGTCGCAGGAAGCTCCTGCTCGTCGACGGCACCTACTTCTCGCTGAACCATCCGGCGCTCGATCGACTCCGTGAGCTGATCGACGAGGCGGGCGACCTCGACGAATGGGAGACGGGGCCGCGCCTCAGCCGCCACCAGATCGACCTGTGGGAGGAGTTCGAGGACCTCGCGGACGAGGCCGTGCCCGCCGTGAGCTGGCGCGCGACGGCCGACGGCCTGCGCGGGGCGGCGGGGGTGCCCCCGGTCCCGGTGCCGTCCGGCGTCCGGGCGCAGTTGCGGCCGTATCAGCAGCAGGGGCTCGACTGGCTGGCGTTCCTCTGGGGGCACCGGCTGGGCGGCATCCTCGCCGACGACATGGGCCTCGGCAAGACGCTGCAGCTGCTCGCGCTCGTCGCTCACACCCGCGAGGCGGGAGAGACGCGCCCCTTCCTCGTGGTCGTCCCGACCTCGGTGCTGCCGACGTGGCTGAGCGAGGCCGCGAAGTTCACCCCGGGGCTCCGCGTCGCCGCCAGGTCCACCTCGTCCGGGCCATCGCTGTCGACGGTCGCCGCGGGCGCGGACCTGGTGGTCACCACGTACGCGGTCGCGCGGATCGACGCGGAGGCCTTCGCCGGGGTGACCTGGGCCGGCCTGATCCTCGACGAGGCTCAGTTCGTGAAGAACCCGGCCACCAAGCTGCACCGCGCCGTCGCGAGCTTTCCCGCCGATGTGACGTTCGCGGTGACGGGCACCCCGCTCGAGAACAGTCTCAGCGAGCTGTGGGCGCTGCTGAAGCTCACCGCTCCCGGGCTCTTCGCGTCGGCGCGGAAGTTCCGGGAGCAGTACATCCAGCCGATCGAGCAGGGCAAGGTCCCGGAGAACGTGGAGGGCGGCGAGTACCGCGCGCGTCGCCTGGCCCGCCTCCGCCGGCGGATCCGGCCGCTGCTGCTGCGGCGTACGAAGGAGCTGGTGGCGGCCGACCTCCCTCCGAAGCAGGAGCAGGTGCTCGAGGTGGAGCTCAGCGCGGCGCACCGGTCGCTGTACGAGACGGTGCTGCAGCGGGAGCGCCAGAAGGTGCTGGGGCTCCTCGAGGACCTCGACCGCAACCGTTTCATCGTGTTCCGTTCGCTCACGCTGCTGCGGATGCTCAGCCTCGCACCAGGACTGGTCGACCCCGCGGACGCCCGGATCGGCTCGCGCAAGCTCGACGTGCTGCTGGAACGCGTGGTCGAGCTCCAGGCGGAGGGCCACCGCGCCCTGGTGTTCAGCCAGTTCACGTCCTTCCTCGACCTCGCGGCGGAGCGACTCGCGGCTGCCGGGATCCCCTACGCCCACCTCGACGGTGCGACGCGGCGACGGGATGCCGTGGTCGAGGGCTTCCGGACGGGCGAGCAGCCGGTCTTCCTGATCAGCCTGAAGGCGGGCGGGTTCGGTCTGACGCTCACCGAGGCCGACTACGTGTTCCTCCTCGACCCGTGGTGGAACCCGGCCGCCGAGGCGCAGGCCGTCGACCGCACGCATCGCATCGGCCAGCCGAGCCAGGTGTTCGTCTACCGGTTGATCGCGACCGGCACGATCGAGGAGAAGGTGCTCGCCCTGCAGCGGCGCAAGGCCCGGCTCTTCACCGCCGTGCTCGACGACGATGCCCTGTTCGCGCAGTCGCTCTCGGCCGACGACATCCGCGGGCTCTTCGAGGCCTGAGGGTTATCTCCGGCTCGTCCGACCGGTCGCCCAGGGACACCTCGGTACAATCGAACGGTTCATCTTCGAGAGGAATGCAATGCGGATCACGGGACTCGGCCACGCCGGGATGTTCATCGAGACGGCCGGCGGGAACATCATCTGCGACCCGGTCCTCGGGCCCTCGTTCTTCGGCTCCTGGTTCCCGTTCCCCGACAACCGCGCGCTCGACTGGGAGCGATTCGGCCGCGAGGCGGACTTCCTGTACATCTCGCACCGGCACCGCGACCACTTCGACCCCGCCCTCCTGGAGCGGTACATCCGCAAGGACATCGAGGTGCTGCTGCCGGAGTATCCGATCGACGACCTGGAGCAGGACATCCGGGCGCTCGGGTACACGAACATCACCTACGCGCCCGCGGGCGAGATCATCCAGCGCGGTGATCTCAAGCTGATGATCACGCCGCTGCGGGCGCCGAGCGACGGCCCGATCGGCGACTCCTCGCTGAGCGTCGACGACGGCACGGGCTCGATGCTCAACCAGAACGACTCGCACCCGCTCGACCTCGAGAAGCTGCTGCACTTCGGCAAGCCGGATGCCTACTTCACGCAGGTCTCCGGCGCGATCTGGTGGCCGATGGTGTACGACCTGCCGCTCGACGCGAAGCAGAACTTCGCCCGGCTCAAGCGCGAGGCCCAGAACAAGCGGGCGATGTACTACATCGACAAGGTCGACGCCCCGCACGTGTTCCCGATGGCCGGTCCGCCGATGTTCCTGCGCGACGACCTGTTCGACTTCAACGGCACGGGCCGCAACGGCGAGTCGATCTTCACGGATCAGAAGCAGTTCCTGGCGCATATGAAGGAGCTGTCGCCGCAGTACGACGGCCAGCTGTTCATCCCCGGCACGGTCGTCACGATCGACGGCGGCGAGGTCACGACCGCGCAGACCCTGTACACCGAGGCCGAGATCAGCCGCATGTTCGACGACAAGTGGGACTACCTGGAGGAGCAGCGGGCGTCGCGACAGCAGGAGATCCGCGACGAGGAAGCTTCCCGCGCGGAGATCATCCCGCCCGCCGAGATGCTCGAGGCCCTCAAGAACTGGTGGGAGCCGCTGCTGAAGAAGTCGCGCACGATCCGACTCGGCGTGGGCGGCCACGTGCGGTTCCGCATCGGCGAGCTCGACATGGTGGTGGACTTCCCGCGTGCCAAGGTCCGCGAGTACGCGGGGGAGGAGTGCGTCTACTGGTACACGATCCCCGCCGACCTCGTCTCGACCAACATCCGTGATCACGAGATCGACTGGTCGAACTCGATCTTCCTGTCGATGCAGTTCTCCGTGGGCCGCAGCGGCAAGTTCAACGAGTTCCTCACCACGTTCCTCAAGTGCCTGTCGGTGGACCGCATCGAGTATGTCGAGAACTGGTACCAGGAGCAGACCGACCAGACCGAAGACGCCGAGGTGGGCGACTGGGTGGTGCAGCGCCGGTGTCCGCACCTGCGCGCCGACCTGACCCGCACCGGCTCGGTCGACGAGGACGGCGTCCTGACGTGCAGCATGCACGACTGGAAGTGGGATCTGAAGACCGGGCGGTGCCTCTCCACGAGCGGCCACCCGATCCGCGCCCGCAAGATCGACGACGTCACCGACGCCGTGCTCCAGGAGGCGAGCTGAGCGGACGCGGTCTCCCGCTCCGATAGACTGACATCGCAAGCAACCTTTAACACCGTCCTGTGAGGCGGAGAAGGGAGCGGCTGATGAGCGTGCGCACTGTGCTGCACCAAGCCGACATCTCACGAGCGCTGACCCGGATCGCGCACGAGATCCTCGAGTCGAATCGAGGCGCCGACGGCCTCGTCCTCCTCGGGATCCCGACCCGCGGCGTCACCCTGGGGCATCGCCTCGGCACCCTGATCAGTGAGATCGCGCAGGTCTCGGTCCCCGTCGGCTCGCTCGACGTCACGCTCTTCCGTGACGATCTGGCCAAGCACCCGACGCGGTCCCCGCAGCCGACCGAGATCCCGCCCGGCGGCATCGATGGGAAGACCGTGGTGCTGGTCGACGACGTCCTCTTCTCCGGGCGCAGCATCCGTGCCGCGCTGGACGCCATCCAGTCGATCGGCCGCCCGAGCGCCGTGCGGCTGGCGATCCTCGTCGACCGCGGTCACCGCGAGCTCCCGATCCGCCCCGACTTCGTCGGCAAGAACATCCCGTCCGCCCGCACCGAGCGCGTGAACGTCCGTCTGTTCGAGACGGACGGCGCCGAGGAGGTGACCATCGGCGAATGAGGCACCTCCTGGACACCCGCACCCTCGACCGCGCCACGGCGCTGCGCATCCTCGATGTCGCGGAGGACATGTCGGACACGCAGTCGCGCGAGGTCAAGAAGCTTCCGACGCTGCGTGGCAAGACGGTCGTCAACCTCTTCTTCGAGGACTCGACCCGCACCCGGATCTCGTTCGAGGCCGCGGCCAAGCGGCTCTCCGCCGACGTGATCAACTTCGCCGCGAAGGGCTCCAGCGTCTCCAAGGGCGAGAGCCTCAAGGACACGGCGCAGACCCTCGAGGCGATCGGCGCCGATGCGGTCGTCGTCCGTCACCCCGGCTCGGGCGCCCCGCAGACCCTCGCGACGAGCGGGTGGATCTCTGCGGGCGTCGTCAACGCGGGTGATGGCACGCACGAGCACCCGACGCAGGCGCTGCTCGACGCGTTCACGATCCGCAAGCGCCGCTACGGCGCGGACAGTCGTGGACGCGACCTGACCGGTCTCCGCGTCACGATCGTCGGCGACGTGCTGCACTCGCGGGTCGCGCGCTCGAACGTGTGGCTGCTGACGACCCTGGGCGCCGAGGTCACGCTGGTCTCGCCGCCGACGCTGGTGCCGCAGAACGTGTCGCTCTGGCCGGTCCGGGTCGTCTACGACCTCGACGAGGCGCTGGCGGCCGGGCCGGACGCGGTCATGATGCTGCGGATCCAGCTGGAGCGCATGAACGCCGCGTATTTCCCGACTGAGCGGGAGTATTCGCGCCGGTGGGGTCTGGACGCACGGCGTGTGGCCGCTCTTCCGGCCGGTAGCATTGTGATGCACCCCGGACCCATGAACCGGGGGCTGGAGATCTCCTCCGAAGCAGCCGATTCCCCCCGCTCGACGGTGCTGGAACAGGTCTCGAACGGGGTCTCCGTGCGGATGGCTGTGCTGTACCTGCTGCTGGCGGGCGAACGAGACGACGAACGAGGGGGAGACCTGTGAGCGAGACCCTCGTCATCACCGGTGCACGGCTGCTCGGCGCGGAGAGCGCCGACCTGATCATCGAGGACGGCCGGATCGCCGAGATCGGCTCCGGGCTCAGCCGTGCCGGCGCGCGAGTGATCGATGCCGCCGGCCTCATCGCCCTGCCGGGTCTGGTCGACCTGCACACGCATCTGCGCGAGCCCGGGTACGAGGCGTCGGAGACGATCCTCAGCGGCACGCGCGCGGCGGCGGCCGGTGGCTTCACGGCCGTGTTCGCGATGCCGAACACGTCGCCCGTGGCCGACACGGCCGGCGTCGTCGAGCAGGAGCTGGCCCTCGGCGAGGCCGCGGGCTACGCCACGGTGCAGCCGATCGGCGCGGTCACGGTGGGCCAGAAGGGCGAGCGCCTCGCCGAGCTCGGCGCCATGGCGACCTCGCGTGCGCAGGTGCGGGTGTTCAGCGATGACGGCTTCTGCGTGTGGGACCCGCTGATCATGCGCCGCGCGTTGGAGTACGTGAAGTCGTTCGGCGGTGTGATCGCCCAGCATGCCCAGGACCCCCGCCTGACCGAGGGTGCCCAGATGAACGAGGGCACCGTCTCGGCGGAGCTCGGCCTCACGGGCTGGCCCGCGGTCGCCGAGGAGTCGATCATCGCGCGTGACGTGCTTCTCGCCGAGCACGTCGGCTCGCGCCTGCATGTGTGCCACCTGTCGACGGCCGGCTCGGTCGACATCATCCGCTGGGCCAAGAAGCGCGGCGTGAACGTGACGGCGGAGGTCACTCCGCACCACCTGCTGCTCACCGACGAACTCGTCCGCGGCTATGACGCGCGGTTCAAGGTCAACCCGCCGCTGCGCCGCGAGGAGGATGTCCTCGCGGTGCGCGAAGGGCTCGCCGACGGCACGATCGACATCGTCGCGACCGATCACGCCCCGCACCCGAGCGAGCACAAGGCGTGCGAATGGCCGGCGGCCGCGAACGGCATGGTGGGGCTCGAGAGCGCACTGCGCGTCGTGCACCAGGCCATGGTGCAGACGGGCCTGCTCGACTGGTCGGACGTGGCCCGCGTGATGAGCGCGGCACCCGCGCGCATCGGCGGTCTGGCCGGGCACGGCACCCCGCTCGAGGTCGGGCAGCCGGCGCAGCTCGCGCTGTACGACGCGGCGGTCGACGGCGTGTTCACCGAGGCGGACCTGCGCGGACGCAGCACGAACTCGCCGTACCTCGGCCGCGAACTGCCGGGCCGCGTGCAGTACACCCTGCACGGCGGCGTGCTGACCGTCGACGGCGGAGCTGTCGTCGAGGAGCTCGGCGCATGAGCGCACGGGATCTCGCGGTCGCGATCCTGATCGCCCTCGCGCTGCTGGTGCTGCTCGCGATGCTGTTCGCCTGGCGACGACGAGTGCGGCGCGATGCCGCGTTCACCGCGCCCCTCGGTGTGCCGGAGCACGCGGAGGTGATGCGCCGCGACGAGGTGCTGTACGTGTCGACGACGACGCACGAGCAGCCCCTCGAACGCGTGGCCATCACGCCGCTCGCCTTCCGGGCCCGTGGGGAGCTGGCGGTGACCGACCGCGGTGTCGCGCTGGCCCTCGACGGCGCCCCCACGGTCTTCCTCGCGCGCGACCAGCTCGTCGCGGTCGACCGGGCCACCGTCACGATCGACCGCGTGGTCGAACCGGGCGGCCTCGTCCGCATCGCGTGGCGCGTCGCCGACACGACGATCGTGGACAGCTACCTCCGGCTCACCGGCGGCGATCCCCAGAACCTCATCTCCGACCTGCAGCGGCTCGTCCCCGCTGCCCCCGACACAGGAGCAACGTCATGATCAACCAGACATCCTCCCCGGCGGACTCCCCGTCCCGCCTGCCCGATCCCGCCGTGCTCGTCCTCGAGGACGGCACCCGTCACGCCGGTCGCGCGTACGGCGCCCGCGGCCGCACCCTCGGCGAGGTCGTGTTCGCCACCGGCATGTCGGGATATCAAGAGACCATCACCGACCCCTCGTACGCGGGTCAGATCGTGCTGCAGACGGCGCCGCACATCGGCAACACCGGCATGAACGACGAGGACACCGAGTCGCGCCGCATCTGGGTCGCCGGCTACATCGTCCGCGACCCCTCGCGCGTGGTCTCGAACTGGCGGGCCAACGCCTCCCTCGACGACGTCCTCGTGGAGGACGGCATCGTCGGCATCAGCGGCATCGACACCCGCGCGGTCACGCGCCACATCCGGTCCGCCGGATCCATGCGCGGCGGCATCTTCTCGGGCGACGACGCCGCTCTCGACGCGGAAGAGCAGCTGCGCATCGTGCGGGAGGCCCCCGAGATGACCGGACTCAACCTGTCGGCGCAGGTCTCGGTCGAGAGCGCGACCGTGACCCCGGCGGTGGGGGAGCGCATCGGCAACCTCGCCGTGCTCGACCTCGGCGTGAAGCAGGCGACGATCGACAACCTCGCCGCCCGCGGGTTCGACGTGCACGTGCTCCCGCAGGACGTGAGCATCGACGACATCCGGGCGATCGAGCCGGTGGCGGTGTTCTACTCCAACGGCCCGGGCGACCCGGCCGCCTCGGGCGACCACGTGGAGCTGCTGCGCGCCGTGCTGGACGACGGACTGCCCTTCTTCGGGATCTGCTTCGGCAACCAGCTGCTCGGCCGTGCCCTCGGACTCGGCACCTACAAGCTGCCGTTCGGCCACCGCGGCATCAACCAGCCCGTGCTCGACAAGCAGACGGGCAAGGTCGAGATCACGGCCCACAACCACGGCTTCGCGGTCGAGGCGCCCCTGGAGGGCTCCTTCGACAGCCCGCGCGGCTACGGCAAGGTCGAGGTCAGCCACGTCGGCCTCAACGACAACGTCGTGGAGGGCCTGCGCGCCCTCGACATCCCCGCGTTCTCGGTGCAGTACCACCCCGAGGCCGCGGCCGGTCCGCACGACGCCAACTACCTCTTCGACCGCTTCCGCGACATGGTCATCGCGAACAAGAAGGACGCCCAGTAATGCCCAAGCGCGACGACATCTCCTCCGTCCTTGTCATCGGCTCCGGCCCGATCGTCATCGGCCAGGCCTGCGAGTTCGACTACTCCGGCACCCAGGCGTGCCGCGTGCTGCGCGAAGAGGGGGTCAGGGTCATCCTGGTCAACTCCAACCCGGCCACCATCATGACCGACCCCGACTTCGCCGACGCGACCTACATCGAGCCGATCACCCCGGCCGTGATCGAGACGATCATCGCCAAGGAGAAGCCCGACGCGATCCTGCCGACCCTCGGCGGCCAGACCGCCCTCAACGCGGCCATGGCGCTGCACGAGCAGGGGATCCTCGAGAAGTACGGCGTCGAGCTGATCGGCGCCAAGGTCGACGCCATCCGCAAGGGCGAAGACCGCCAGATCTTCAAGGAGCTCGTGCTGGAGGCCGGCGCCGACGTCGCTCGCAGCGTGATCGCGCACACCATGGACGACCTGCTCGCCGGCGCCGAAGAGCTCGGCTATCCGCTCGTCGTGCGGCCGTCGTTCACGATGGGCGGCCTGGGCTCCGGCTTCGCGTACGACGAAGAGGACCTGCGGCGCATCGGCGGTGCGGGTCTGCGCGACTCGCCCACCACCGAGGTGCTCCTGGAGGAGTCGATCCTCGGGTGGAAGGAGTACGAGCTCGAGCTCATGCGCGACACCGCCGACAACACGGTGGTCGTGTGCTCGATCGAGAACGTCGACCCGGTCGGTGTGCACACGGGCGACTCCATCACGGTCGCCCCGGCGCTGACCCTCACCGACCGCGAATACCAGAAGCTGCGCGACATCGGCATCGACATCATCCGCGCGGTCGGCGTCGACACCGGCGGGTGCAACATCCAGTTCGCGGTGAACCCGGAGAACGGGCGCATCATCGTCATCGAGATGAACCCGCGCGTGTCGCGGTCCAGCGCCCTGGCGTCGAAGGCCACCGGCTTCCCGATCGCCAAGCTGGCCGCCAAGCTCGCCCTCGGCTACCGCCTCGACGAGATCCCGAACGACATCACCGGCGTCACCCCGGCCAGCTTCGAGCCCACGCTCGACTACGTCGTCGTCAAGGTGCCGCGCTTCGCGTTCGAGAAGTTCCCGGCCGCCGACGCCACCCTCACCACCACCATGAAGTCGGTGGGCGAGGCGATGGCGATCGGCCGCAACTACGCGACCGCGCTGCAGAAGGCGCTGCGTTCGCTTGAGAAGCGCGGCTCCAGCTTCCACTGGGGCGACGAGCCGCGCAGCGTCGAAGAGCTGCTGGAGGTCGCCAAGACCCCGACCGACGGCCGCATCGTGACGCTGCAGCAGGCGCTGCGCAAGGGCGCGACCATCGAGCAGGCGTTCGAGGCGACGGCGATGGACCCGTGGTTCCTCGACCAGATCGTGCTCATCAACGAGGTCGCCGAGATGGTGCGCACGGCCCCCGAGCTCGACGCGGCGACCCTGCGCTACGCGAAGGAGCACGGCTTCTCCGACGCGCAGCTCGCCCAGCTGCGCGGCGAGACCGAGGCGGAGATCCGCGGCGTGCGCCACGGCCTCGGTATCCGGCCGGTGTACAAGACGGTCGACACGTGCGCCGGGGAGTTCCCCGCGCTCACGCCGTACCACTACTCCAGCTACGACGCGGAGACCGAGGTGGAGCCCTCCGACCGCACCAAGGTCGTGATCATCGGCTCGGGCCCGAACCGCATCGGGCAGGGCGTCGAGTTCGACTACTCGTGCGTGCACGCCTCGTTCGCGCTGTCGGACGCCGGGTTCGAGACCGTCATGGTCAACTGCAACCCCGAGACCGTGTCCACCGACTACGACACGTCCGACCGGCTCTACTTCGAGCCGCTGACCCTGGAGGACGTCCTGGAGGTGCTCGACGCGGAGGCCGCGAGCGGCACCATCCTCGGCGTGGTCTGCCAGCTCGGCGGCCAGACGCCGCTCGGGCTCGCGAAGGGCATCGAGGCCGCGGGATACACCGTGCTCGGCACCAGCCCCGAGGCGATCGACCTGGCGGAGGAGCGCGAGCTCTTCTCGCGCCTGCTCGACGAAGCCGGGCTGCTCGCGCCGCGCAACGGCACGGCGATCGACGTCGAGGGCGCCGTGCGCATCGCGGAGGAGATCGGCTACCCGGTGCTCGTGCGCCCCAGCTTCGTGCTCGGCGGACGCGGCATGGAGATCGTCTACGGCACCGACGCGCTGCGCGACTACTTCGTCCGCACGGCCGGGGAGGTCGTGATCGAGGAGGGCAAGCCCCTCCTGGTCGACCGCTTCCTGGACGACGCGATCGAGCTCGACGTGGATGCGCTCTACGACGGCACCGACCTGTTCATCGGCGGGGTCATGGAGCACCTGGAGGAGGCCGGCATCCACTCCGGTGACTCCAGCTGCACGCTGCCGCCGGTCTCGCTCGGCCGCAGCGACGTCGACCGGGTGCGCGAGGCCACACTCAAGATCGCCGAGGGCGTCGGCGTCCGGGGCCTGCTGAACGTGCAGTTCGCGATCAGCGCCGGCGTGCTCTACGTGATCGAGGCCAACCCGCGCGCGAGCCGCACCGTTCCGTTCGTGTCGAAGGCGCTCGGCATCCCGATGGCGAAGGCCGCGAGCCGCATCATGGCCGGCTCCACCATCGCCGAGCTGCGGGCCGAGGGCATGCTGCCGGAGCAGGACGGCTCCCGGGTGCCGCTGGACGCCCCGGTCTCGGTCAAGGAGGCCGTGCTGCCGTTCAAGCGGTTCCGCACGGCCGACGGCAAGACGGTCGACTCGGTCCTGGGCCCGGAGATGCGCTCGACCGGTGAGGTCATGGGCATCGATCGCGACTTCCCGACCGCGTTCGCGAAGAGCCAGGCCGCGGCGTACGGCGGGATGCCGACCTCCGGCACCGTCTTCATCTCGGTCGCCGACTCCGACAAGCGCGCGGTGATCCTCCCGGCCCACCGGCTGCA
Organism: Microbacterium sufflavum; assembly: GCF_023091155.1. Lineage (NCBI taxonomy): Bacteria > Bacillati > Actinomycetota > Actinomycetes > Micrococcales > Microbacteriaceae > Microbacterium > Microbacterium sufflavum. The sequence goes on along the minus strand of NZ_JAHWXK010000001.1, from coordinate 2,884,542 downwards.
GCAGCTCGGCTTCACGATCGTGGCGACCGAGGGCACGGCGGAGATCCTGTCGCGCAACGGCATCGCGGTGACCGTGGTCGAGAAGTACAGCGAGACGCAGGAGTCCGGAGCGCGCAACATCGTCGACCTGATCAACGACGGGGAGATCGACATCGTCGTGAACACGCCGTCCGGTGGGGCGGCGCGCGCGGACGGCTACGAGATCCGCGCGGCCGCCGTCGCCGCCGACAAGGCGCTGTTCACCACCATCGCGGTGCTCGGTGCCGCGGTGAGCGGCATGGACGCGGCCGACGAGGGCTTCCAGGTGAAGAGCCTGCAGGAGTACGCGCTCGACCGGGCGGCCGCGGTATGACCGCACGCTTCGGAGAGCGGGTCCGCGCGGCGCTGGACGCGCACGGACCGCTCTGCGTCGGCATCGACCCCCACGCCGCCCTGCTCGCGGCGTGGGGGCTCTCCGCCGACGCCGCCGGGGTGCGGGAGTTCGGGCTGCGTACCGTCGCTGCCGCGCAGGATCACGTCGGCGTCGTGAAGCCGCAGGTGTCGTTCTTCGAGCGCTACGGATCCGCCGGGATCGCCGCACTGGAGGACGTGGTCTCCGCGGCGCGGACGGCGGGGCTGCTGGTGATCGCCGACGCCAAGCGCGGAGACATCGGGTCGACGATGGACGACTACGCGCAGGCGTGGCTCGCTCCGGGGACGCCGCTGGAGGCCGACGCGCTCACCGTGAGTCCCTACCTCGGCGTGGGCGCTCTCGGCGGCGCGTTCGCGCTGGCGGACGAGCACGGCAAGGGCCTGTTCGTCCTCGCGGCGACGAGCAACCCGGAGGCCGCCGACCTCCAGCGCGCGCGGACCGCGTCGGGCGAGACCGTGTCGGCGGCGGTCGTCGCCGAGGTCTCGGCGCGCAACGCGACGAGCACCCCGGCGGGGGAGTGGGGCAGCTTCGGCTTCGTGATCGGTGCCACGCTCGACCTCGCCGCGACCGGGATCGACGCGATCAGCCCGGCGGCGCCGATCCTCGCGCCCGGCTTCGGTGCGCAGGGGGCCGAGCCGGCGGACCTCGGGCGGCGCTTCGGCTCGCTGTCGCCCACCGTGCTCGCGAGCGAGAGCCGCAGCATCCTCTCCGCGGGTCCCGACGACCTGGCCGAGACCATCGCCCGACGTGCCGCCCAGTACCGCGAGGTGACCCGTGCCTGACACCAACCGCACCGTTCCCGAGGTCGACAGGGCCGCCGCCGCCCGCCGTGCGGTCGAGCGCCGCCGGGCCCGTGCCTCGCTCAAGCGCGACCTGACGATGCGTGTCGTGACGCCGCAGGCCGTGCTGCGACGCGCGACCGCCGACCCGGACTCCGTCGAGGGCTCGCTGCGCATCACCGACTTCCTCCTGGCGCTCCCGGCCATCGGTGCCGGCAAGCGCGACCGCGTGCTGGAGGAGCTGCGTATCTCTCCGGTGAAGCGGCTCGGCGGCCTCGGAGCGCGTCAACGACGTGTCCTGGAGGAGTGGCTCGACGGCCGGTTCCCGCCGGCCACGCCGCGCGAGGCCCGCAGTCGCCTGCTGGTGCTGGCCGGGCCGACCGCGGTGGGCAAGGGCACCGTCGCGGCGCACATACGGGAGAACAACCCCGAGATCCACCTGTCGGTGTCGGCGACGACCAGGGCGCCGCGTCCCGGCGAGATCGACGGCGTGCACTACTACTTCGTCGATGACGCCGAGTTCGACCGCCTGATCGCCGACGGCGAGCTGCTGGAGTACGCCGTGGTGCACAACCGCTCGCGCTACGGCACCCCGCGCGCTCCGATCGATGCGGCGCTGGCCGAGGGCAAGACGGTGCTGCTCGAGATCGACCTGCAGGGCGCACGGCAGGTGCGCGCCGCGGAGCCCTCGGCGACGCTCATCTTCCTGCTTCCTCCGAGCTGGGACGAGCTGGTGCACCGGCTGGTCGGCCGCGGCACGGAGGACGCGGAGGAGCGGGCGCGGCGACTGCGCACCGCGAAGGTCGAGCTGGCCGCGCAGAACGAGTTCGACCACCTCGTCGTGAACGAGGACGTCGCCACCGCCGCTCGCGAGGTCGTAGACTTGTCTACAAGCTCTGCGCGCTGACGCTTTCCTCGCGCGCCCGCAGCACCGTCTTCGCGACGAACCCCGTCGCCTGATCAGGAGGTCCCCCCATGGCCGGACGCAACAACGGCATCATCGATCCCCCCATCGACAACCTGCTGGAGCGCGTCGACTCCAAGTACGAGCTCGTGATCTACGCGGCCAAGCGCGCACGCCAGATCAACGACTACTATTCCGACCTCCACGAGGGCAACCTGTTCGACAACGTCGGTCCGCTCGTGGACTCGTCCGTCGAGGACAAGCCGCTGACCATCGCGCTGCACGAGATCAACGAGGACAAGCTCCGCCTGCGTCACGCGGAGTGACTCGACGACCGTGCCGCCGCTTCGTCGGTGGCGCGGTCCAGAATGGGTGCCACACCCTCCCCCCGTCCGTCCCCGTTCTGGAGCATCGATGAGCGCGCTGCGTCTGTTCACGTCCGAGTCCGTCACCGAAGGGCACCCGGACAAGATCTGCGACCAGATCTCGGACAGCATCCTCGACGGCCTGCTCGCGAAGGACCCGGGGTCCCGTGTCGCCGTCGAGACGCTCGTCACGACCGGGCTGGTGCACGTCGCCGGAGAGATCCGCACCGACGCCTACGTCGACATCCCGACGATCGTGCGCCAGGTGGTCAACGGCATCGGCTACACGTCGTCCGACACCGGGTTCGACGGGGACTCCTGCGGGGTGAGCGTCTCCGTCGGGGAGCAGTCCACCGACATCGCCCACGGCGTCGACAACGCCCAGGAGCACCGCGACGGCACGTCGGTCGATCCGCTCGACGGCCTCGGCGCCGGCGATCAGGGCATCATGTTCGGCTTCGCGACGAACGAGACGCCGCAGCTCATGCCGATGGCCGCGTGGACGGCGCACCGCATCGCCGAACGCCTGACCGAGGTGCGCCGCAGCGGCCTGCTGCCGTATCTCCGCCCCGACGGCAAGACCCAGGTCACGCTCGGGTACGACGGCTTCACCCCGAAGACGATCGACGCGGTCGTGCTCTCCACGCAGCATCACCCCGACATCTCGCAGGACGAGCTCAAGGCGCAGGTGCGCGAGCACGTGATCGACCCCGTCCTGGCGACCACGGGCCTCGCGCTCGACGACGTGACCTACTACATCAACCCCGCCGGTCCGTTCGTGACGGGCGGGCCGAAGGGCGACGCGGGCCTCACCGGACGCAAGATCATCATCGACACGTACGGCGGTGCCGCGCGTCACGGTGGCGGCGCGTTCAGCGGCAAGGACCCGTCCAAGGTCGACCGTTCCGGCGCCTACGCCACACGGTGGGTGGCCAAGAACGCCGTGGCGGCGGGACTGGCCGACCGCCTCGAGGTGCAGGTCGCCTATGCGATCGGTGTCGCGCGCCCCGTGGGGCTCTACGTCGAGACGTTCGGCACCGGCCGGGTGTCGGACGAGGTCATCACGCGCGCGATCGAGGAGGTGTTCGACCTGCGCCCGCAGGCGATCATCGAGCAGCTCGACCTGCTGCGCCCGATCTACGCGCAGACCGCGGCGTACGGCCACTTCGGGCGCGAGCTCCCCGACTTCAGGTGGGAGCGCACCGACCGCGCCGACGAGCTGCGCCGCGCTGCCGGGCTCTGAGGGGGCCGAGGTCCTGATGTCGCCCGAGAGCCGTCGCATCGCGCGCGTGCTCCTCGACTCGCCGCTGCCGCAGCTCGACCGGCTGTTCGACTACGCCCTTCCCGCCGAGCTCGGGCCCGTCGAGCCCGGCGTGCGGGTGAAGGTGCCGCTGCGCACCGCCGGCCGCGTGGTGGACGGCTATGTGGTGGAGGTCGACGTCGAGAGCGACGCGGAACGACCCCTGTCCGAGGTGGAGACCGTGGTGTCGGCGGTCCCGGTGCTGCCCGACCGCCTGTACCGCCTGGCGCGGCGGGTCGCCGACCGTGCCGCGGGCTCGGCGTCCGATGTGCTGCGGCTCGTGATCCCGAAGCGACAGGTGCGCGTGGAGAAGGCCTGGCGCGCCGACGCCCCGGTCGTGGCGCCCGACGCCGAGCAGTCGGCCGAGGCGGAGCGTGTGCTGGCGGCGTACGACGGTCTCGATGCCGTGCTCGACGAGGGAGGCCGCGCCGCGGTCGAGGCCATCCCGCAGCTGGACGACGGCGCACAGGGCTGGGCGCGACTGCTCGCGGCCGCGGCGGCGCGCACTCTCGCCGCGGGACGCTCGACGATCCTCGTGGTGCCCGACCATCGCGACCTCGACCGTCTGCTCGCGGCGCTCGAGGCCGTGGTGCCTCCGGAAGCCGTGGTGCGGCACGACTCGCGCCAGGCGAACCCCGACCGCTACCGGGCGTTCCTGCGGACCCTCGAGGCCGCCCCGTGCATCGTGGTGGGCAACCGCTCGGCCGTGTACGCCCCGGTGACGGCGGGCCTGGTGGTCGTGTGGGACGACGGGGACCCGCTGCTCGGCGAGCCGCTCGCCCCCTATGTGCACGCGCGTGATGCGGCGCTGCTGCGGCAGGAGTCGGAGGGCTCCGCGCTGCTGTTCGCCGGGCACACCCGCACGACGGAGGTCGAGCGGCTCGTGGCGCGCGGCTGGCTGCGCGACGTGCGGGCCGGGCGCCGGGTGCTGCCGCGCGTGCTGCTGAGCACACCGCAGGAGCTGGAGCGTCCCGCCGCCCAGAGGCTGCCGTCGTCGGCGTTCCTCGCGGCGAGGGCGGCGGCCGCGGAGGGGCCCGTGCTGGTGCAGGTGTCGCGCCCGGGGTTCTCGCCGTCGCTCGTGTGCGCGGACTGCCGGACCCCCGCGCGCTGCGCCCACTGCGGCGGGCCGCTCGGCGCGCGGCATCGCGGTGCCGTTCCGGTGTGCGGCTGGTGCGGGCGCGGCGCGAGTGCGTGGACCTGTCCGGCGTGCTCGTCCCCGCGGCTGCGGCTGGCGTCGTCGGGCAGTGAGCGCACCGCGGACGAGCTCGGCAGGGCGTTTCCCGGCGTGCGCGTGATCGTGGCGGACGGCAGCCACCCCGTGGAGCGGGTGGACGCCCGCCCCGCGCTCGTCGTGGCGACCCGCGGCGCCGAGCCCCTCGCGGAGGGCGGGTACCGCGCGGTCGTGCTGCTGGACGGGCCGCGCATGCTGCAGTCGCCCGACTTGCGGATCGGCGAGGCGTGTCTGCGCTGGTGGTCGAACGCTGCCGCGCTGGCCGCCCCCGGGGCTCCGGTGCATCTGGTGGGGGTGGACGGCGCGGTCGCCAAGGCCCTCGCGACGTGGAACCAGGCGGGCTACGCGCGCTCGGAGCTGGAGAACCGCGCCCCGCTGCACATGCCGCCCACCGCGCGCGTCGCGCTCGTGGAGGGCACGTCGGCCGCGGTCGCCCGCGCTCTTGCCGCGCTCGGGGAGCTGTCGCTGCCGTCCGACGCCGTGCTCGGCCCCGTCCCCGTCGAGGGCGACGACGACCCTCCGCGCGTGCGCGCCCTGGTCCGCTTCGACTACGGCGCCGGGGTGCGGGTGGCGACCGTCCTGCGCGCAGCCGTGGTGGCGGAGGCCGTGAACGGACGGCGGGGCCGAGCGCGCGCGGCCCGGAGCGCGCTCACGGTGCGCCTCGATATCCTCGATCCAGAGCTCTGACCCCTTCCGGAGAACCTTCATGCGCCTCGTCTTCGCCGGCACGCCCTCCGCTGCCGTGCCCACACTCCATCGCCTCGCTGCGGAGCACGACATCGCCGCGGTGGTGACGAGACCGGATGCGCCGCTCGGCCGCAAGCGCGTGCTGACGCCGTCGCCCGTCGCCCAGGCTGCCGCAGAACGGGGCCTCCCGGTCATCCGGGCGGCCCGTCTGGATGACGCGGTGACCGCGGAGATCGCCGCGCTCGAGCCCGAGCTGGGCGTGATCGTCGCCTACGGCGGGCTCGTGCGCGAGCCGTTGCTGTCGACGCCGGACGCCGGATGGATCAACCTGCACTTCTCCCTACTGCCCGCCTGGCGTGGCGCGGCGCCGGTGCAGCGCGCGCTGATCGCGGGCGACGAGGTGCTGGGCGCCAGCGTCTTCCAGCTCGTGCCGGAGCTCGACGCGGGCGACGTGTTCGCACGGCGCACCGTGGCGGTGCCGTCGTCGGCGACGGCCGGCGAGGCGCTGGAGGCGCTCGCGCGCGACGGCGCCGACCTGACCGCGGAGGTGGTCGCGGCGATCGCGGCGGGAGAGGCGCGGGCGGTGCCGCAGGAGGGCGAGCCGACGTTCGCGGCGAAGCTGAGCCTGGCGGACGGACTCCTCGACTTCACGCAGCCCGTGTCGTCGGTGTTCGCACGGTTCCGCGGGGTGACGCCCGAGCCCGGCGCCCACACGACGGTGGACGGGCAGCGCCTGAAGATCCTCGCCGCCGAGCCCGCGGCCGGGGAGGAGCAGTTGCCTCCCGGCGTGCTCTCGGGCACCAGGACGGCGCTGCTGATCGGCACCGCGACCGCGCCCCTCGCGGTGACCCGCGTGCAGCCGGCAGGCAAGGGGGCGATGAACGCCGCCGACTGGTGGCGGGGCCTGCAGGGCGGCGAGCGGCGAGCGGGATCGTGAGCAGGCAGGAGCGACACCAGCACCCGGGGGTCCGCCGTCCCCGACCGGCAGCGCGCACCGACGAGCGCGGGCCCCGGCGGACGGTGCAGCCGGCGCGGCTCGTCGCCTACGAGGTGCTGCGGGCGGTGTCCGACTCCGACGCGTACGCCAACCTCGTGCTTCCCCCGGCGATCGCGGAGGCCGGGCTGGACGCGCAGGACGCGGCCCTCGCCACCGAGCTCACCTACGGGACGCTGCGCCGCCGAGGCACGTACGACGCGGTGATCGCGGCGGCCGCGGATCGCAGCACCTCCTCGATCAATCCGGCCGTGCTGGACGCACTGCGGCTCGCGGTCCATCAGCTCCTGGCGACCAGGGTCGCCTCGCACGCGGCCGTGAACGAGTCGGTGAACCTCGTGGCGACGCGGGCGGGCCGTGGCGCGGCCAGTTTCGCGAACGCGGTGCTGCGTCGCGTGGCGCGCGAGTCGCCCGGGCAGTGGATGGAGCGCATCGAGGCCGAGGCGCGCTCCGACGATGAGCGTCTCGCCCTCCGCGCGGCGCATCCGGTGTGGGTCATCCGGGCTCTGCGGCGCGCACTGGCGGCCGAGGGCAGGGTCGACGAGCTCGACGCCCTGCTCGAGGCCGACAACGCGTCGCCCGAGGTGACGCTGGTGGCCCTCCCCGGACTCGCGCAGCCGGGTGAGCCCCGTCGCCCGTTCGCGCCGACCGCGTTCGCGTCACCCGGGGGCGACCCTCGTCGTCCGGTCGCGGAGTCCGCCGGCACGGTGCGCGTCCAGGACGAAGGGTCGCAGCTCGTCGCCCTCGCGCTGGCCGCCGCGGCACCGGTCCGGGCGGGGGAGCGGTGGCTCGACTTGTGCGCCGGGCCGGGCGGCAAGACGGCGCTGCTGGCCGCGATCGCCCGCGAGCACGAGGTCGCGTTGGAGGCCAACGAGGTCGTGCCGACGCGCGCTCGACTGGTGCGGAAGGCGCTGCGGGCCGTCCCCGGAGACGTGATCGTGCACGAGCGCGACGGCAGAGAGCTGGCGCGCGAGAACCCGGGCGGGTTCGACCGCATCCTCGTGGACGCGCCGTGCACCGGGCTGGGAGCGCTGCGGCGTCGTCCGGAGGCGCGCTGGCGCAAGACGCCCGCCGATGTGGCCGAGCTCGTGCCGCTGCAGGTGGACCTGCTGTCCGCCGCTCTCGACGCACTCGCTCCGGGCGGCGTCGTGGCCTATGTCACGTGCTCGCCGCACCTGGCCGAGACCACCGGGGTCGTGCGGGAGGTGCTGCGGGACCGCGCCGACGTGGTGGAGCTGGATGCGCGGCGCGTGGTGCGCGACGTCTCCCGCTCGCCGATCGACCTCGCCGACGACGGTCGTGCCGCCACGGGCAGCGCCCAGCTGTGGCCGCACCGTCACGGCACCGACGCCATGTTCCTCGCGCTCCTGCAGCGCACCGACGACACCGAAGGGTAGGACAGAGACCGTGGAGCTTCCTCGCGCACCGCGCATCAACCCGAGCATCCTCGCCGCCGACTTCGTCAACATGCAGACGGAGCTCGCCCGCATCGCGACGGCCGACTTCGCCCACGTCGACGTGATGGACAACCATTTCGTGCCCAACCTCACGTTCGGGCCGCAGATGGTGCAGCGCATCCAGGAGACCAGTCCCGTCCCTCTCGACGTGCACCTCATGATCACAGACCCCGAGCGCTGGGCACCCGGGTACGCGGAGCTGGGCGCGGCGAGCGTCACCTTCCACCTGGAGGCCGCGGTCGACCCGGTGTCGCTCGCGCGGCGGTTGCGCGACATCGGTGCCAGAGCCGGTGTCGCGGTCAAGCCGGACACCCCGGTCGAAGGACTGTTCCCGGTCCTCGACGAGTTCGACCAGATCCTGGTGATGACGGTGGAGCCCGGGTTCGGCGGTCAGGGGTTCATGCCGGAGACGATGCCGAAGCTGCGCGCGCTGTCGGAGGAGGCACGACGTCGAGGGTCGCAGGTATGGCTCCAGGTCGACGGGGGGATCTCCGACGACACGATCGCGCAGGCGGCGGCCGCGGGGGCGGACACCTTCGTCGCGGGCTCGGCCGTGTACGGGCAGGACGACGTGGAGGCGGCGGTCTCGCGGCTCAGGCACCTCGCGCGAGCCGCTAGCCTGGAATCGTGAAGACTTTCGACGAGCTGTTCGCCGAGCTCAGCGTCAAGGCCGAGACCCGACCGGAAGGGTCGGGCACGGTCGCGGAGCTCGACGGCGGCGTGCACACGATCGGCAAGAAGATCGTGGAGGAGGCCGCCGAGGTGTGGATGGCGGCCGAGTACGAGTCCGACGAGGCGGCGGCGGAGGAGATCTCGCAGCTGCTGTACCACCTGCAGGTGATGATGCTCGCGAAGGGCCTCACCCTGCAGGACGTCTATCGACATCTGTGATGCGCTCCGCCCCCACTCCTTCGAACTGAAAGCCGTTCATGCTGCGCATCGCCGTTCCCAACAAGGGCTCGCTGTCCGAGACCGCCGCCGAGATGCTCGCGGAGGCGGGCTACGCCGGCCGCCGCGACCCCAAGACCCTGCACGTCGTCGACACCGAGAACGACGTCGAATTCTTCTTCCTGCGTCCGCGTGACATCGCCACGTACGTCGCCTCCGGCGCTCTCGACGTCGGCATCACCGGACGCGACCTGCTGCTCGACGTGCAGCAGCCGGCGCGCGAGATCGAGCAGCTCGGCTTCGGCGCGTCGACGTTCCGCTTCGCCGGCCCTCCCGGACGCTTCACGTCGATCGACGACCTCGACGGCGTGCGCGTGGCCTCGGCCTACCCCGGACTGGTGGGCTCGTTCCTCCGGGAGCACGGCGTGAACGCCGAGCTGGTGCAGCTCGACGGTGCGGTGGAGTCGGCCGTGCGCCTCGGCGTCGCCGATGCCGTCGCCGACGTGGTCTCCACGGGGACCACGCTGCGACAGGCGGGGCTGGAGATCTTCGGCCCCGTCATCCTGGAGTCCGAGGCCGTGCTGATCAGCCGCCCGGGTGACGCGGACGGCGTCGACACGCTGCTGCGCCGTCTCCGAGGCGTCATGGTGGCCCGCCGGTACGTGCTCCTCGACTACGACCTGCCGACAGAGCTGGTCGACCAGGCGGTCGCGATCGCTCCCGGCCGGGAGTCGGCCACCATCTCCCCGCTGCGCGACCCGGCCTGGGTGGCCGTGCGCGTGATGATCCCGCGTCGCCGGGTCAACCAGGTGATGGACGACCTGTACGCATTGGGGGCCAGGGCGATCCTCGTCACGGCGATCCACGCGGCGAGGCTCTGATGACTCTCGCGAGCAGGGTCATCCCGTGCCTCGATGTGGCCGACGGCCGCGTCGTGAAGGGCGTGAACTTCGAGAACCTGCGCGACATGGGGGATCCGGTCGAGCTCGCGCGGCACTATGCGGCGCAGGGCGCGGACGAGATCACCTTCCTCGATGTGACCGCGACCGTCGACGCGCGGGCCACGACCTACGACGTCGTGCAGCGCACCGCCGAGCAGGTGTTCGTGCCGCTGACGGTCGGCGGGGGAGTGCGCAGCGTGGAGGACGTGGCCCGCCTGCTGTCCGTCGGCGCCGACAAGGTGGGGGTGAACTCCGCCGCGATCGCCCGGCCCGAGCTGATCGGCGAGATCGCGGACCGCTTCGGCGCTCAGGTGCTCGTGCTCTCACTCGACGTGAAGCGCGCCGACACGACGCATTCCGGTTTCGTCGTCACGACGCACGGCGGTCGCACGCAGACCACGCTGGACGCTCTCGACTGGGCCAGGGAGGCCGCGGAGCGCGGGGCGGGTGAGCTGCTGGTGAACTCGATCGATGCGGACGGTACGCGCGACGGGTTCGATCTGGAACTCGTCCGGCTCATGCGCGAGGCGGCTCCGGTGCCCGTGATCGCCTCCGGCGGCGCCGGACGAGCGACCGATTTCGCCCCGGCCATCAAGGCGGGTGCCGACGCCGTGCTCGCGGCGAGCGTCTTCCACACGGGAGCGCTCACGGTCGGCGACGTGAAGGACGCGCTGCGCGCGGAGGGGGTGCTGGTCCGATGACGGAGGCGCAGCAGGGGCAGAGCGAGCCGGATGTCGAGGCGCGCATCGCCCAGGTGGCTTTCACGGCCGAGGGCCTGGCGCCCGCGATCGTTCAGCAGTGGGACACGCGCGAGGTGCTGATGCTCGCATGGGTCGATGCGGAGGCGCTGCGGCGCACGCTCACGTCGGGTCGTGCGACGTACTGGTCGCGATCCCGGCAGGAGTACTGGCGCAAGGGCGACACCTCCGGGAACATCCAGGTGGTGCGCGAGGCCCGACTCGACTGCGACGGCGACGCGATCCTGCTGCTGGTCGACCAGACCGGCCCGGCGTGCCACACGGGGACCCGCACGTGCTTCGACACGACCGACCTGGGTGCCGTCGACGGATCGGCGGCGTCGTGAGCCTCGCCCGGCGGGGGCGCTCGCTCGCGGTCTCCGGCTTCCTGCTCGCCGGCGCCCTCGGCATCATCTCCTCCACGCAGACCTGGTTCACGGTCGAGCGCGCCGATGCGGGAGAGGCGATCCTCGTGCCGGGGGCCGCGGCGATGGTGCTGCTCGCGCCGCTGAGCCTCGCGGTGCTGGCGCTCGGCGCGGCCCTGTCGATCGCCGGTCGCGCGGTGCGACTGGTCTTCGGGGTGCTCGCCGCGGTCGCGGCGGTGTTCCTCGGCTGGTCGACCGTGCAGCTGCTGGTCGCTGAGCCCTTCGACGCCGTCGCCGCGACCGTGACCGAGACCACGGGGCTCGCGGGCGACACCGCCGTGCACGAGGTGGCGGCGCACATCGTGGCGTCCGCGTGGCCGTGGGTCGCGCTCGTCGGCTGGGTGATCCTGCTGCTCGCGGCCGTGCTGGTACTGGTCACCTGGCGTCAGTGGAAGTCGGGCGGCCGCCGTTACCGCACCGAGACCGCGCACCCCGCGACGCACGAGGGCCCGGTCGACGCGGTCGACTCGTGGGACGACCTGTCCCGCGGGACGGATCCCACGCGCTGACCCCGATAGACTGAACACATCCGCACGTCGTCCCCGGAGGAAACATGACCAACCCGATCGCCGACCCTGGCCACGGACACTCGCCTGCGGCCTGGACCGCCGTCGTGATCATGCTCGTCGGCTTCACCGCCGCGACCGTCGCGTTCTGCTTCGAGCAGCCGACCCTGGTCTGGATCTCCGCCGCGCTGATCCCGATCGGGGCCATCGTGGGTTGGGCGCTCGCGAAGGCGGGCTACGGCGTGAAGGGCCCCAAGTACTCCCCGAAGGCGCACTAGTGGTCCTCGCCGACCTGACGGCCGGCGCTGTCGCAGACGCCGAGCGTCGCTCCCTCTCCCGGCCGATCGAGGTCGTCGAGCGCGAGGCTCTCGCGCGCCCGGCGGCGAAGGACGCCCTGGCGTTCCTCGCTCCCGCCGAGCGGGTTAAGATCATCGCCGAGGTCAAGCGGGCGAGCCCGTCCCGTGGCGCACTCGCCGAGATCCCGGACCCCGCCCACCAGGCGTCGCTGTACGAGCAGGGCGGCGCCTCGGCGATCAGCGTCCTGACCGAGGAGCGCCGTTTCGGGGGCAGTCTGGCGGATCTCGAGGCCGTGACCGCGCGGGTGTCGCTGCCGGTGCTGCGCAAGGACTTCATCGCCACGCGGTATCAGGTGCTGGAGGCGCGGGCGGCGGGTGCTGATCTCGTCCTGCTGATCGTCGCCGGGCTCGAGCCGGAGGTGCTGCGCGACCTGTACGCGTTCATCCTGGAGCTCGGCATGACCCCGCTCGTCGAGACGCACTCGGCGGAGGAGCTCGACGTGGCGATCGATCTCGGCGCCGCGCTGATCGGCGTGAACGCGCGCGACCTGAAGACCCTCGAGCTCGACCGTGACCTCTTCGGTCGGCTCGTCGACCGCATCCCGGACACGGCGATCAAGATCGCGGAGTCCGCGGTGCTCACCCCCGCCGATGTCGCGCACTACCGTTCGGCCGGTGCCGACGTCGTGCTGATCGGTGAGGCCCTGGTGACCGGAGATCCGGTCGCCACGCTCGAGAGCTTCCTGGAGGCGAAGTGAGTCTGCGTGACCAGCACGGCCCGTACTTCGGTGACTTCGGCGGCCGGTTCATGCCGGAGTCGCTGATCGCCGCGATCGACGAGCTGACGGTCGCGTACGAGGAGGCGATCGCCGATCCGGAGTTCCGTGCCGAGCTGGCCCACCTGCTGTCCTCCTACGCCGGACGCCCCTCGGCGCTGACCGAGGTGCCGCGGTTCGCCGAGCACGCCGGGGGCGCGCGGGTGTTCCTCAAGCGCGAGGACCTCAACCACACCGGCTCGCACAAGATCAACAACGTGCTGGGCCAGGCGCTGCTCACCAAGCGCCTCGGCAAGACCCGGGTGATCGCCGAGACGGGTGCAGGACAGCACGGTGTCGCGACGGCCACCGCGGCGGCCCTGTTCGGCCTGGACTGCACGATCTACATGGGCGAGGTCGACACCGAGCGCCAGGCGCTGAACGTCGCCCGCATGCGCCTGCTGGGCGCCGAGGTCGTGCCGGTGACCTCGGGCTCGCGCACGCTGAAGGACGCGATCAACGACGCGTACCGCGACTGGGTCGCCTCGGTCGAGACCACGAACTACATCTTCGGCACCGCCGCGGGGCCGCATCCGTTCCCGGCGATGGTCCGCGATTTCCAGAAGATCATCGGCGAGGAGGCGCGCGCCCAGCTGCTCGACGAGGTGGGCCGGCTGCCCGACGCGGTGTTCGCGTGCGTGGGCGGCGGCTCGAACGCGATCGGCATGTTCGACGCGTTCCTCGACGACGAGGGCGTGCGCCTGTACGGCGTCGAGGCGGCCGGCGACGGAGTGGACACCCCGCGGCACGCGGCGTCGATCGAGCGCGGTCGTCCCGGTGTGCTGCACGGCGCGAAGACCTATGTCCTGCAGGACGAGGACGGCCAGACGGTCGAGTCGCACTCGATCTCCGCCGGGCTCGACTATCCCGGCGTCGGCCCGGAGCACTCGTGGCTGGCCGACATCGGCCGCGCGGAGTACATCCCGGCGACCGACGACGAGGCGATGCAGGCCCTGCGGCTGTTGAGCCGCACCGAGGGCATCATCCCGGCGATCGAGTCCGCGCACGCACTCGCGGGAGCCCTGCGGATCGGCCGCGAGCTCGGACCGGACGCCGTCCTGGCGATCTGCCTCTCCGGCCGGGGCGACAAGGACATGGACACGGCCGCCCGGTACTTCGAGCTCTACGACGAGGCGGCGCTCGCGCACGACGCGACCGAGGAGAGCTCCGCCGAAGAAGCCGCCTCGAAGGGAGAGCCGCAGCTGTGAGCCGCGTCGAACAGGCCATCCAGCGCGCGCACGACGCCGGCCGCAGCGCCTTCGTCGGCTACCTGCCCGTCGGCTTCCCCGACCTGGAGACGAGCATCCAGGCGGCGATCGCCCTCGCCGAGAACGGCGTGGACATCATCGAGCTCGGGCCGCCTTACAGCGACCCCGTGATGGACGGCGCGATCATCCAGGAGGCGACGACCGCCGCCCTCGCCGCCGGCTTCCGGATGAAGGACCTCTTCACCGCGATCCGCGCGATCACCGCCGCGACCGACGTCCCGGTGCTCGTGATGACCTACTGGAACCCGGTGCTGCAGTACGGCGTCGATCGCTACGCCGACGACCTGCTGGCGGCGGGCGGCGCCGGGCTGATCACGCCCGACATCACGCCGGACGCGGCGGCGGAGTGGATCGCGGCGAGCGAGCGGACCGGGCTCGACCGGGTGTTCCTGGCCGCGCCGACCTCGTCGGACGAGCGCCTCGAGCTCGTGGTGAAGTCGTCGACCGGTTTCGTGTACACCGTCTCCACGATGGGCATCACGGGGGAGCGGGCCGAGCTCGATCGCGCCGCACGCACCCTCGTCGCCCGCCTGCGCGAGCACGGCGCCCGGCGCGCCTGCGTCGGCATCGGCATCTCCACCGCCGAGCAGATCGCCGGTGTCTCCGAGTACGCCGACGGCGCCATCGTCGGCACCGCGCTCGTGCGCGCCCTTCGCGACGGCGGCGTCCCCGCCCTCGCGGCCGTCGCCCGAACCCTCGCCACCGGCACGTCGTCGGTGCGCTCCGTCCCCGAGAACTAGAATCGCACTCATGTCCCTCGCGCTCCCCAGCAGCTTCACCGGCGTGCTCGCCAGCATCCCGAGTCCTCCCGTCGCGTACATCGACCTGGGCCCGGTGCGGATCCACTTCTACGCGCTCTGCATCATCGCCGGCATCATCGTCGCGGTGCTGCTGACCAACCACCGCCTCACGAAGCGCGGTGCGGAGCCGTGGGTCGTGATCGACATCTCGATCCTCGCGGTGCCGCTGGCCATCATCGGCGCCCGCATCTTCCACGTGCTGACCCACCCGAACTTCTACTTCGGCGAGGGCAAGAACACCTGGAACCCCTTCGAGCCCGGCTCGGTGTGGGCGATCTGGGAGGGCGGCATCGCCATCTTCGGCGCGCTGATCGGCGGTGCCATCGGCGCGTACCTCGGCTGCCGCTGGACCGGTATCCGCTTCTGGACGTTCGCCGACGCACTCGCTCCCGGGCTGCTGCTCGCGCAGGCCATGGGCCGGTTCGGCAACTGGTTCAACCACGAGCTCTTCGGCCTGCCGACCGACCTGCCGTGGGGCCTCGAGATCGAGTCCACCAACTCGGCCTTCCCTCCCGGGCTCCCCGAGGGCACGCTGTTCCACCCGACGTTCCTGTACGAGGTGCTGTGGAACGGGCTCGGCGTGATCGTGCTGCTGTGGCTGAGCCGCAAGCTCTTCTTCCAGTGGGGCCGGCTGTTCGCGATCTACCTCATCTGGTACAGCGCTGGTCGCATCGTGTGGGAGTCGATCCGCATCGACCCGAGCGAGATCATCCTGGGTCTGCGCAGCAACGTCTGGGCGGCGATCATCGGCGTCGTCGTCGGCCTCGTCATCCTCGTGGTGCAGACGCGCCGTCACCCGGGTCTGGAGCCTTCGCCGTATCAGCCCGGCCGCGGCCGGAAGGACCTGGACGCTGATGTACAATCGCAAGACAATCCCTCTGATTTCGTGGACGTGAGCGAGCCTCCGACCGACGAGGTCACCGCAGGAGCCACCGCCACAAGCACTGCTCCCACGAGCGAGGACGGCTCCCGATAACGCCGCGTCCCGCGGCGGGAGAACCATTGCACTGAACGAGCGGGCCGACGACGTCCCCGGGTTTCACTGAAGATCTGAGGACGGTAACTGGTGTACTTCCAGCCCCCTTACGGCGCCTCCGGCGCATACCCCCCGAAGCAGGGCATGTACAACCCGGCGTTCGAGAAGGACGCCTGCGGCCTGGCCATGGTCGCAACGCTGCGCGGCGAAGCCGGGCACGACATCATCGCGCTGGCCCTCGAGGCCCTGCGCAACCTGGAGCACCGCGGGGCCATCGGGTCCGACGCGGGCACGGGAGACGGGGCCGGCATCCTCACGCAGATGCCGGACGCCTTCCTCCGCGCGGTCACCGGCTTCGAACTGCCGCCCGTGGGGGAGTACGCCGCAGGACTCGCGTTCCTGCCTCGCGACTCGAGCGAGCGCCGCCAGCAGAAGGCCGGCATCGAGAAGATCGCGCGCGCCGAGGGCCTCCGCGTCCTCGGGTGGCGTGAGGTCCCCACCGCGAACGAGAACCTCGGCAAGCTCGCCGACGAGGCCCGCCCCGCGTTCGAGCAGCTCTTCGTGAGCGCCGGCGGGGCCACGCACGCCGACGCGCCGCTCACCGGCATCGCCCTCGACCGCGTTGCCTACCGCCTGCGCAAGCGGGCCGGCCACGAGCTCGGCGCCTACTTCGTGTCGCTGTCCAGCCGCACCCTCGGCTACAAGGGCATGGTCACCACGCTGCAGCTGGAGCCGTTCTACCCCGACCTGCAGGATGAGCGGTTCGCGTCCGAGCTCGCGGTCGTGCACTCCCGCTACTCCACCAACACGTTCCCGTCGTGGCCGCTCGCGCAGCCGCTGCGCATGCTGGCGCACAACGGTGAGATCAACACGGTCGGCGGCAACCGCAACTGGATGCGCGCCCGCCAGTCGCAGCTCGAATCCGAGCTGCTCGGCGACATCTCACCGCTGCTGCCCATCTGCACCGACGGCGCGAGCGACTCGGCCTCGTTCGACGAGGTGCTCGAGCTGCTCACCCTGACCGGTCGCAGCCTGCCGCACGCGATCATGATGATGGTGCCGGAGGCGTACGAGAAGCAGGCCGACATCACGCCGGAGCTGCGCGCGTTCTACGAGTACCACTCCAACCAGATGGAGCCGTGGGACGGCCCGGCCGCGCTCATCTTCACCGACGGCACGCTGGTCGGCGCGACGCTCGACCGCAATGGACTGCGCCCGGGGCGCTGGACCGAGACCACCGACGGACTGGTCGTGATCGGCTCGGAGACGGGCGTGCTGCACTTCGAGCCCGAGCGCATCAAGCGCCGCGGGCGTCTGCAGCCCGGCAAGATGTTCCTCGTCGACACGGCCCAGCGCCGTATCGTCGAAGATCGCGAGATCAAGCAGGAGCTGGCCACGCTGCACCCGTGGCAGGAGTGGCTCGACGCGGGGGCCGTGCGCCTGGCCGACCTGCCCGAGCGCGAGCACATCGTGCATCCGCCGGCGTCGATCACCCGCCGCCAGCGCACCTTCGGGTACACCGAGGAAGAAGTGCGCATCCTGCTGACCCCCATGGGCCAGACCGGCGTCGAGCCGCTCGGTGCCATGGGCTCGGACACCCCGATCGCGGTGCTCAGCAAGCGCCCGCGACTGCTGTTCGACTACTTCACGCAGCAGTTCGCCCAGGTCACGAACCCGCCGCTGGACTCGATCAGGGAAGAGGTCGTCACGAGCCTCAAGCTCGGCCTCGGTCCCGAGTCGAACCTGCTCAGCTGGGGTCCGGAGCACACCCGCACGGTGTCGCTCGACTTCCCCGTGATCGACAACGACGAACTGGCGAAGATCCGCCACATCGACAAGGCGCTGCCCGGCCGGTCGAGCGCGACGATCCGCGGCCTGTACCACTTCGACTCCGGCCCGCACTCGCTCGCAGAGCGCCTGACGGAGATGTGCGCCGAGGTCGACCAGGCCATCGCGGACGGCGCGGAGTTCCTCATCCTGTCCGACCGCGACTCCAACAAGGACCTCACGCCCATCCCGTCGCTGCTCATGGTGTCGGCGATCCACCACCACCTCATCCGGCGCGAGAACCGCATGAAGGTGGGCCTGATCGTCGAGGCCGGCGACGTGCGCGAGGTGCACCACGTCGCGACGCTGATCGGCTACGGCGCGTCGGCGATCAACCCGTACCTGGCGATGGAGACGGTCGAGCACCTCGTCCGCACCGGCTACATCACCGGCATCACGCCCGAGAAGGCGGTCAAGAACCTGATCTACGCGCTCGGCAAGGGCGTGCTGAAGATCATGTCGAAGATGGGCATCTCCACCGTGTCGTCGTACGCCGGCGCCCAGGTGTTCGAGGCCGTCGGTCTCAGCCAGGAGTTCATCGACGCCTACTTCACCCGCACGGAGTCGAAGCTGGGCGGCATCGGGATCGAGGAGATCTTCGCCGAGAACCAGGCGCGGCACGACTACGCGTACCCCGAGGATGCCGCAGCCCGCGCGCACGAGCGCCTGTGGACGGGTGGCGAGTACCAGTGGCGCCGCGACGGCTCCCCGCACCTGTTCAACCCGGAGACGGTGTTCAAGCTGCAGCACTCCACCCGGACGCGGCGGTACGACATCTTCCGCGAGTACACGAAGCTCGTGGACGAGCAGGCGGCCGAGCTCAAGACCCTCCGCGGACTCTTCACGCTGCGCACCGGCACCCGCAAGCCGGTCCCGCTCGACGAGGTCGAGCCGGTGTCCGCGATCGTGAAGCGCTTCTCGACCGGGGCGATGAGCTACGGCTCCATCTCCAAGGAGGCGCACGAGACCCTGGCGATCGCGATGAACCGGATCGGCGGCAAGTCGAACACCGGTGAGGGCGGCGAGGACCCCGACCGTCTGGTCGACCCCGAGCGGCGCAGTGCGATCAAGCAGGTGGCCTCCGGCCGCTTCGGCGTCACGAGCCTGTACCTCACCGAGGCGGACGACATCCAGATCAAGCTCGCCCAGGGCGCGAAGCCCGGCGAGGGCGGTCAGCTGCCGCCGACGAAGGTGTACCCGTGGGTCGCGCGCACGCGTCACGCCACGGCCGGCGTCGGGCTCATCTCGCCGCCGCCGCACCACGACATCTACTCGATCGAAGACCTCAAGCAGCTCATCTTCGACCTGAAGCGCGCGAACCCCGAGGCACGCATCCACACGAAGCTGGTGAGCCAGTCCGGCATCGGTGCGGTGTCGGCGGGTGTGGCGAAGGCGCTGAGCGACGTCATCCTTGTGTCCGGCCACGACGGCGGCACGGGTGCGAGCCCGCTGAACTCCCTCAAGCACGCGGGTACCCCCTGGGAGCTGGGGCTCGCCGAGACGCAGCAGACGCTGATGCTCAACGGCATGCGCGACCGCGTGGTGGTGCAGGTCGACGGCCAGCTCAAGACCGGGCGCGACGTCGTGATCGGCGCGCTGCTCGGCGCGGAGGAGTTCGGCTTCGCGACGGCTCCGCTCGTGGTGAGCGGCTGCATCATGATGCGCGTCTGCCACCTGGACACCTGCCCGGTCGGCGTCGCCACGCAGAACCCGGTGCTGCGCGATCGGTTCACGGGCAAGCCGGAGTTCGTCGTCAACTTCATGGAGTTCATCGCGGAAGAGGTGCGCGAGCTCCTCGCCGAGCTGGGCTACCGCTCGATCGACGAGATCGTCGGACGCACCGAGCTCCTGGAGACGAATGCGGCCGTCGAGCACTGGAAGGCCGAGGGTCTCGACCTGAGCCCCGTGCTGGAGGGCCCGGCGTTCCCGGCCGGCGAGCCGCGCCGCAGCGGTCGCGCGCAGGACCACGAGCTCGACAAGCACTTCGACGTGCAGCTCATCGACATCGCGAAGGGGGCGCTGCTCAACGGCGAGCCCGTCGTGGTGGAGCTGCCGATCGCCAACACGGAGCGCGCGGTGGGCACGATGCTCGGCCATCAGGTGACGTCGCGGCACGGTGCCACCGGGCTGCCGAAGGAGACGATCGACGTCACCCTCACAGGGACCGCGGGGCAGTCGCTCGGCGCGTTCCTCCCGCCGGGCATCATCCTCCGCCTCGAGGGCGACGCGAACGACTACGTCGGCAAGGGCCTCTCGGGCGGCGACATCACGATCCGTCCGCCGCGCGGGGCGTCGATCGCACCGCACGAGAACGTGATCGCGGGCAACGTGATCGGCTACGGCGCGACCTCGGGCACGATGTTCATCTCCGGTGTCGTCGGCGAGCGGTTCCTGGTGCGCAACTCCGGGGCGACCGCGGTCGTCGAAGGCGTGGGCGACCACGCCCTGGAGTACATGACCGGCGGGCTCGCGGTGATCCTCGGGCCGACCGGGCGCAACTTCGGCGCCGGCATGTCCGGGGGAGTGGCCTATGTGCACGCCCTCGACACCGCGAAGGTGAACGCGCAGTCGCTCGGCAGCGGAGAGCTGCGGCTGGAGCCGCTGGACCGCGCCGACCTGGAGGTGCTGCGCGGACTGCTCGTCGAGCACGTCGAACGTACGGCGTCCCCGCGCGCGACCGAGCTGCTGGACGACTTCGACGCGCGCGCGGCGGAGTTCGTGAAGGTGCTTCCCCGTGACTTCGCCGCCGTGCGGAGCATGCGCGAGGAGGCTCTGGCCGAGGGGATCGACCCCGACGGCGACATCGTGTGGAACCGCATCCTGGAGGTGACCGGTGGCTGACCCCAAAGGCTTTCTGAAGGTGACCGAGCGGGAACTTCCCGCTCGCCGTCCGGTGCCGGTGCGCATCATGGACTGGAAAGAGGTCTACGAGCCGGGCGACAAGGCCGTCCTGCGCCGTCAGGCCGGTCGCTGCATGGACTGCGGTGTGCCGTTCTGCCACTCGGGCTGCCCGCTCGGCAACCTCATCCCCGAGTGGAACGACCTCACGTGGCGCGGTGAGGGCCGGGCCGCGATCGAGCGTCTGCACGCCACGAACAACTTCCCGGAGTTCACCGGTCGCCTGTGCCCGGCGCCCTGCGAGAGCTCGTGCGTGCTGGGCATCAACCAGCCGGCGGTCACGATCAAGCAGATCGAGGTCTCCATCATCGACGAGGCCTTCGCGAAGGGCTGGGTCGAGCCCGAGCCGCCGCAGCGCCTCACCGGCAAGACGGTGGCCGTCGTCGGCTCGGGGCCCGCGGGCCTCGCCGCCGCCCAGCAGCTGACGCGCGCGGGGCACACGGTCGCGGTGTTCGAGCGCGACGATCGCATCGGCGGGCTGCTGCGCTACGGCATCCCCGACTTCAAGATGGAGAAGACGCAGCTCGAGACGCGTCTGCGCCAGATGCAGGAGGAGGGGACCCGGTTCCGTGCGGGTGTCGAGATCGGCAAGGACATCTCCTGGGCCGACCTCCGCGCGCGGTACGACGCGGTCGTGATCGCGACCGGAGCCACGGTTCCCCGCGACCTGCCCATCCCCGGGCGCGACCTCGACGGCGTGCACTTCGCGATGGAGTACCTCGTGGAGTCCAACCACGCGGTCGCCGGCGACGCGGTGCCAGGGCAGATCACGGCCGAGGGCAAGCACGTCATCGTGATCGGCGGCGGCGACACCGGTGCGGACTGCATCGGCACGGCGCACCGTCAGGGAGCGCTGAGCGTGACGAACCTGGCGATCGGCAAGCAGCCCGGCGACACGCGCCCCGACCACCAGCCGTGGCCGATGATGCCGACCGTGTTCGAGGTGTCGTCCGCGCACGAGGAGGGCGGGGAGCGCGTGTTCCTCGCCTCCACGGTGGAGTTCCTGTCGAACGAGGTCGGCGAGGTGCGCGCGCTGCGGGTGGCCGAGACCGAGTACATCGACGGACGCCGGGTTCCCAAGAGCGGCACCGAGCGGGAGATCCCCGCCGATCTCGTGCTCATCGCGATGGGCTTCACGGGTCCGGAGCAGGACGGCTACACGGAGGACACCCGTCCGCAGGTGACCGGCCGCGGCTCCTTCCACCGCGACGCGTCGTACGAGTCGTCGGTGCCCGGCGTGTTCGTGGCCGGTGATGCCGGACGCGGGCAGTCGCTCATCGTGTGGGCCATCGCGGAGGGTCGTGCGGCGGCGGCGAACGTCGATCGCTACCTCATGGGCACCACGGTGCTGCCCGAGCCGGTGCGTCCGAGCGATGTCGCGATCGGTCTCCAGCCCGCGTAGGCTGGGGCAGGCACCGTCGCCCGAACGTTCATCCCCCACTTCTACCCTGGAGAGTTCTTTGAGACGCGCGAAAATCGTCGCCACTTTGGGTCCGGCCACCTCGACGTATGAGACGGTGCGTGCACTGATCGATGCGGGTGTGGACGTGGCACGTCTGAACCTCAGCCACGGCGACTACTCCGTGCACGAGAACAACTACGCGAACGTGCGTCGCGCGGCGGAGGACTCCGGCCGTGCCGTGGCGATCCTCGTCGACCTGCAGGGACCGAAGATCCGTCTCGGCCGTTTCGAGGACGGGCCGTACGAGCTCGCCAAGGGCGACATCTTCAAGATCACCACCGAAGACATCATCGGCAACAAGGAGATCTGCGGCACCACGTTCAAGGGGCTGCCCCAGGACGTGAAGCCCGGTGACTTCCTGCTGATCGACGACGGCAAGGTCCGCGTCGAGGTGGTCGAGACCGACGGCGTCACCGTCACCACGCGCGTGGTCGTCGCCGGCGCCGTGTCGAACAACAAGGGCATCAACCTGCCCGGTGTCGCCGTGAACGTCCCCGCTCTGAGCGAGAAGGACGAGGACGACCTGCGCTGGGGTCTGCGCACGGGTGCCGACCTCATCGCCCTGTCCTTCGTGCGCAACGCGGAAGACGTGTCGCGCGTGCACGAGATCATGGCGGAGGAGGGCGTGCGCGTCCCCGTGATCGCCAAGATCGAGAAGCCGCAGGCGGTCGATGCGCTGGAGGAGATCGTCGACGCGTTCGACGGCATCATGGTCGCCCGTGGCGACCTGGGTGTCGAGCTGCCTCTGGAGGCCGTGCCGATCGTGCAGAAGCGCGCGGTGGAGCTCGCCCGGCGCAACGCGAAGCCGGTGATCGTGGCGACGCAGATGCTCGAGTCGATGATCAACAGCCCGGTGCCCACGCGCGCGGAGACCTCCGACGTCGCGAACGCGGTGCTCGACGGCGCCGACGCGGTGATGCTCTCGGGCGAGACCAGCGTGGGCGACTACCCGGTCGTCGTGGTGGAGACCATGGCCCGCATCATCGAGTCCACCGAGGAGCACGGCCTGGAGCGGATCCTCCCGCTGACGACCAAGCCCCGCACGCAGGGTGGTGCCATCACGCTGGCCGCCCTCGAGGTCGCGGAGTTCGTCGACGCGAAGTTCCTCTGCGTCTTCACCCAGTCGGGCGACTCCGCCCGCCGCCTGTCGCGTCTGCGCTCGCGCATCCCGATGCTGGCGTTCACCCCGGAGCCGGCGATCCGTCGTCGGATGGCGCTCACGTGGGGCCTGCGCTCCACGCTGGTCGACATGGTCCAGCACACCGACCTGATGTACCACCAGGTCGACGAGTACTTGCTCGAGAACGGCCTGGCGGTCGAGGGCGACAAGGTCGTCGTGATCTCCGGTTCCCCTCCCGGGATCGTGGGCTCGACGAACGACCTCCGCGTGCACAAGGTGGGCGACGCGATGCGTGGTGCTGCGCCGATCTACAAGGCCGGCGTCTGACGCACGAGGTGTCCGGAAGGGGCGGGGCTACGGCCCCGCCCCTTCCGTATGTCCCGGGCCCGCGTCAACCCTCTGCGACCGCGCGGGCGGGGCGGATAGCGTGGGCGCATGGTCGTTCGTACGCGCCTCGTGCTCACGTCGGGGTTGATGTTCCGCCTTCGGGAGACTCCGCGACCGGCGGGATCCGTCGTCCCCACGATGGTGCTGGTGCACGGCATCGGCATGTCGCACCGCTACCTGTCCCGCCTGCACGAGGCGCTCGCGGAGCACACCCGTGTGGTGTCGATGGATCTTCCGGGCTTCGGCGGACTGCCCAAGCCCTCCGTCGACGTCGGGGTGGAGCGGATGGGCAGTGCACTGGCCGAGGTGATCGGAACGCTCGGCGATGACCGCGTGGTGCTCGTCGGACACTCGATGGGCGCGCAATGGACCGTGGAGGCTGCTCTGCACCGCCCGGAGTACGTGCGCGCCGTGGTCGCGATCGGCCCGGTCGTGGACGAGCGGTGGCGCACGATTCCGGCACAGGCGCGTGCCCTCGCGATCGACACCGTGGGGGAGACGCCCGCGATCAACACGATCGTCTTCACCGACTACCTCCGCTGCGGCGTGCGGTGGTATCTGCGGCAGGCGCGCCACATGATCGGCTATCGGCTTCAGGAGCGGGTGGCGGAGCTGACCGTGCCGCTGCTGGTGATCCGCGGGGGAGCGGATCCGATCGCGGGTCGCGCGTGGTGCCGCCGGCTGCGGGACAGCGCCCGCGTCTCGCGTCTCGTCGAGATTCCCGGTCACCACCACGTGGCCCAGCAGTCCGCGCCCCGCGCCGTCGCGTCGGCGATCCTGACGCACACGGCCGGTGCCTGGCCGCACGCTGCGACGTCGGGAAGCATAGGCGAGAAGCGGAGCGCGCCATCGACGTCGTGAGGAGGCTGGGCTGGTGGGCCGCCGACTACGCGTATGCGGGGTTCTGGCAGGTCCGCTCCTTCTTCGGACGAGATGACGCGAGGGCGTTCACCGACGGAGATGGCGTGCCGATCGTGGTGCTCGCCGGGGTGTACGAGACGTGGCGGTTCCTGGAGCCGCTCATCGTCGCGCTGCACCAGCGGGGTCATCCGGTCCACGTGGTGGATGCGCTGCGGCGCAACCGGTTCCCGGTCGCGGACGAGGCGGAGCAGATCGCGGAGCATCTGCGTGCGCGCGACCTCACCGGGGTGATCCTCGTCGCGCACAGCAAGGGAGGTCTGGCGGGCAAGCTCGCCATGACCGGACCGGAGGGGCACCGCATCCGGGCGATGCTGGCGGTCGCGACGCCGTTCGGAGGTTCCCGGTACGCCCGGCGCATGCCGGGGCGGGTGCTGCGCGCCTTCTCTCCGGACGACCCGTCCATCCTGGCGCTCGCGCGCGAGGTCGAGGTCAACGCCCGGATCGTGTCGGTCTATGCGGAGTTCGACCCGCACATCCCCGAGGGCAGCGCGTTGCCGGGGGCGAAGAACGTCGTGCTCGACACCGGCGGCCATTTCCGCATCCTCGCCCATCCCCGGGTGCTCGCCGAACTCGCGGCACTGGCGGAATCCTGAGCGCTCACCCGCAGGTATCGCGGGGCTCCCGTGGCGAGTCCAGCGTCGGGAGCCACAGGAGGAGCTCGGGCAGGGTCGCGTACGCCGCATAGCCGTGGTCGACCGCCGGGAACCGGTGGTAGGCGACATCCGTCCCCGCCGCGCAGAGGCGGGCGACGTACCCGTCGGTCGCGGCGGGACGCACGAGCTCGTCCGCCTCACCCTGGCCGACGAGCACGGGGACCGTGATGGGCTGGCCGCCCGCGCTGTTCTCGGCGAGCATCGTCCGCCAGGGCTCGGTCGTGGCGGGATCGGCGGTGACGTAGGAGCCGACCAGGGGCTCGGCGATCGCGTGGATCTCCTCGGTGTGGGTCAGCAGGCAGAGCGCGGCCATGTCGGGAGTCGCAGCCGCGCCCTCCGGGGTCAGGATCGACAGGATGGCCTCCTCGCCGAACCGTTCGGCGTAGGCATCCCGGTAGGCGGCGATGGCGAACGAGGCGATGGTGATCCCGGAAACGTCGACGATGTCGTCGGTCATCAGGGCGTTGAGATCGGCCGCCGGCGCCGCCACCGCCACCCCGCGCACCGAGAGCTCGGGCGCGTACGTCTCGGCTCGCTCGGCGGCGAAGAGCGCCGCCTGACCGCCCTGGGAGTGCCCCCACAGCACGACGCGAGCGCTCGTCCCCGCCCCGTCGAGGCGGCCGGCCGCACGCACGATGTCCAGCACGCTGTGCGCCTCCGGGACGCCCAGCAGATAGGACGACGCGCCCTCCACACCGAGGCCCGGATAGTCGGTGGCCACGACGGCGTATCCCTCGGCGAGCAGCTCGTGCATCCCGGCGATGAGCTCGAACGGATCGAGCGCGAGCGACGGGGCGCACGCCGTCGCCGCTCCCGTGGTCGGGTGCGCCCAGGAGACGACCGTGCGTCCGTTCTCCGGCGCCGGCCCCTCGGGCACGACGACCAGGCCGGACACGGCGATGTCCGAACCGGCCAGGTCGCGGGAGTGGTACAGCACGCGCCACGCTCTCGTGCCGACGGGAGCACTGTCGATCTCCTCGGAGCGGATGAGCGAGCCCGGGGCTCCGGAGGGCAGCGGGGTCGGGGCGGTGACGAAGGCCGGATCGCTCGCGCGCTCCGCCTCCTCCGCGCTCGTGCGCCTGAACACCTCGGCGGCGATCAGGAGCAGGATGACGAGCGCGACCGCCAGGACGACGAGAGTGGCCCGCGCGGTGCGATGCGACCTCCGGGCATGCGCTGCCGGTGCGTCCCCGCTGTGCATAGAGCATGTATAGCGCACCGTGTGCCGGCGGTGGGACTCGAACCCACACGCCCTTTCGGACAAAGCATTTTGAGTGCTCCGCGTCTGCCATTCCGCCACGCCGGCCCGTGTGTCGCGTCTTCGACTGTAGCGCAGGGCGAGCCGATCACCCGGCGCCGATGAGCGCTTCGGCCGAGCGCCGCGCCCTCTCCAGTAGGATGGAGTCCGTGACCGAGCAAGAACAGGCTGAGCAGCCCACGGCATCCGCACCCCGACGCGTCGTCGTCGCCGAAGACGAGTCGCTGATCCGTCTCGACATCGTCGAGATCCTTCGCGACAACGGCTTCGATGTCGTCGGCGAAGCCGGTGACGGGGAGACGGCCGTCGCCCTCGCGACCGAGTTGCGCCCCGACCTGGTCATCATGGACGTCAAGATGCCCCAGCTCGACGGCATCAGTGCGGCCGAGAAGCTGCACAAGGGCAACATCGCCCCGGTCGTGCTGCTGACGGCCTTCAGCCAGAAGGAGCTCGTGGAGCGGGCGAGCGAGGCGGGCGCCCTGGCGTACGTCGTCAAGCCGTTCACCCCGAACGACCTGCTGCCGGCCATCGAGATCGCGCTCGCGCGTCACGAGCAGATCATCACGCTCGAGGCCGAGGTCGCCGACATGGTCGAGCGCTTCGAGACCCGCAAGCTGGTCGACCGTGCCAAGGGACTGCTGAACGAGAAGATGGGCCTGAGCGAGCCCGAGGCGTTCCGCTGGATCCAGAAGGCCTCGATGGATCGCCGCCTCACGATGCAGGACGTCGCGAAGGCCATCATCGAGCAGCTCGCCCCGAAGAAGTAGCCGGTCCGGTGCTCCGCCTCGACGCCGAGCACCTGCTGCGGCCCGTGCGAGCGGGCGACGGCCCCGGCATCGCCGCGGCCTATCGCGCGAATCGTGCACACCTGGCTCCGTGGGAGCCCGAGCGCGACGCCGCCTTCTTCACCGACGAGTGGCAGGAGCGGCACGTCGCGCAGTGCCTGGCGGAAGCCGAGGCGGGACGGAGCCTGCGGTTCGTCGTGGTCGGGGATGATGGCTCGATCCGCGGCCGCGTCAACCTGAACTCGATCGTCCGCGGCGCGTTCTGGAGCGCGGACCTCGGCTACTGGATCGACGCCTCACGGCTGCGGCGCGGGCTGGCCGGGCGTGCGGTGACCCTCGTCGCGGAGCACGCGAGGACGGAGCTCCACCTGCATCGGCTGCAGGCTGCCACGCTGCTCCACAACCTGGCTTCGCAGCGCGTGCTGGCGGGATGCGGTTTCGAGCGCATCGGCCTGGCGCCGAAGTACCTGCGCATCGCGGGGGAGTGGCAGGATCACCTGCTGTTCCAGCTGCTGCTGGAGGAGCCTCTCAGCGCCCCGAGGGAACGTCCTTGATCATGTTGGTGATGCGGATCGTCGAGCAGCGTCGGCCCTGATCATCCGTGACGACGATCTCGTGCACCGTGATGCTGCGTCCGAGGTGCACCGGCGTGCATACCCCGGTGACGGTCCCGGAGGTCGCGGAGCGGGTGTGGGTCGCGTTGATGTCGACGCCGACCGCGAGGCGCCCCTCTCCGGCGTGGAGGTTCGCCGCCATCGAGCCGAGGGACTCGCCGAGCACGACATACGCGCCGCCGTGCATCAGGCCGACGGGCTGGGTGTTGCCGGCGACCGGCATGGTCGCGACGCACCGGTCGACGCCGAACTCCACGAACTCCATGCCCATCTTCTCGGCCAGTGCGCCCATGCCGCGGGCGGCCGCCCACTCGAGCCCTTCGCTGGTCGCGACCTCGCCCATGCATCCTCCTCTGCGGGTGTCCGTGCTCCTCGTTAGGCTGACAGGGTGACGGACTCCGCAAAGCCTACCCTCATGGTCGTCGACGGCCATTCGCTCGCCTACCGCGCCTTCTTCGCCCTCCCGGTCGACAACTTCACGACCAAGGACAACCAGCACACGAACGCCATCTACGGCTTCCTGTCGATGCTGGTGAACCTCATCAAGGCCGAGCAGCCGACGCATCTCGCCATCGCCTTCGACACGTCACGGCACTCGTTCCGCACCGACGAGTACCCCGAGTACAAGGCCACCCGCTCGGAGACCCCCTCCGAGTTCAAGGGCCAGATCCCGCTGCTGCAGGACTGTCTCGCGGCCATGTCCATCCCCGTCCTGACGCAGGAGGGCATCGAGGCCGACGACATCCTCGCCACGCTGTCGACCCAGGGCGCCGCGCAGGGCTACGACGTGCTCGTGGTGTCGGGCGACCGCGACACCATCCAGCTGGTCACCGACGACATCACCCTGCTGTACCCGTCCGTGCAGGGCGTGTCCCAGCTCAAGCGCTACGACCCCACGACCGTGCAGGAGCGCTACGGCGTCCGCCCGGAACAGTACCCCGACATCGCGGCGCTCGTGGGCGAGACCAGTGACAACCTGCCCGGCGTCCCGAAGGTGGGGGAGAAGACCGCGGTCAAGTGGCTCACCCAGTTCGGCTCTCTCGACGAGCTGCTCGATCGCGCCGACGAGATCAAGGGCGTCGTGGGCGGCAACCTGCGCGACCACATCGACGACGTGCGTCGCAACCGCAAGCTGAACCGCCTCCTGACCGACGTCGAGCTGCCGGTGGCCCCGGGAGACCTCGCGGTCACGCCCATCGACGCCCAGGCCGTGCGCGACATCTTCGCCCGCCTGGAGTTCCGCACCCTGCTGCCGCGGGTGTTCGAGGCGGTGGGCGCGGGCGAGGTGGCCGACGACCCGGCGGCCGTGGTCGAGATGCCCGTTCCCGCGCAGGTGAGCGGCGCCGAGCTCGCCTCGTGGGCTGCCGCGCAGGAGAGCGATGTGGCACTGCGCGTGACGATCGCGGCGGGGGCTCCCGTGCGCCTGGGGGCCGCCACCGAGACGGAGCTGCGCGAGCTCGACTGGTCCGACGACGCGGCCGCGGCTCTTCGCGACTGGCTCGAGTCCTCTGCCCCGAAGGTGCTGCACGACGCGAAGCCGCAGGTGAAGGCGCTGCGGCGCCACGGCATCCGGCTCGGCGGACTGGCGTACGACACGAGTCTCGCGGGCTGGCTCCTACGCCCGAGCTTCCCCGACAAGACGCTGTCCGACCTGGTGCAGCGTTACCTCGGAGAGAAGCTGCCCGAGGCCGACCCCTCGCAGCTGGTTCCCGAGACCGAAGGGGCGACACCGTCGCAGGAGGCCTGGTTCGTCCTGCGCGTGGCCGAGGCGCTGCGCGGCGACCTGCCGGAGCCGGTCGCCGCCGTGCTCACCGACATCGAGCTGCCGACCCTGCTCACCCTCGCCGACATGGAGCTCGCGGGGGTCGCCGTCTCACACGAGGTGCTGTCCACGTTCTCGAGCGAGCTGGCGGCACGAGCGGATGTGCTCGCGCAGGAGGCGTTCTCGGTGGTCGGGCGCGAGTTCAACCTCGGCTCGCCCAAGCAGCTGCAGGAGGTGCTGTTCGAAGACCTGCAGCTGCCGAAGACGCGTAAGACCAAGACGGGCTATTCGACCGACGCCGCGGTGCTGGCCGATCTGCAGGAATCCCACCCGCACCCGTTCCTGAGCCTGCTGCTGCAGCACCGCGAGGCGACCAAGCTGCGGCAGATCATCGAGTCGCTGGACGGGGCGATCGGACCGGACCATCGGGTGCACACCACGTACGTGCAGACGGGGAGCCAGACCGGCCGGCTGTCGAGCACCGACCCCAATCTGCAGAACATCCCGGTGCGCACCGAGGAGTCACGTCGGATCCGCAGTGCGTTCGAGGTGGGCGAGGGGTACGAGACGCTGCTGACCGCGGACTACTCGCAGATCGAGATGCGCATCATGGCGCACCTGTCGGGCGACGAGGGGCTCATCGAGGCGTTCAACAGCGGCGAAGACCTGCACCGGTTCGTGGGTGCGCGGGTGTTCGGCGTCGAGCCGGGCGATGTCACCCCGGCGATGCGCACCAAGGTCAAGGCCATGTCGTACGGTCTGGTCTACGGGCTGTCGGCGTTCGGTCTGTCGAAGCAGCTGCGCATCGAGCAGGCCGAGGCCAAGCAGCTCATGATCGAGTACTTCGCCCGCTTCGGCGCGGTGCGCGACTACCTGCGCGCGTCGGTCATGAAGGCGAAGGAAGACGGCTACACCGAGACGATCTTCGGTCGGCGCCGCCCGTTCCCCGACCTCGCGAGCCCGAACCGGGTGCTGCGCGAGAACGCCGAGCGTGCCGCGCTCAACGCCCCGATCCAGGGCAGTGCGGCGGACATCATGAAGATCGCGCTGTTCCACATCCACGACGACCTGCAGGCCGCGGAGCTCTCGTCCCGGGTGCTCCTCCAGATCCACGACGAGCTCGTGGTGGAGGTCGCGTCGGGGGAGTGGGATCGGGTCGAGCAGATCGTCCGCACCCGCATGGGCGATGCCGCGCAGCTCTCCGTCCCTCTCGACGTGCAGGTCGGGCGCGGTCGCGACTGGAACGAGGCCGCGCACTGACCTCACTGGCGAGGGGTCGGGGATTAGGCTGGAAACCATGACTTCCGCACCCCGCACCCCCTCCGCCATCGACAAGGTCGCCGATGACTGGGTCGACACCATCGCCGTGCTCGCCCCGACCCTGGGCACCTACATCGGTCGCTCGGAGGTCAACGATCGATTCGGCGACCTGAGCCCGGAAGGCCACGAAGAGGTCGCCGCGGCGACCAGGGCGACGCTCGACAAGCTGTCCGCGCTCGAGCCCGTCGACGCGATCGACGAAGTCACGAAGACCGACCTGAGCGCCGAGCTGCGCCTGGACCTCGAACTGCACGACGCGAAGTGGCATCTGCGCGACCTCAACGTGATCGCCTCCGCGGCGCAGGACGTCCGCGCCGTGTTCGACCTGATGCCGACGTCGACGGTCGACGACTGGGAGGTCATCTCGACCCGTCTCGCGGCGGTCCCTGGTGCCCTGCGCGGGTACGTCGAGACGCTGCGCACGGGGATCGCCGAGGGGGTCACGCCCGCACGGCGCCAGGTCGCGGAGGTCGCGACGCAGATCGACCGCTACATCGCCGACGACGGGTTCTTCGCGGCCTTCGTCGCGCACGCCGACCCCGACGAGGGGCAGCTGCCCGCGTCGCTCGCGCGCACGCTCGCCGACAACTCCGCCGCCGCGCGCGTGGCCTACGGCGAACTGCGCCGCTTCCTCGCCGAGGAGCTCGCCCCCGAGGCGGGGGAGCAGGATGCGGTCGGACGCGAGCTCTATGCCCTCAACTCGCGTCGGTTCCTCGGGGCGACGATCGACCTCGACGAGACGTACGAGTGGGGCCGCGAGGAACTCGCTCGGATGGTCGCCGAGCAGACGGCGATCGCGAACGAGATCCTCCCGGGAGCATCGGTCGAGGAGGCCGTCGCTCACCTCGAGGGCGATCCCGCACGCAAGCTCGTGGGCACGGAGGCACTGCAGGCGTGGATGCAGGAGACCAGCGACCGCGCGGTCGCGGAGCTCGGCGCCTCGCACTTCGACATCCCCGAAGCGATCCGCACGCTCGAGTGCATGATCGCCCCGACGCAGGAGGGCGGGATCTACTACACCGCTCCCACGGACGACTTCTCCCGCCCCGGTCGCATGTGGTGGTCGGTTCCCGAGGGCGTGACCGAGTTCGACACCTGGCGTGAGCTCACGACGGTGTACCACGAGGGAGTTCCCGGTCACCACCTGCAGATCGCCCAGGCCGTGTACAACCGCGCCGAGCTGAACTCCTGGCGCCGGCTGCTGGCGGGAACGTCCGGTCATGCGGAGGGTTGGGCGCTGTACGCCGAGCGTCTGATGGAGCAGCTCGGGTATCTGGACGACCCCGCCGACCGCCTCGGCATGCTCGACGGACAGCGCATGCGCGCCGCTCGGGTGGTGCTCGACATCGGAGTGCACCTCGGCAAGCCCCGCCTCGACGGCGAAGGTGTCTGGGACGCGGATTATGCACTCGACTTCCTGCGCCGCAACGTGAACATGTCGGACCAGTTCGTGCAGTTCGAGGTGAACCGCTACCTCGGTTGGCCGGGGCAGGCGCCGTCCTACAAGGTCGGTCAGCGCATCTGGGAGCAGGTGCGGGATGCGGTCGAGCAGGCGGAGTGCGACGCGTTCTCCTTCAAGGACTTCCATAAGCGCGCACTCGACCTGGGCGGCGTCGGTCTCGACACGCTGCGCAGCGCTCTGCTTCCGCGCTGAGACCACGGGAATGCCCCTTCGGCGTCCGCTGTTCATTCAGCTGAATAGAGAGGCATGACATGGACATCGAATTCGGGCTGGACACCTTCGGGGACATCACGCGGGATCAGGACGGCGAGCTGCTCACGGCGGCGCAGACGATCCGCAACGTCGTCGCTCAGGCGGAACTGGCCGATGCGGTCGGCGTCGACTTCTTCGGCGTGGGGGAGCACCACCGTCGCGAGTTCGCGGTGTCGTCTCCGGAGATGGTGCTCGCGGCGATCGCGGGCCGGACGAAGAGCATCCGTCTCGGCACCGCCGTGACCGTGCTGTCCTCCGATGATCCCGTCCGGGTGTTCGAGAGGTTCGCCACGCTCGACGCGCTGTCCGACGGTCGCGCCGAGGTCGTGCTCGGTCGCGGCTCCTTCATCGAGTCGTTCCCGCTCTTCGGCTACGACCTGCGCGACTACGACACGCTGTTCGAGGAGAAGCTCGACCTGTTCGTGCACCTCCTGGAGGAGAAGCCGGTGACCTGGTCGGGCACCATGCGGGCATCGCTGGAGAACGCCGACGTCTTCCCGAAGACCGAGAAGGGTCTGCGGACGTGGGTCGGCGTCGGCGGCAGTCCGGAGTCGGTCGTGCGCGTGGCACGCCATGGTCTGGGATTGATGCTCGCGATCATCGGCGGACCGGCCGCGCGGTTCCGGCCCTTCGTCGACCTGTACCACCGCTCCGTCGCCTCGTTCGGCACGACGTCGCACCCCGTCGCGGTGCACTCGCCGGGACACATCGCCGACACGGACGCCGAGGCCTGGGACGCCGCGTACTCGGGCTTCGAGGCGATGAACAACACCATCGGACGCGAGCGTGGATGGCCGCCGTACAGCCGTGCGCGCTTCCAGAACGACGTGGGGCCGGAGGGCGCGCTCTATGCCGGTTCGCCTGATCGCGTGGCGACGAAGATCGCCGACACGGTGACGACGCTCGGCCTCGGCCGCTTCGACCTCAAGTACGCCACCGGCACCCTGTCGCACGAGGCGATGATGCGCAGCATCGAGCTGTACGGCACCGAGGTGATTCCGCGCGTGCGGCGCTTGCTGGCCGACCGCGACTGACGACGGCGGGCGGGCGGGCACCGCGCCCGCCCGCCTCTACGATGAGTGGCATGGCCAACACCGCCCTGCCGAGCCGCACCTCGCTCGCCCAGCGCCTCGATGTCCTCCCGTTCACGCGCCGGCACCTGCGAGTGCTCTCCGGCTCCGGGGTGGGGTGGGCGCTGGACGCGATGGACGTCGGTCTCATCTCGTTCATCATCGCGGCTCTCACGCAGCAGTGGGACCTGTCGAAGGGCGAAGCGGGGCTCATCGCATCGATCGGCTTCGTCGGCATGGCTGTGGGGGCGACGCTCGGGGGACTGCTCGCCGACCGGTTCGGCCGTCGTCAGGTGTTCGCCCTGACGCTCCTCGTGTACGGCGTCGCCACCGGAGCGAGCGCCCTCGTCGGGGGAGTGGCGGCCCTGCTGGTGCTGCGCTTCTTCGTCGGCCTCGGACTGGGCGCCGAGCTTCCCGTGGCCTCGACGTACGTCAGCGAGTTCGCCCCGGCACGCATCAGGGGACGCCTGATCGTGATCCTCGAAGCGTTCTGGGCCGTGGGCTGGACCGCCTCCGCGCTGATCGGCTTCCTCGTGATCCCGGCGTCGGAGTCCGGGTGGCGCTGGGCGTTCGCGGTGGGTGCGATCCCCGCCGTCTACGCGCTCATCGTGCGGTGGGGCCTTCCGGAGTCGCCGCGCTGGCTCGCCTCGCGCGGCAGGATCGCGGAGGCCGACCGGATCGTGTCCGCCTTCGAGGCCGAGGCGGGGATGACGGCGGCCCCCGCGATCCGCAAGGAGCCGGCCTCGCGGGCGATCGCCGCCACGGCCGGGGCGAGGCTCGCGACGCTGTGGAACCGGGAGTTCCGCGTGCGCACGCTCTGTCTGTGGCTGGTGTGGCTGTCCGTGAACTTCGCGTACTACGGAGCGTTCATCTGGATTCCGAGCATCCTCGTCGACGCGGGTTTCGACCTCGTGCGGTCGTTCGGCTTCACGCTCATCATCACGCTCGCGCAACTGCCGGGGTACGCGGTGGCCGCGTGGCTGATCGAGGTGTGGGGGCGCCGCGTCACGCTGTCGGTGTTCCTCCTCGGCTCGGCCGTCTCCGCCGTGCTCTTCGGCACCGCGAGCACCGAGGCCGCGATCATCGCGACCGGTATGGCGCTGTCGTTCTTCAACCTCGGCGCCTGGGGGGCACTGTACGCGGTGACACCGGAGATCTATCCGACCTCGCTGCGGGGGACGGGCGCCGGATGGGCCGCGGGCATCGGCCGCATCGCCTCGGTCGTGGCACCGATCGCGGCCCCGGTGCTGCTCCTCGCGGGTGGTGCGCCGGTGCTCTTCGTCGTCTTCGCCGCCTGTTTCCTCCTCGCGGCGGGGGCGTCGTGGGGGCTCGTGGATCGACGCGGTGCAGCCCTCGACGACCGCTGACGCCGCTGTCCGGGCACGGCAATAGGCTGGGTCCGTGACCGATGTGCGATTCGTGGCGATAGGCGACTCCTTCACGGAGGGCGTGGGGGATGTGCTGCCCGACGGGCGCGAGCGCGGATGGGCGGACATCGCGGCACAGGGGTGGGCCGACGCCGCCGGTCACCCGATCCAGTACGCCAACCTCGCGATCCGCGGCAAGCTCGCCTGGCCGATCGTGGAGCAGCAGCTCGAGCCCGCGCTGGCGCTGCGCCCCACCCATCTGTCGTTCAACGGGGGCGGCAACGACATGCTCCGTCCGCGGGCCGATCCCGAGCACATCGCCGACGCGTTCAGCCGCGTGCTCCGGCGCTGCGACGAGGAGGGCGTCACCATGATCCTGCTCTCCGGAGCGAACCCGAGCGGCCAACTGCCCATGGGGTCGCTCGTGCAACGCCGGGGCGACCTGCTGTCGGAGGCCGTGCTGCGCCGCATCGAGGATCGCCCTGATGTGATCCGCGCCCTGAACTGGCCGGACCGCGAGCTCTCGAAGCCGCCGTACTGGTCGGAGGACCGCCTGCACATGAACGCCGCCGGACATCACCGGGTGGCTGCGCGGGTGCTCCACGCACTGGGTTTCGAACCCCCGGAGGCCTGGTGGGCGCCACTCGACCGCCCGGGTCTCGGCCCGTCGGGTCTCGCGTACTATCGCGAGTTCGTGGGTCCCTGGGTGCGTCGCCGGGTCACCCGCACCTCCTCGGGTGACGGGCGCACGGCGAAGTACCCGACCTGGATCGAGTGCACGCCCGCGTGAGCGACATCGAGCTGACGCGCCTTCCCGCCGGAGAGGTCACACTGCACGATGCACGGACGCGTTCGACGCGGCAGGTAACCCTGGAGCCGTTCCTGCTCGGCGTCTTCCCGGTGACGGAGGAGCAACTGGCCGACGTGCTGGGCGTCGCCGTGCGACATCCCCGCCGCCCGGCCGCCGACGTGAGCTGGCTGCGAGCCGTGCACTTCTGCAATGCGGCGTCGGAGTGGGAGGGCTTCGACCCCGTGTACCGCTTCGACGGCGAGGACGTGACCTGGGACACGACGGCGGACGGGTACCGGTTGCCGACCGAGGCGGAGTGGGAGTTCGCGTGCCGTGCCGGCTCCGCGGGCCCGCACTATGCACCACTCGCCGATGCGGCGTGGACAGCGGCTGATCACGTCTCCGCGCCGCAGGACGTCGGCGGGAAGCTGCCCAACCTCCACGGGCTGTTCGACACGCTCGGCAACGTGTGGGAGTGGTGCTGGGACCTGCTCGACCCTGCGCGGTACGACGACTATCGCGTCTTCCGCGGGGGCGGGTTCGCCGACGAGGTGTGGAGCGTGCGTGCGTCCGTCCGCCGCGGGGGAGCGCCCCGGATGCACCATGACGACGTGGGCTTCCGCGTCGCTCGCGGCGGCTTCGACCACGAGGGAGAGGCCCAGGGGTGGTCGGCCGCCGGCGACCGCGCGCGCGCCTCCGTCGACGGGCCGCTGCCGGGCGGCTGGACGCCCCGCCGCCGCTGAGTCGTCGCGGCCGTGCCGGGCGAGGATGGGAGACTGGGGGGATGTCCTCCCCGTTCTCGCTCATCCTGTCCCAGGGCCGTGTGGCCGACCGCACCGACGGGGCCCTGGTGGGCGCCCGGCTCGTGGCCGACGCCCTGTCCGCGCTCCTCGGCACTGACGCGCAGGTGGTGGGCACTCCCGACGCTTCCCGCCAGGACGACTGGAGCGAGGCGCTGCCTGCCGCGGCGACGACGCTCACGGGCCTGCGTCACGCCGTCGACACAGCGATCTCCTCGGGCGCGACCCCGCTGCTCGTGACGAACACCTGCGCCGCGAGCCTCGGCACCCTCCCGGCCGTCGCGGAGCATCACCCCGATGCGGTCGTGCTGTGGATCGACGCGCACGGCGACTTCAACACACCGGACACGACCGGATCGGGCTACCTCGGCGGCATGGTGCTCGCGGCCGCCTGCGGGCTCTGGGACAGCGGTCACGGTGCCGGGGTGGATCCGCGCCAGGTGGTCGTGGTGGGCGGGCGCGACATCGACCCCGCGGAGGCCGAGCTGCTGGCGGCCAACGGCGTCACGGTGCTCAGCCCGGGGGAGAGCACCCCGGAGCGACTCCGGGAGCTCGTCGCCGGACGACCCGTGTGGATCCACGTGGACTGGGACGTGCTCGAGCCCGGGTACATCCCCGCCGCGTACCGCGTGGGCGACGGGCTGCTCCCGCACCAGATCGCCGCGCTGTTCGCCTCGCTCCCGGCTGAGAGTGTCCGCGGTGTCGAGCTGGCGGAGTTCGAAGCGGGCGACGCCGAGGTCCCGGAGCGCGTCAGCGTGGAGCTCGTCCTCGAGACCGTCCAGCACCTGCTGCGCTGAAGACAGGGAGCGTACCGGCTACGGGGCTGCCCCGGCGGACGTGTCGAGCTTCCACGCCGTGACCTCGACGGTGGATCCCGCGACGATGTCGAGCTCGACCGGCCACGAACCGCGCTCCAGCCCCGGAAGGCGAGCTGCGTAGAGCTGCCGTGCCACGAGCGCCCCCGCGGTCGCGTTGGCGTCCCAGCCGAGCACCGCGGTCGCCTGTCCCTGCGGGGGAACGGTGATCGTGGCGCTCCCGTCGTCCGTGGCGAGGAACGACGATCCCGGAACCACCTCGACGTCGAGCGCGTGTCCGTTCTGGTCGGCGAAGGCGATGTCCGGATAGCCCTCGATCACGCACGGCTGCTCGCTCACGTTGACCAGGTGGATCGCCTGGGCCCGGTGTCCTGTGGCTCCGTCCGCTGCACCGAGGAGCAGCGTGGCGCGGTCGCCGGTGCAGGCGTCGGTCTGGAGGGTCGGTGCACCGACGCCCGGAGCGGTCTCGGCGACGGGATCGCCGACGGCGGTCGGATCGATGAGCGCGCCGGTGTCGTCCGTCGTCGCCTGTTGTGCGGCGTTCTCACGGATGATGTCCTGCTGTCGCGCGTCGTCGGCGAGCCCGCCGCCGACGACGAACAGCGCGACGCTGACGAGCGCACTGATCAGCGCGGTGCGCGCTCGAACCGGCGGAGCCGCCTGCCCGTCACGACGGCCGAGGAGGACGGCCGGGATCCAGCCGCTCATCACCGCCCAGTACGTCGTCACGGGAGCGCTTTCCACCACGGCCACGGTGAGTCCGCGCAGGCCGAAGTCCTGCAGGTACGAGATCGCCCGGATCGCGTCCAGCCCGAGCCCGAGCACGGCCCCCGCGATGACGGCGGCGAACCACAGAGCCCAGATGCCGCGGCCGGATGGAGCGACGCGGTCGGACACGAACCAGGTGACCGATGCCAGCACCGCCGCCACGAGCACGAGCAGGACAGGCGTCCATGCCGCCGGGAGGCCCCAGGTGTTGGCCTGGACGGGACCGACGCCGAAGAAGCTGAGGAGTCGGGTGACCACGATGTCGGAGCCCCAGAGCCTCGCGGCACCTCCGGCGAGCAGCCACAGCGCGGCGAGGATCAGACCGGCCGTGACGCCACGGGGGAGGCGAGCGATCCGCCGCCGGTCCGACTCGTCGAGACGGGAAGGAGCCGAGGGGGGAGCGGAGGCCATGCGCTCATCCTAGGGGCGAGCGCCGGCGTCGCTCGGGATCCAGGCCCATGCGGATGCGTGTGCGCTTGCGTTCGATCAGGATGAAGGTCACACCCAGCGCCCAGAGGGGGAGGGGCGCGAGGAACGCCAGCCGGAATGCGTCGAGGGAGTAGGTCTCGGGCGTGCCTGCGCCCTGCACGTCGAGGAGCAGCCCGATCAGGAAGATCGCGAGGAGTGCGGCGATGAAGCCCCCCGCGTTGGTGACGCCGGTGGCGGTGCTCAGCCGGTGGCTCGGGTTGTGGGTGCGGGCGTGATCGAACGCGATCATCGATGCCGGGCCCCCGGTGGCCAGGGCGACGGCGAGCACGGTGAGCAGCCACGCCGGAGCCGGCCCGGGGAGGGCGATCACCGCGATCCATGCCGCCGCCTGCACCCCGACAGCCGGGAGCACGAGGGCGAGGGAACGGTGGTTCGGAAGGCGCCGCGACAGATCGCCGATCACCGGCCCCAGGACCATTCCGGCGACCACGTAGATCGAGATGATCCCAGCGGCAGCCGCGGGCCGAAGCCCTTCGCCGACGGTGAGGAACGGCATGCCCCAGAGGAGGACGAAGGCCGTGCCGGCGAACGGGGTGGTGAAGTGGGACCAGAACGCGAGGCGGGTTCCCGGGTGCGCCCACGCCGCCCGGATTCCGACGCCGGTGTCGATGGCGGACGTGACGACGCGGACGACGCCGGTGTCCGTGTTCACCGTCACGTCCGCGCCCCGCTCCGGCGGATGGTTGCGGATGACGAACCAGACCAGCACCGTGAATAGCAGTCCGAGCCCGGCGATGCTGCCGAACGTGATGCTCCAGCTGGTCGCGTGCAACAGTGCAGCGACGGGTACCAGGGCGATGAGCTGCCCCGCCTGACCGATGATCCCGGTGAACTGCACCATGAGCGGTCCGCGTTGCGCGGGGAACCAGGTCGCCACGAGGCGCAGCACGGCGGGGAATACCGCGGCGTCGCCCGCGCCCAGGAGCACACGCGCGACGATGGCGATGCCGACGCTGGGGGACAGCGCCATGGTGAGCTGCCCGGCCGCCATGAGCAGCATCCCGATCGTGATGATGGGCCGCGACCCGTAGCGGTCGAGGAGCACGCCGATCGGGATCTGCATCCCGCCATAGACCGCCAGCTGGACGACGGCGAACAGCGCGAGGGTGGATGCGTCGGCCTGGAAGCGATCCGCCGCCTCGACACCCACGGCCCCCAGCGAGGTGCGGTTGGTGATCGCGAGCACGTAGGCGGCGACACCGACCGACCAGATGGTCCACGCGCGCCACCCCGGAGAGGCGGATGCGGGGGAGAGGGGCGGCACCGTTCCACGCTACTCCTGCCCGCCGACGCGCCGGACGAGCGCGATGTCGGTGCCCGCCGGTAGCGTGCGCCGCATGACAGGAACCTCGCAGCACCACACCATCGACTATGTCGAGCTCGTCGTCACCGACCTCGCCGCAGCGAAGCAGTTCTATGCGTCGGCGTTCGGGTGGGAGTTCGTCGACTACGGCCCCACGTACGCCGGGATCGCTTCGGGCAGGGGAGACGGCAGCGAGGTCGGGGGACTGCTCCTCGCCGAGGAGCCGCGCCCCGTCGGAGGCCCCCTCGTGCTGCTCTACTCCGACGACCTCGATGCCACGCGCGACGCGATCGAACCCGCCGGCGGGCGCATCCTGCAGGAGCCGTACGACTTCCCGGGCGGACGACGGCTGCACTTCGCGGACCCGTCGGGCAACGAGCTGGGAGTCTGGTCGGCCGCGTGAGTCCGGGGCGACGGCGTTAGTCTCGTGAGCATGGCCATCGATCCCCACGACAGAGTTTCGGTGGTCATGTTCATCCGTGAGCACGGGCGCGGCGTCGCGGCGACCGTGTCAGCGGGCGGCGAGCCGGAGGCCGCGCTCGTTGGAATGGTGGCTCTCGACGATGGGACGATCCTGTTCACGAGCCGCTCCGAGTCGCGCAAGGTCGCGAACCTCGTGGTCAATGGTGCAGTGGCGCTCGTGGTGGGCACAGAGGGGTCGGTGACCCTGCAGCTCGAGGGGAGCGCCGAGGTGGCTTCGGCCGCGCGGGCGAAGGAGCTGGAGCCGGTGTTCTTGCGGCACGCTCCGGGATCGCGCGTGACCGATCCTGGATTCGCGCTCGTCATCGTGCGACCGCGGTGGGTTCGTTCCTACGACGTCTCCGATGCCGTACCCGTGATCGTCGAAGCCCTCTGGAGCTGAGCGGCCGCGTCAAGACCGCGCGAATCCCTACCGGTCGACCGACGGTACTGCGCGACGCACCGCTTGGGCGCTCGTGCAGCGGTGGCGGGTAAGGGCGGCAGGGAGAGGCGGCAGGGTCGACGACCCCACCCGCTTCTCGTCTGACCTGACATAATGTGCATTATCGGTTAATGCACGAGGGGCACCGCGGCCGAGCGACGTCGCCCACACGCTGTCATGATCGAACCCAGGAACGCTGCACACGAACGCCCGATCGAGTTGTGTTGCCTGCTCTGGGCGCGTCCCGGGCTGGCCGTGGAACTGAGCCGCTATGAAGACGTGGTGCTGGCGTTCCTTCCAGACCACGGCGGCGTTCTCCTGCAGCGTGCGATCTCCACATCCGGTGACGACGCGCCCCACGAGGTCCAGTTGTATCGATTCCCGAACGGTGCGGCGCTGGACGCCTCTCTCGCCGATCCGCGTCGACGTGAACGCTCCGCCGAACGGGACCGCGTCGTCGCACGCACGACGCGGTCCCGTGGCGATCACGTCTGCGTGATCAGCGTCCGCTCACGTACTCCGCCAGGTGCTCCCCCGTGAGCGTCGATTTTTGGGATACCAAATCTGCGGGCGTCCCTTCGAACACGATTTGGCCGCCGTCGTGCCCGGCGCCGGGTCCGACATCGACGATCCAGTCGGCGTGCGCCATGACCGCCTGATGGTGCTCGATGACGATCACGGTCTTGCCCGCGTCCACGAGCCGGTCGAGCAGCCCCAGGAGCGTGTCGACGTCCGCGAGGTGCAGCCCCGTCGTGGGCTCGTCGAGCACGTAGATGTCGCCCTTCTCCCCCATCTGGATCGCCAGCTTGATGCGCTGACGTTCTCCGCCCGACAGCGTCGACAGGGGCTGGCCCAGCGACAGGTAGCCCAGACCGACGTCTTCGAGGCGGCTCAGAATCGCGGCCGCCGCGGGAAGCTTCGCCTCGCCCTCACTGAAGAAGGCCCGCGCCTCCGCAACGGGCAGATCGAGCACCTCGGTGATGTCCTTGCCTCCGAGGGTGTACTCGAGGACCGCCGCCTGGAAGCGCTTACCGCCGCAGTCCTCGCAGGGTGTCTCGATCGTGTCCATGAACCCGAGTTCCGTGATGATGACGCCGGCGCCCTTGCACGTGGGGCACGCGCCCTCGGAGTTCGCGCTGAACAGAGCGGGCTTCACGCCGTTGGCTTTCGCGAAGGCCTTGCGGATGGGCTCCAGCAGACCGGTGTACGTCGCGGGGTTGCTGCGCCGCGACCCCTTGATCGCGGACTGATCGATCGCCACGACGCCCTCGCGACCGGACACCGAGCCGTGGATCAGGGAGCTCTTGCCGGATCCGGCCACACCCGTGACGACCGTCAGCACGCCCGTCGGGATGTCGACATCGACGTGCTGCAGATTGTTGGTCGAGGCGCCGCGGACTTCGATCCGCCCGGCGCCCGTGCGCACGGCGGGCTTGAGCTTCGCGCGGTCGTCCAGGTGCTCCCCCGTGCGGGTGCCGCTGGCCTTCAATCCGTCGACCGTACCTTCGAAGCAGATCTCGCCGCCCGCGCTCCCCGCTCCTGGACCGAGGTCGACCACGTGATCGGCGATCGCGATCGTCTCGGGCTTGTGCTCCACGACCAGGACCGTGTTCCCCTTGTCCCGGAGTTGCAGCAGCAGCCTGTTCATGCGCTGGATGTCGTGCGGATGCAGGCCGATTGTCGGCTCGTCGAACACGTACGTGACGTCGGTGAGCGCGGACCCGAGGTGCCTCAGCATCTTGATGCGCTGCGCCTCACCCCCCGACAGCGTCCCGGACGGGCGTTCCAGGCTGAGGTAGCCGAGGCCCAGCGTGACGAAAGCGTCGAGGTTCGCGCTGAGGGCCTCCAGCAGAGGCGCAGCCCCGGGAAGCGTC
Source organism: Microbacterium sufflavum (assembly GCF_023091155.1). Lineage (NCBI taxonomy): Bacteria > Bacillati > Actinomycetota > Actinomycetes > Micrococcales > Microbacteriaceae > Microbacterium > Microbacterium sufflavum. The sequence goes on along the minus strand of NZ_JAHWXK010000001.1, from coordinate 2,841,863 downwards.
AGGCCTCGCACCCAGGCGGCGAGATCGGTCACCTGCATGCGGCACGCGTCGGCGATGCTGATCCCCTCGATCTTCGACGACCGCGCGCCCTCGGTGAGGCGGGTCCCGTCGCACTCCGGGCATACCGCGAACGTGGCGACGCGCTCCACGAACGCACGGACGTGCGGCTGCAGCGCGTCGAGGTCTTTGGAGAGCATCGACTTCGTGATCTTGGGGATCAGGCCCTCGTAGGTCATGTTGATGCCCGAGATCTTCACCTTGGTGACCTCGCCGTAGAGGAAGAGGTGCCGCTGCTTCTCGGTGAACTCCGCGATGGGCTTGTCCGCGGGGTAGAAGCCCGACTGCGAGAAGCCTTTCACCATCCAGCCGTCTGCCGTGTACCCGGGCACCATGATGGCGCCCTCGTCGAGCGACCGGGACTCGTCGACGATCTGCGACAGGTCGAGGTCAGACACCGCTCCCCTGCCCTCGCAGCGCGGGCACATGCCGCCGAGGTAGATCGCGTCCTTCACGATCTTCTTCTCGCCGCCCGGCCCGGTCATGACGCCGCTGGCCTTCTGCGTCGGGATGTTGAACGAGAACGCGGTCGGCCCGCCGATGTACGGCTGCCCGAGCTTGCTGAACAGGATGCGCAACATGGCGTTCGCGTCGGTCACGGTCCCGACGGTCGAGCGCGGGTTGGCGCCCAGCCGCTCCTGGTCCACGATGATCGCGGTGGTCAGACCCTCCAGGACGTCGACGTCGGGGCGCGGCACCGACGGCATGAATCCCTGCACGAACGCGCTGTACGTCTCGTCGATCATGCGGCGGGACTCCGCGGCGATCGTGTCGAAGACCAGCGAGCTCTTGCCCGAGCCGGACACACCGGTGAACACCGTGAGCCGTCGCTTCGGGATGTCGGCGCTGACGTCCTTCAGGTTGTTCTCGCGCGCACCCTGCACGCGGATCAGGTCGTGGGTGTCCGCGGGGTGCGGTGCAGCGGTCATCGGTGTCCTTCTGTTCGGGGCGGCGTCGCCGGTGGCGTCAGCCGGCCTGGTTGATACGGAGGAGGTTGCCCGCCGGGTCGCGGAACGCGCAGTCGCGCACGCCGTACGGCTGATCCATCGGCTCCTGCACGACATCGGCCCCCGCCTCCACGAGACGCTCGAACACGGCGTCGAGGTCATCGCTCGCGAGGGTGAGCGCGCCGTAGCTTCCTTTCGCGATCAGCTCGAGGATGGTCTGCCGCTCGGTGTCGGTGATGCCCGGGTCCGTCGCCGGCGGATGCAGCACGAGGGAGGTCTCCGGTTGGTCCGTCGGGCCGACGGTCAGCCAACGCAGCCCGTCGTAGCCGACATCGTTGCGCACCTCGAAGCCGAGGGCGTCGCGGTAGAACCGGAGCGCCGCCTCGGCGTCGGTGTGCGGGAGGAACGCGTAGTGGATGCTGATGTTCATGATGCTCACGTTAGGTCCGCGTCGGGACGCGGCGCTTCTCGATTCCTGATCGGTCGGATGACCTGCTTCGCCTGGAACGACGGGATCCCCTCGACGGTGGCGGCGCGTTCACGGTACACGCTGGGTGGGACACCGACCAGCTCCGAGAACCGCGTGCTGAAGGTTCCGAGCGATGAGCAGCCCACCGCGAAGCAGACCTCCGTCACGCTGAGATCTCCGCGACGCAGCAGCGCCATCGCACGTTCGATCCGGCGCGTCATGAGGTACGCGTACGGCGACTCGCCGTATGTCTCACGGAACCGACGACTCAGGTGCCCCGCCGACATGTGCACGCCGCGGGCCAACGCCTCGACATCGAGCGGTCTGGCGTATTCGCGATCGATCCGGTCCCGCACCTTGCGCATCAGGACGAGCTCACGCAGCCGGGCATCATCCACCGCCGTCACGAGACGATCCTGCCATGACGTGGGGTGTCGCGTGGTGTCGGAGTGCGACGCGTTCCGGCGGTCCTCCCCCGCGAACGCCTGGCGAGCGCTACCCTGGGGGGCATCCTCACAGGATCTTCTCAGAAAGGGTCCCCAACCATGTCTGAAGCAATCAACGAGACGAAGTCGTTCTTCTCCTCCATCCGCATCGCCCTCGCCGTGTCCGGCGTCCTCGCCCTGCTCGCAGGCATCGTCCTGCTCGTCTGGCCGGTCAAGTCGGCCGTCATCGTCACGGCGATCTTCGCGTCGTACCTCGTCGTCGCCGGCATCGTCTACATCGGGCTCGGCATCTTCTCGCAGGCGAAGGGCGGCTGGGCACGGGTCGGCCACATCGTCCTCGGCCTGCTGTACATCGCGGCCGGAGTCATCGCGTTCTTCAACCTCAACGTGGCGGCGGCGACGCTCGCCCTGGTCGTGGTCATCTTCATCGGCGTGAGCTGGATCGTCGACGGTGTCGTGGCCCTCTCGCTCCTCGGCAGCGACGGGTCCCGCGTCTGGACCGTGCTCTACGCGATCCTCAGCATCGTCGCCGGAATCATCGTGCTGTTCTCGCCGGCCATCGCGGGCTTCGCGTTCTGGCTGCTCCTCGGCATCTCGCTGATCGTGCTCGGCATCGTCCAGATCGTCCGGGCCATCACGCTGGGCAAGGACGAGAAGAATGTGATCGCCGACGTGCAGGGCTCCCCCGCCGTCTGACCGCACGAGACGACTCCGCCCCGGTGCCGCACAAGCGGGCCGGGGCGGAGTCGTATCCGAGGATCAGGAGGCGGTGAAGGCGCTCACGTCGCCGACGAGCCGCGTGTTGTCCTCGGGGACCGGATCGATGACCGCCTTCGCGACCTCGGCCGCGAACTCGGACACGTTGTACAGGCGCCCGGCCGACTCGCGGCGCTCCGCAATGGCCCCGGGGTTCGCACGCTCCAGGAGCGTGGCCGTGATGGTGCCCTCGATCATGTCACCGGAGACCACGGTGAAACCGACGCCCTTCTCGGCGAGACCGGGGATGAGCTCGCGCAGCGCATCCTCACCGGCGCGCTTGGAGAGGGCGACCGGCTCGTACTCCGGCATCGTCGGGGTGGTGCGGATGAAGTGGGCCTGGTGGCTGGTCACGAAGACGACACGGGCGCCGTCGTCGAGCAACGGGGTGGCCGCGTTCAGCACGTTCAGCTGCGCGTCGCGGTTCAGCGTGAGGGCGTAGTCCTCCGCCATCCCGGACTCCATACCGCCCGAGGCGTTGAGCACGAGCACGTCGAGGCGGCCGAACTCCGCGCGCACCGCGTCGAACATGGCGTCCACCGACGCCGTGTCAGTCAGATCCGCGCCGACGACGAGGACCCGCCGACCGAGTTCGCGCAGTTCTGCAGCGAGCTTCTCCGCGCGCGGAGCCTTGTTGCGGAAGTTGATCACGACGTCGGCGCCCGCCTCGGCGAGGTAGCGGACGGTGTCGGCGCCGATCCCCCGGGACGAGCCGGTCACGAGGGCGACCTTGCCGTCGAGGGATCCTGCGGGAAGAACGTCGGTCACGGTGACTCCTCATGATGCGTGAAACGCCGTGAGCGCACGGCTCTCTCACATTACCAAGCGGTCGCGAGGGCACCCCGATCGCCGGGGCAGCGCGTGATACGTTGACCACAAAGGAGGCCGAATGGACAACTTCTCGACTTTCGTCGTGTTCATCGACCAGTGGGCGTGGATCGGATGGCTGGTCCTCATCGCCGTCTTCCTCGTGATCGAGATGCTCTCGCTGGACTTCACGTTCCTCATGCTCAGCTTCGGCGGCCTGGTCGGACTCGTCACGGACTTCCTCGGCGTGCCGGTGTGGATCCAGATCATCATCGCCGGCATCGCTGCCGCCCTCTTCATCCTGTTCCTCCGGCCTCCGCTGCTGCGGCGGCTGCATCGCGGCGCCGACCCGGCCCGGTCGAACGTGGATGCTCTGGTCGATCTGCGCGGCTTCGCACTGAGCGACATCACGCAGGTGTCCGGGCAAGCCAAGCTCGCCAACGGCGACACCTGGACGGCCCGCTCGTCCTCCCCCGTGCCCATCCCCCAGGGCGCTCCGATCGCCGTCACCGCCATCAACGGCGCCACGGCGATCGTCCGTCCCCTCAACGACTAGGAGAACACGTGGACGACGCATCGTTCATCCCCACGGTGATCATCTGGATCCTGGTGATCGCGGTCATCATCTTCGTGATCGTCACCATCGCCAGGGCCATCCGCATCATCCCCCAGGCGACCGCGGGTGTCGTCGAGCGGCTCGGGCGCTACCACAAGACCCTCTCCCCCGGGCTGAACATCCTGGTGCCCTTCATCGATCGCCTCCGCCCGCTGATCGACATGCGCGAGCAGGTCGTCTCCTTCCCGCCCCAGCCGGTGATCACGGAGGACAACCTGGTCGTGTCGATCGATACCGTCGTCTATTTCCAAGTGACGGACGCGCGCGCGGCGACATACGAGATCGCCAACTACCTCGGCGCCGTCGAGCAGCTCACCACGACCACCCTGCGCAACGTCGTCGGCGGTCTCAACCTCGAAGAGGCACTGACCAGCCGCGACAACATCAACGGGCAGCTCCGCGTGGTGCTGGACGAGGCCACCGGCAAGTGGGGCATCCGCGTCGGTCGCGTCGAGCTGAAGGCCATCGACCCGCCCGTCTCGATCCAGGACTCCATGGAGAAGCAGATGCGCGCCGAGCGGGACCGTCGTGCCGCCATCCTCACGGCGGAGGGCACCAAGCAGTCCGCCATCCTCGAGGCGGAGGGTCTGCGGCAGGCGGAGATCCTGCGGGCGGAGGGCGACAAGCAGGCGGCCGTGCTCCGTGCCCAGGGCGAGGCGGAGGCGATCCAGAACGTCTTCAGCGCGATCCATCAGGGCGCTCCCGACGACAAGCTCCTCGCGTATCAGTACCTCCAGATGCTGCCGAAGATCAGCGAGGGCCCGTCCAACAAGCTGTGGATCGTGCCCAGCGAACTGACGGAGGCACTGAAGGGCATCGGCAGCGCCTTCACCCCGAAGCCGAGCCAGGGGCCCACGGACCCCGCACCCCGCGTGTGACGCACCCGTTCTTCACGAACGCCCGCTCCCCGCGGATCTTCGCACATCGCGGTCTGGTGACCGCCGCAGGCGAGGAATCCGGGGTGTGGGAGAACACGGCGGGGGCCTTCGCCGCCGCGCACGCGGCCGGCGTCGAGTACATCGAGACCGACTGTCAGGTGACCGCCGACGGGGACGTCGTCCTGGTGCACGACCCCGACCTGCGCCGCCTCGCTGACGACTCGCGCGCGGTGAGCGAGGTCCGCACCCGTGAGCTGCGTGCACTCTTCGCCGATCACGGCGGGCTGCTCACCGTCGGTGATGCACTCTCGTCCTTCCCCGACGTGCGCTTCAACATCGACGTCAAGACGCCGGCTGCGGCCGGACTCCTCGGCCCCGTCCTCGCACCGCACACCGAGCGCGTCCTGATCACGAGCTTCTCCGACGCGAGCCGTCGAGCGACGGTCGAGGAAGTGAGACGCGCCGGGGCCGCGCAGCGCCCCGCCACGTCGGGCGGACGCCGCACGATCGCCTCGGCCCGCGCGCTGTCGGCCTTCCGCCTCTCCCCCGCGCGTGCCCTGCGTGACATCGACGCGCTCCAGATACCGGAGCGTCGTGGCGCCCTGACCGTCCTCACCCCCGCGCTCCTGCGGGCGGCGCATCGGGCCGGGATCGAGGTGCACGTCTGGACGGTCAACGACCCGGATGAGATGCGTCGCCTCCACCGGATGGGGGTGGACGGGATCGTGTCGGACCGCGCCGACCTCGCGGTCTCGGTCCTCGCTCCAGAGTAGGGCGAGCTCTTTACCCGCCGGCGCTGGGATTCCACTGTGAATACCGCCGAGATCGCGGTCACGTGGATGAAGCCCACAGGCTCGAGCGTTATACCTGACAGCGACGAGAGGACCACACAATGGCAGATCGCAGCCTGCGCGGCATCCGACTCGGCGCCCAGAGCCTACAGAGCGAAGAGGGCGTCGTTTTCATGGAGCGCCGTGAGACCACCTACACCTGTGACACGTGCGGACACGACACCACCCTGATGTTCGCGGCCGACGCCGAACCCCCGCAGACCTGGGAGTGCCGCGCCTGCGGTGCTGAGGCCCGACTGCAGGTCGACGGTCAGTCCGTCACCATCGAGGCGAGCGACGAGAAGTCCGCCCGCACGCACTGGGACATGCTGATGGAGCGCCGCACCCGCGCCGAGCTCGAGGAGCTCCTCGAAGAGCGGCTCGCCTTCATCCGTGCTCGCCGCGGCGCGGGAGAAGATCCCACCAGGGAGAAGATCGGCGCCTAACGCCGACGGGCGCGCCACCACCCGACCACGAGCGCGCCCACCCCACCCCACAGCAGCACCTGCTGCACCCAGGGGCCCAGGACGACACCCGCCGTGAGGCCGGAGCGCAGCTCGACATCCTCGAGCATCGCTCCGGCCTCATCCGCGTCCAGGCTGGTGATGGTCCGGCCATCGTGGCGGATCACCTGACTCGTGCCGACCGTGGAGATGTTCACCACACTCCGGCCCGTCTCGATCGCCCGCATGCGCGCGAACGCGAGCTGCTGGAGGTTCTCGTCGGTACCGCGGAAGTCCGCGTTGTTGGTCTGGAACACCAGCACCTGCGCGCCGTCGCCGATGCCCTCGAGGATCACGTCGTCGTAGATCACGTCGAAGCAGATCGCGAGACCCACCTTCACACCGTCGACCTCGACGATGGGAGCGTTCGTGCCCGGCGTGTACTCGCGCTGGATGAGCCCGATCAGATCAGGGACCAGCGCATTGAAGAACGCGCGGTCGGGAACGTACTCACCGAACGGCACGGGGTGGCGCTTGTCGTGCGACTGCGACGCCTCACCGCTCTGGGTCCACAGCATCGACGTGTTGTAGAAGCGGTCGCCTCGCGCGGTCGCCGCGTTGGCGAGCAACGGGGCATCCACCCGATTGGCGACCAGGGTCATCCGGTGGGCGAGAGCCGAGCTCTCGGCGGGATCGGCGTCGAGGGATCCCTCCGGCCACACGAGCAGATCGAGATCCTCGCCGTAGAGGGGCGCAGTCGCCTCGGTCTGGGCCTGGATCACGGAGAACGGTTCGCGCGAGTCGAAGTAGCCCGTCGGTCCGTTCCCCTGCACGGCTCCGATGCGCATCGTCCCCGTGGCTGCCGTCGGGAACAGCGGGGTGATCACCAGCACCACCACGACTGCTGCGGGAACGACCAGCCGCAGCGGACGCCGCCAGGACCCGGTCCGGACCAGCTCGATCACCATGGCCGTCAGCAGCACCATCAGGAAGCTCAGCCCGCTGACCCCCAGCCACGAGGTGACCGGAGCGAGCGGACTCTCGGCCTGACTCATGCCCAGGCGCGCCCACGGGAATCCGCCGTAGGGCCACCAGCCCAGGAAGAGCTCCCGCCCGACCCACAGTGCGGCGACCACCGTCGGCAGGACGAACAGGCGGCCAGCCGGGCCAGGGAATGCCCGCGGAAGCCAGCGGTAGGCCAGGGCGATGGGGACGAGCGCGACCGCGGTCAGCGCACCCTCGACGACGCTGAGCGCCGCCCACGGCAAAGGCCCGAGGTAGCGGGAGGTCCAGGACACCAGCAGACCGAAGAAGACGACGCCGTACACGAGGCCGACGAGCAGGGCGCCGCCCGCCCGTCGCCCGATCAACGCCAGCAGCAGGAGCCCGGTGGCCGGGAACGCGAGGATCCAGACCGCGGCCTCGGGGAACGCGAGATCCATGAGCACCGCCGCCCCGACAGCAGCGAGCACCGCGCCCCACAGCGGCAGGAGGGCACGCGGGCGGACGGGGACGGACGGATCGGTCACGGCGCTCACCCTCACATCGACGAGTAGGCGACGATGCCCCGCCGCACGCCGTCGAGGGCGAGCCGAGCGGTGCGCGCGAGAGCGGGGTCTTCGGCGACGATCGAGAGCTGGTCCAGCAGGTCGATCGTCTGCTTCGCCCAGCGCACGAAGTCTCCGGCGGCCATGTCGGCGTCGATCAGGACGCGGTCGAGCGCACCCCCACGCGCCCAGGTGTGCATCGCCCCCGCAAGGCCGGCGGCCAGGGGCTCGCTGCCGGGCAGCTGGTGATCCCGCTCGAGGTCGTCCAGCTCGGCCCAGAGGGCTGTCGTCCGGTCGTACGCGGCGCGGAACGGCCCCCGGGGCAGACCTCGCTCCCCCGTGTTCGACTCGTCCCGCCGCGGCTCGTACACGAGGCAGCAGGCCATGGCGGCGAGAGACGGAGCGTCCAGGCTCTTCCAGAGGTCCTGACGCAGCGACTCGGCGACCAGGAGGTCACGCTCCCCGTAGATCCGCCGCATGGTGCGGCCGGCCTCCGTCAGCAGGGTCTCGTCGTCGTCTCGGCGGAGGTAGTCGAGTGTCTCCAGCACCTCCACCACGCGATCGAACACCCGCGCGACGGTCCCGGTGCGGTTCTCGATCTGGCGGCGCGTGCGATCGGTCTGCCTCTTGAGCTTCCAGTAGCGTTCGGCCCACCGCGCGTGCGCCTCGCGATCCGGACAGCGGTGGCAGGGATGTCGCTGCATCTGCGTGCGCAACGACTGGATGCGCTTCATCCGCTTGTCCCGTGCGGCGCGCGGCGCGTTCGCGTCCTGCCGGTTCTTCTTCTCCAGGTCGCTGAGCTCACGGCGGATCGCGGCGTACTCGGGGAAGTCGCCGTGCTCGCAGGCCATGGCGGAGCGATAACCGGCAAGAGACTCCTCCGCCTCACGCACCTGGCGCGCCAGGCCGACGACGGCGCGATCGGCCTGGAACTGCGCGAACGACGACTCCAGGATCTGCCGCGCCCTGCCCTTCCCGAACATGTCGATCAGGTTGACGGCCATGTTGTAGGTCGGCCGGAAGCTGGAGTTCAACGGATACGTGCGTCGGGAGGCGAGGGCGGCCACGGCCTGCGGATCCATGCCCTCGGTCCACTGCACGACCGCGTGGCCCTCCACGTCGATCCCCCGGCGACCCGCCCGCCCGGTGAGCTGCGTGTACTCGCCGGACGTGATCGCGACACGCGCCTCGCCGTTGAACTTCTCCATCTTCTCCAGCACGACGGTCCGGGCCGGCATGTTGATGCCGAGAGCGAGCGTCTCGGTCGCGAACACGACCTTCACGAGCTTGCGCTGGAAAAGTTCCTCGACGACCTCCTTGAACGCCGGAAGCAGACCGGCGTGATGGGCGGCCACGCCGCGCTCGAGGTTGTCGAGCCACTCCCAGTAGCCGAGCACACCGAGATCCTCGTCCTGCAGGGTGCGCGTGCGCTCCTCGACGATGGCGCGGATCTCGGCCCGCTCCTCGTTCGAGGTGAGGCGGATGCCCGCGCGCCGGACCTGCTGCACGGCGGCATCGCAGCCGACACGGCTGAAGATGAAGAAGATGGCGGGCAGGAGACTCGACCGCTCCAGGAGCTCGACCACATCCGGGCGATCCATCCGCTCGATGCGACGCGCGTTGGCCGAGCGCACCGGGCGTCGTCCGCCGCGAGGCGGGCGCTGCGCCTGCCGTCCAGCGTGACGGTTGCTGCGATACGACTGCGCCTGCCGATTCGCCTCGTACGTCGAGCCCGTGAAGGAGCGGATCCGCATGAGCTCCTGGTTGACCTGGGCCGTCGCGAGACCCGCCCTGTCGTCGAACAGCGGAAGCAGGTCGTCGCGCACGAGCACGTGCTGCTCCAGGGGCACCGGCCGCACCTCGGACACGATCACCTCCGTGTCGCCCCGCACCGTGTCGAGCCAGTCGCCGAACTCCTCCGCATTCGACACCGTCGCGCTGAGGGAGACCAGACGCACGCGCGGGGGCAGGTGGATGATCACTTCCTCCCACACGGCTCCGCGGAACCGATCGGCCAGGTAGTGCACCTCATCCATCACGACGTAGCGCAGGTCGCGGAGCGCGGCGGAGTCCGCGTAGATCATGTTCCGCAGCACCTCGGTCGTCATCACGACGATGCGGGCGTTGCCGTTGATGTTCGTGTCGCCGGTGAGCAACCCGACCTCGTCGGGGCCGTAGACGTCGACGAGCTCGCGGAACTTCTGGTTCGACAGGGCCTTCATCGGCGTCGTGTAGAACGCCTTGTCCGTCGGGCTCTGCATCGCGAGGTGGATCGCGAACTCACCGACGATCGTCTTGCCCGCTCCGGTCGGCGCCGCGACCAGCACGCTGCGCCCGTTCTCCAGGGCGTGACACCCGGCCACCTGGAACGGATCGAGCTGGAATCGCTGGCGCGCGGCGAAGGCGACGGTCTGCGGATGGCTCGCCGCGTCCTGCGCCTGCGCGTAACGGTCGGACGGAGAACTCATACGGCGTCAGGGACGATGCCGGCGGCCGCATCCCTCTTCCGTTTGCGCCGATCGAAGAGCAGAGAGAGTCCCGCGGCGGCGAAGAACAGCACGATGAGGATCCCGGCGAGCATCAGCATGCTCACGACGTCGGCGGCGGGAGTCGCGAGGGCGGCGAAGATCGTCGCGATGAGGACCGCGACTCGCCAACCCTTGAGGATGGCGCGACCCGACATGACGCCGGCCAGGTTCAGCGCGACCAGGAACACCGGGAGCACGAACGACACCCCGATCACGATCATCAGCTTGAAGACGAAGTCGTAGTACTCCTGCGCGTAGTAGAAGTTCGTCCCGCCCTCGGGGGTGAAGCTCCACATGAGTTCGATCACGTGCGGCATGATCATGACGCCGAGGTAGCAGCCGGCGAAGAAGAGCGGAACCGCGGCGAGCACGAAGCCGACCGTGTACTTGATCTCCTTGCGCGTGAGCCCCGGCATGATGAACGCCCAGACCTGCCACAGCCAGATGGGCGCGGACAGGAACAGCCCGATCGAGAAGGCGATGCGCATGCGCATGTCGAAGGCCGCGGTCACCGTGCCGAAGTTCAGCGCGCTGAAATCGTCGCCGCGTTTCTCGGTGATGATCCGGATGGGCTCCGTGATGAAGTGGATGACCGGGTCCGCGACGATGAACGCGATCACCATGCCGACCACCAGCGCGAGGGCAGCGTACATGAGACGCTTCCGCAGCTCGACGAGATGCGCGCCGAGCGACATCCGCCGATCCCGGTCGGCCTTCGCCTTCACGGTCGGTTCGATGGCTGCCACGGCCGGTCAGGCGCGAGGCGGAGTCTCAGGTTCGGCGCCCGTGTCCTTCACCGAGGTGGGCTCAGCGACGGCGGACTCGGCGCGCGTCGCATCTTCTTCCTTCATCGCCTTCATCTCACCCTTGAACACGCGGGCGGACTGCCCCATGCTCTTCGCGAGCGCCGGCAGCTTGGCAGCGCCGAAGAGAAGGAGGATGACGGCGAGCACGATCAGCAGGTGCCAGCCTTGCATTCCAGCGAACATATCGACATTCCCGTCGTCGGGGGGCTTTCGTCCCCAGTCTACAGATCAATCCTGCGTATCGGGCTGGTGGTACAGCGCGAGTCCCGCCTCCGCCCACTCACGCGTCGCCGACCGAGCGACTCCCGGCTCCCGGACTTCCATCGCTCCGCCGAACCTGGCCGCGAGGCGCTTGATGCCGCGCGGGTCCGCCAGATGCAGACGGGCCGTCACGACGCCGTTCGCGGGCTCCATCGCTTCCGCCGGCAGGAACCCGCTGAGCAGCGGGGCGAGCCGCTCCGGCACGCGCACCGTGACCTCGCCTTCGTCCTCCAGACCGGCGAACGCCTCGGGAACCTGGTCACCGCCGTGGGTACTGGGGATGTCGGTCAGCGTCGGCTCGCTCACCCGATCCAGGTGGAAGGTACGCATCGCCTCGCGCATGTGGCACCATCCCTGCAGGTACCACTGCCCGTTCGTGATCAGGATCTGGACGGGATCGACGGTGCGCGTGGTCGGAGTCGAGTCAGGCGCCTGGTAGGTGAACGAGACGGCGACGCCCTGCTGCAGCCCGCGCGACACCACGGAGCGGACCTCGTCGACGGCGCTTGGCGCCACGACGACATCGGCGGGGGCATCGGCCGCACCGCGGGAGAGCTTCGAGATCAGACCGGCGACGAGACCCGAGTCGGAGACCGCCGGAACGGCCGCCACCATCTGCAGCCCGGCCAGGAGCGCGGCGGCCTCCCGGGCGGTGAACCGCGGAACCCGGCGCAGCGCGACGTCGTTCGTGATCTCGATGACGTCCTCCAGCTCGAGCAGGTCCCAGTTGATGTCGAACATCTCCTGAGGCTGCTGCCAGAATCCGGCCTCGCCCGGCAATCCGATCACGGTGAGCTTCTCGACCATCGCGCGCATCTCGCGCGGCGTGACGCCGAACTCCTCCGCGGCCTCCGCGAGAGATACCTGCCCGTGCTCGAGCAGGTAGGGAACGAGTGTCAGGTACAGACGTACGCGATCAGCGGCAAGGAGCGGCTTCTGCTGCGGGCTCATGCGCGTGCCCCCGTGTCGGTGTGCGCATCCACGACAGCGGACAACCGGGCGACCACGGCGTCACGCAGCGGGGCAGGCTCGACCACCCGTACCTCGGGACCGTACGAGGCCAGCTCGTCGGCGAGGATGTGCAGGTCCACGAATGGCACGCGGATGCCCTGCGCGGCGGCGGTCGCGCGTCGTCCGAGCCTCAGCGCGGCCTCGGTGCCCGGAGTCACCTCCAGAAGCGCGGAGTTCGCCGCCGCGACCTGCTCGAGTCCGCTCAGCGCGCGCTCCCCCGCTCCCTCGCGCAGGGCGGGGTCGAACGACGTCGCGCTCACCGCCACGTCGCCCACGATGCGGCTCAGCAGGAAGGTGCGGTCCTCCTCCACATCCACATCGACCCCGTAGACGTGCCAGCGCGCCTCATAGTCCACCAGTGCCAACGGCCGGACGCGGCGACGACGCGGCGCATCCTCCCCGGGCTTCAGATAGTCGAACGACACCACACGGCTGCGCTCGATCGCGTCCTGCAGCGGAGAGAAGGCCGCGTCCCGTGCGGTGATGCGCGGAGCGAAGCCGATGATCGGCTCATCGCCGTCGATACCGAGAGCGCGGATCTTGCGCACGCCCGACTGGGCGTCGCCCGAGACCGACTCCGCACTCCACACGCTTCCCGCCAGGCGCAGCACCGCGAGCTCCGCCGCGGTGAACTCGATGTCGCTCGGCAGGTCGTACTCCGCTTGGGGGATGCGGTACCGCGCCTCCCGGAGATCGTTCGGGTCGGCAGCATCGCCGATCGTCTCGATCGGCACGCCGAGCGACCGGAGCTCGTCCTTGTCGCGCTCGAACATCTTCTCCAGGGCATCGGAGCGCGTACCCGCGTCCGCCCGCTGCCGATACCCCGAGACGTTGTCGAGGATCTGCTGCTTCGTCAGCCCGATCTCCGTCGCCATCAGCGCCACGACGAGGTTCGTCAGGCGCTCTTCGGCAGGGATCCGGGCGGCCATCACGGAGCGGCTGAGGGGGCGATGCCGAGGATGTCCACCACGACGGCCATCGCGACGGAGTTCTCGGTCTTCGGGAGCACGACGAGCACCTGCGAGCCGACCGTGTGCCCCACGAGGGCCTCAGCCACGGGGGGTGCGATCTGCGCCATCTGGTCGACGGCCTGCTGGCCCCAGGAGCTCTGGATGACCTTCTTGTCGTCCCAGCCCACGGCCGTAAAGTGAACGAGCGGAGAGTCGTCCTTCGTGACCTTCTCTCCGTCACCGAGGATGAGCGTCTGCACGACCTGCTTCTTCGGTGCGGCGCTGTCCGGGATGATCACGCCGGGAGTGCCGTCGGGAGCACGGACCACGGTCGGCATGCCCTGCGCGTCGTTGAACTGCAGCGAGCCCTCGGCGCGCGGGTGGAACGCATCAACGACGTCGACCACGAAGACGGCGACGTCGTCCTCCGCCATGCCGAAGCCCTTGAGATTCGCGGCACCGAAGTCGTCGGGCGTGAGCCCGGCCACGACGCGGCTTCCGGCGGTCGCGCACTCGAGGACGTCGGCAAGGCCGGGCGCCTGCGAGGCCCACGACTCGATGCTGGACGCGCGCGTGCTGTCGCTGTCGTAGGACGTGGCGAACACCTTCTCACCCGTCTCGCCGCTGTAGATCGAGAGCTGCACGATGATCGGCTGCGCGTCGTCGACGATGCGACGGCCGTCTCCGGTCACCGCGTCGGTGAACGACGTCTCGGTCAGGCGGAGGGGACTGAAGATGTCGACGTCGGGCGTGGAGCCGACCTCTCCGTCGACAGTCACGGCGTCGCCGATGCCGTTCGCGTGGCCCGTGCGATCGCACGAGGCGTCGGCGGAAGACGCGGTCACGCTGCACCCGGTCAGAGCGAGGGCGGCGAGACTGAGGGTGGCCAGAACGGCGGACGTTTTACGCACGCGCTCCAGTCTATTCCGTCGACTGCCCGGATTCGCGCGACGCGGCGGCCTGGCGCGCGCCTTCGGCTGCCTTTCCCGCCTCGCGAGCCCGCTTGCGGAGGTTCTTGTCCGTGATCTCGCGGTCGCCGACGGCCCCCGGCGTCCACAGCTCGACGTCGGCGTCGCTGTAGCTGCTCTTCGACGCGCGCCGCTTGACCGACGGCGCGACCGCGCCGGGCGCGAGCCGGCGGGCCGTGAGGAGGAAGCCGGTGTGCGCCACCATCCGGTGATCCGGTCGCACCGCGAGCCCCTCGACGTGCCAACCGCGCACCATCGTCTCCGACGCATCGGGATCGGTGAACAGACCGGTTCCGCGGATGTACTCCGCAACCCTCGAGAGCTGGGTCGCGGTCGCGATGTAGCAGAGCACCACGCCGCCCGGTGTGAGCGCGTCGGCCACCGCATCGATGCACTCCCACGGGGCGAGCATGTCGAGGACGACCCGGTCGACGGAACCGGCCTCGACCTCGGCGGGCAGGGCCTCGACGAGATCGCCCACCACCACTCGCCAGGTGTCGGGGGTCTCGCCGAAGAACGTCTCCACATTGCTGCGGGCCACGTCGGCGAACTCCTCGCGCCGCTCGAACGAGATCAGGGTCCCGGCGGGTCCGATCGCGCGCAACAGCGACAGGGACAGCGCGCCGGAGCCGACGCCCGCCTCGACCACCGTCGCCCCGGGGAAGACGTCCGCCTGCATCACGATCTGCGCTGCATCCTTCGGGTAGACGATCGCCGCACCGCGCGGCATCGACATCGCGAAGTCGCGCAGCAGGGGGCGCAGGGCCAGATACTCGTGCCCGGAGCTGTTCGCCACGACGGAGCCGTCAGGAAGCCCGATCAGGTCGCGGTGCCGCAGCACGCCGTGGTGCGTATGCAGCTCGCCGTCCTCGCGCAGCGTGACCGTGTGCAGGCGCCCCTTCGGGCCGGTGAGCTGAACGCGGTCGCCCTCGCGGAACGGACCGCTCGGTCGCTGGGTCGCCGTCATCGGGTCGCCTCCGTGGTCGTGTGCGCGCCGAACAGCTCGGCGATGTCCGCGGCACCGCGGAGGTGCAGTGTGGGCCAGAGTTGGTGGGCGCCGAGGCCGTCGAGCGGCACGATGTGCGGCACTCCCAGCGTGAGCGCCCCCGACGCGAGACCCGCTCGCAGCCCCGTCGGGGAGTCCTCGATCACCACGACCTCCGCGATGTCGACATCCAGCAGGGCAGCGGCCTGCAGGTACGGCTCAGGGTGGGGCTTGGGATTGTCCACGTCGTCGCCGGCGACGACGACGTCGAAGGCCTCGAAGTCGATCAGGTCCACCACATCCAGGGCCATCCGGCGCAGCGACATCGTGACCAGGCCCGTGCGGATGTCGGCGGCGCGCAGGTCGCGCAGCAGTTCGCGAGCCCCGGGGCGGAACGGCACCCCCTGCGTGCGCAACGCCTGCTGCACGGCGTCGGTGAGGTGCGAGACGATCGCCTCCGGCTCCATGTCGACGCCCGCGTCCTGCAGGATGATCGCGCTGTCGAGGAGCCCGCTGCCGACGAGCCGCAGGGCGTCTTCGTGCGTCCAGGTCCCTCCGAACGACTCGACCAGCGCGGTCTCGGCCGCCATCCAGTAGGGCTCGGTGTCGACGAGTGTTCCATCCATGTCCCAGAGGACCGCGCGGGGCTTGCTGCTCACTGAACCCATGCTAGCCGGGCGCGGCCCACATCCCGCCGTCGCGGGCTAGCCTGGGGTGACCGGAACCGCGAACCCGATGGGAGCACATGGTGGATGTCCTCGGTCCCCGCATCGTCATCGCCGCGTTCGACGGCTGGAACGATGCGGGCGAAGCGGCCAGCGGCGCGATCGCGGCGCTGCAGTCGTCCGGCGACTACGACCTCGTGCATTCCGTCGACCCCGAGCTGTACTTCGACTACCAGTACACGCGTCCCGCCACTCGCATGGATGCGGAGGGGCGCCGTCAGCTCACCTGGCCGGAGGCCGGGCTCTGGCGTCCGCGGAACCCCGGGCCCGGCCCGGAGTTCTGGCTGCTCACCGGCGCCGAGCCCGCCCGCACCTGGCAGGCGTTCGCCTCGGAGTTCATCGACGTCGCGCTGCGCGACGACGTCACCGGTTTCGTGACCCTCGGCGCGATGCTGTCGGACGTGCCGCACACCCGACCCATCTCGATCTTCGCCTCGAGCCAGAACGACCAGGTGCGTGAGGCGCACGGCCTCGAGCGATCGGTGTACGAAGGTCCCGTCGGCATCCTCACGGTGTTCGAGCACTTCGCGGAGAACGCCGGGATCCCCTCGGTCAGCCTCTGGGCCAGCGTGCCCCACTACGTCGCCTCTGCCGCCCCCTCGCCGAAGGTGACGCTCGCCCTCCTCGACCGACTCGAGGAGCTCACCGGTGTCGACGTCGACCGCCGGCACCTGCGCACCGAGGCAGCCGCATGGGAGGCGTCGATCGACGCTGCGGCATCCGAGGACGAGGAGATGGCCGAGTACATCCGTCAGCTGGAGCGCACGCGCGACACCTGGGACTCGCCCGATGCCTCCGGCGACGCGATCGCCCAGGCGTTCGAACGCTACCTGCGCCGCCGCGACGACGGTCCGGGCGACCGCAAGCGCTGACGGGGACGCGCCGCGCTCAGGCGGGGATGACGCCCATGCCCAGCAGCACGAGCAGCACGGTGCCGAGCAGGATGCGGTAGATCACGAACGGCAGGAAGCTGCGCTTCGAGATCCAGCTCATGAAGAACGCGATCACTCCGAGCGCCACCACGAAGGCGACACCGGTGGCCGCGAGCGTGTCGCCGAAGGAGAAGAACGACGGCTCGCCCCAGCTCTTGAACACCTGGTAGAAGCCGCTGCCGAAGACGGCGGGGATCGCGAGCAGGAAGGCATAGCGCGCAGCAGCCGCCCGCTCGTAGCCCAGGAACAGCCCCATCGTGATCGTGCCGCCCGACCGCGAGACGCCGGGGATCAGCGCGAGAGCCTGCGCGAAACCGAACGCGATGCCGTGCGGATACGTCAGATCTCCGAGCTTGCGCCGCTTGGCGCCCACGTAGTCGGCGATTCCGAGCAGGATGCCGAACAGGATGAGCATGATCGCCACGAGCCACAGCGAACGGAACACCGTCTCGATCTGGTCCTGGAACAGCAGACCGAGCACGACGATCGGAACGCTGCCGATGATGATCAGCCACCCCATGCGCGCATCCGGGTCGTTGCGCGGCACCGCGCCGCTGAGCGAGCGGAACCACTGGGACACGATGCGGACGATGTCGCGCCAGAAGAACACGACGACGGCGGCCTCGGTGCCGATCTGCGTGATGGCGGTGAACGCCGCACCCGGGTCCTCCCCCGACGGCAGGAAGGTCCCGAGGATGCGCAGATGCGCACTCGATGAGATCGGGAGGAACTCGGTCAGTCCCTGGACGATCCCCAGGATGAGCGCTTCGAACAGATGCATGGCAGGGCCTTCAGATCTCGGGAGGGCACGGAGGGCGCGAGCGTCACTCAGTACGTGCGCAGCAGATCGGTCAGCACCCGCTGACCGAAGACAAGAGAGTCTACGGGCACCCGCTCGTCGACTCCATGGAACATGCCCGTGAAATCCAGGTCGGCGGGCAGTCGCAGCGGTGCGAAGCCGTACCCGGTGATGCCGAGAGCCGCCAGCGCTTTGTTGTCGGTCCCGGCGCCGAGCAGGTACGGGATGACCGGAACGCCCGGATCGTGGCGTCCGAGAGCCGCGACCATCGCGTCGACCAGGTCGCCGGAGAACGCCGTCTCCATGCCGATGTCGCGCACCACCGTCTCGATGCGGATGTCGTCGCCCACGATCTGCTGGAGCTCGGCGAGCACGTCGTCCTCGGTGCCGGGGATCACGCGCACGTCGATCAGCGCCTCCGCACGCTCGGGGATCACGTTGTGCTTGTATCCCGCGGTGAGCACGGTCGGATTGGTGGTGGTGCGGAACGTGGAGCGCAGGAACGCCTCCGCCGGGCCCGCGGCCGCCGCCAGCGCGTCCGGGTCGTCGACGCTGCGCCCGCTGAGCGCGCTGAGGCCCTCCAGGAGCGCCGTCGTGGTGGGCGTCAGTCGGATGGGCCAGCGCGTGCGGCCGATCGCGGCGACGGCCTCGGCGAGCCTGGTCACCGCGTTCTCCTCATGCAGACGACTGCCGTGGCCCGCGCGACCGGTGGCGACCAGCCGGATCCAGATCAGCGCCTTCTCGCCCACCTGCAGGAGATAGGCCCGGCGATCGTCGACCGAGATGGAGTATCCGCCCACCTCGCTGATCGCGTCGGTCGCCCCGGCGAACCACTCCGGGCGATCCTTGACCACGAGCGCCGACCCCTCGACACCACCGTTCTCCTCGTCGGCGAAGAACGCGAGTACGAGATCGCGCTCCGGCTGCTCCCCCGCGCGGAGGATGTCGGCGACCGACGTGAGGATCATCGCGTCCATGTTCTTCATGTCGACCGCGCCTCGTCCCCACAGCATGCCGTCGCGCACGATCCCGGCGAACGGATCGACGCTCCAGTCCTCGGCGACCGCCGGTACGACGTCGAGGTGACCGTGGACCACGAGGGCGGGCTTGCTCGCATCGCGTCCCCGCACCCTCGCCATGACGTTCGTGCGTCGCGGCACCGGCTCGTAGTACTCGACCGGCAGCCCGAGCGCCTCCAGATAGGCGCCGACGTACTCCGCGGCCTCCCGCTCCCCCTTCGCGTTTCCGCCTCCGTAGTTGGATGTGTCGAAGCGGATGAGGTCGCTCGCGACGCGCGCGACCTCGGGCAGCGAGGGATCGGTCATGCGTCCCAGGCTATCGAAACAGCGTGCCACGCCCGGGCGTCGCGCCCAGTTCGATCGCCCCTTCAGAACGTGCTAATGTCATTCTTCGGTCGGCAACGACACATCCCACACCTGCGCGGGTGGCGGAATGGTAGACGCGCTAGCTTGAGGTGCTAGTGCCCGATAGGGCGTGGGGGTTCAAGTCCCCCTCCGCGCACAGACACGAAGGCCCCGGATCCCCACGGATCCGGGGCCTTCGTCGTACCGCCTCGCCGTCAGACGGCACCCACGCCGAACAGCAGGCCCAGCGCATAGGTGATCGCCGCGGCTCCGAAGCCGATCGCGAGCTGACGCAGGGCGCGGCGCAGGGGCGGCCCGCCCGACAGCACCCCGACCATGGCTCCCGTGCTCAGCAGCGCGATGCCAACCAGGACGAGGGCGACGATGATCGCCGTGGGCCCCTCGAGCCCGAAGATCCACGGGAGGACGGGCACGATCGCTCCGGACGCGAACAGCAGGAAGCTCGAGATGGCCGCCGTCCAGTCGCTGCCGACGATCTCGTGGTCGTCGGCCCCCTGGACCGCGACCGGACCCGTGGCCGCCCGACGCACGCCCTCCTGGGCGGCCGACACGAT
This sequence comes from Microbacterium sufflavum, assembly GCF_023091155.1. Taxonomy (NCBI): domain Bacteria; kingdom Bacillati; phylum Actinomycetota; class Actinomycetes; order Micrococcales; family Microbacteriaceae; genus Microbacterium; species Microbacterium sufflavum. The sequence continues at coordinate 2,822,163 of NZ_JAHWXK010000001.1, read as the reverse complement.
CCGACGAGCCCGGGCGAGCGACTCCGTCTGATCCATCCCGCGGGCGCGGTACACGAGGGCCAGTTCGTTCTCGTCGATGTCGAGGTCGGCGGCGGCGGCCGCGGCGTCCTCATTGGCCTCCGTCGCCGCGAGCAGCTCGCGCTGCGACCGCACCGACACGAACTCGCCCGCACCCATCGACAGCGCCCCGGCCAGTAGGCCGGCGATCCCGCTGAACAGGACGAAGCCCGAGCTCACCCCGGTCGCCCCGATGCCGAGCACGAGGGCGAGATTGCTCACGAGACCGTCGTTGGCGCCGAACACCGCCGCACGGAAGGAGCCGGAGAGCCGTCGCCGTCCGCGCGCCGCCAGGCCGCGCACGACCTCGTGGTGGACCTTCTCGTCAGCGCGCATCGCAGGGGTCGCCCAGCGCTCGGCATCGTACGGCGACCGAGCCTCGGCACTCTGCGCCAGCGCGAGGACGAAGATCGACCCGAACCGTCCCGCCATCCAGCCGAGAAGACGCGAGCGCAGGCCCGCCCTCGGAAGCCGCCGCGGTTCACCGCCGAGCAGATCGAGCCAGTGCTTCTCGTGCCGGCGTTCGGCTTCGGCCAGTCCCAGCAGGATCGCGCGCTCCTCCCCCGTCCGACGGGCGGCGAGGCGGCTGTACACGGCTCCCTCGGCGCGCTCCTCCACGAGGTAGCGGGCCCATCGGCGGCGGTCAGAGGCCGTCGAATCCGCGGCGGCAGGGGCAGTCATGGGTCCTCCAGGAATCAGCGTGCCCGATGCGCGGGCAACCGTTCCACGCTATCCGCGAGCGGAGCGCGCAACCGCGTCCTGGCACCGATTGCCAGCATTTCGGGGATCCGAAGCAGACGCGGTGGTGATCCCGGTCAGGAGCGGACGCGCTTGCGGAGGACCTCGATGCGCGACTGCAGCTGAGTGACCGTGGCCTGCGCGACCGCCGGCCCCCCGCAGATGCGCCGGAGCTCGGCGTGCACGGCGCCGTGCGGTTGTCCCGACTGGCGCGCGTACAACCCGACCAGGCTGTTCAGCAGCTGCCTCTGCTCGCGGAGGGTGCGGTGGAGCGGCGCGGGAAGCGTCGTGGTGGCCGTCGCCGGCTCCGCGGCCTCGCGCACCTCCCGGTGCCGGGACTGTCGCGCCTGGCGCTGCATCAGGAGCTCGTGGACATGCTCGGGCTCGAGCAGACCGGGGAAGCCGATGAACTCCTCCTCCTCCGGCGTGTTCGGCTCCGCGAGCTGACCGAACTCCTTGCCCTCGAACACGACGCGATCGAAGTGCGCGACGGACGAGATGGCCTGGTAGCTGAACTCCTGGGTGAGTGCGTCGGAGGTCTCCTCCTCGCGGTTCGCACTCTCCAGGAGCGAGTCGTCGAGACCGTCCTCGTCTTTCGAGCCGCGGTCGAGCGCGTGATCGCGCTGCTTCTCCATCTCGTTCGCGAGCTTCATCAGCACGGGCACGTGGGGCAGGAACACGCTGGCCGCCTCGCCCCGGCGTCGGGCCCGCACGAACCGGCCGATCGCCTGCGCGAAGAACAGCGGGGTCGACGACGAGGTGGCGTACACGCCCACCGCGAGCCGCGGCACGTCCACCCCCTCGGACACCATGCGCACGGCGACCATCCAGCGCTGAGTGCCGGCGGAGAACTTCTCGATGCGCTCCGACGCCGTGGCATCGTCGGACAGCACGATCGTGGGCTGCTCGCGGGTGATGCTGTGGAGGATCTTCGCGTACGCCCTGGCCACGGTCTGATCGGTCGCCAGCACCAGCCCGCCCGCGTCCGGCACATGATGGCGGATCTCGGTGAGGCGACGGTCGGCGGCGGAGAGCACGGCCGGCATCCAGTCGCCCTCGGGGTCGAGGGCCGTGCGCCATGCCTGCGACGTGACGTCTTTCGTGTTGTCCTGACCGAGATGGGTCTCCAGCTCGTCGCCCGCGCTCGTGCGCCAGCGCATCTTGCCCGCGTACATGTGGAACAGGACAGGACGGACGACACCGTCGGCGAGAGCACGCCCGTAGCCGTACGCGTAGTCGGTGCTGGACACGCGGGCGCCCGTCTCGTCGGGCAGGTACTCCACGAACGGGATCGGCGCGGTGTCGCTGCGGAACGGGGTGCCCGAGAGGAGCAGCCGCCGCTTGGCAGGGCCGTACGCGTCGCGGATCGCATCGCCCCAGCTCAGCGCGTCGCCGCCGTGGTGCACCTCGTCGAGGATGACCAGGGTCTTCGCGTCTTCCGTGAGGTGGCGATGGATCGACGACTTCGCAGCGACCTGCGCGTACGTGACGACGACGCCGTGATAGTGCCGGGCGGGGGCCCAGTGGCTGTTGCGGAACCGCGGGTCGAGCCGGATGTGCACCCGAGCCGCCGCATCGGCCCACTGCGTCTTCAGGTGCTCCGTCGGGGCCACCACGATCACCCGGTCGACCTCGCCCATCCGCATGAGCTCCACCGCGAGTGTCAGCGCGAACGTGGTCTTGCCGGCGCCCGGGGTCGCAGCGACGAGGAAGTCGCGCTGGTCGGCCTGGAAGTAGGCGTCGAGGGCCTCCTGCTGCCACGCGCGCAGCTTGCTCGCCGTTCCCCACGGGGCGCGCTGAGGGAAGGAGGGAGAGAGCATCGACTCCACGATAATCGCTGCCGGGGACACCACGGCATCCGCCGCGATCGCCGCGCGCGTCCGCCCCCGCGGAACCCCGACGGGTAGGCTCGGTCACTGCGCAGCGGCCGACCGCCGCCCGCAAGCCCCCGCGAAGGAGAGCCGGATGAGCGACCAGGAATCGACCAGGAGCCCCTACGTCCCGAACGAGACTCCGCATCCGTGGCGACGGTTCGTCGCCATCGGCGACTCCTTCACCGAGGGCATCGGCGACCCCGACCCCGTGAACCCCGGCGCCCACCGCGGCTGGGCCGATCGCGTCGCCGAGGTCCTCGCACAGCAGGTCGACGACTTCGCGTACGCCAACCTCGCCGTGCGCGGCAAGCTCATCGCGCAGATCGTCGCCGACCAGGTCGAGCCCGCCGTGGCGCTGCGGCCCGACCTCATCTCGATCTGCGCGGGCGGCAACGACGTCATCCGCCCCGGCACCGACCCGGACGCGATCGCCGCCCAGCTCGAGGACGCCGTGTCGCGCCTGTCGTCCACGGGCGCCGCCGTCATCCTGTTCACCGGGATCGACACCGGGTTCACCCCGGTGTTCCGACCCTTCCGCGGCAAGGTCGCGATCTACAACGAGAACGTGCGCGCGATCGCGGAGCGGCACGACTGCATCGTCGCCGACCAGTGGGCGCTCAAGGTCGTGCAGGACGCGCGATTCTTCGACGACGACCGGCTGCACTACAACGCGCTCGGGCATCACGAGGTGGCCCGCATGGTGCTGCGCGCCCTCAACGTCCCGAACGATCTGGAGGCCATGCAGCCCGAGCCGCTCCCCCTCCGTACGTGGCGGGCGGCCAGGGCCGAAGACCTGGGCTGGGCGCGGGAGCACCTCGTGCCGTGGGTGCTGCGGCGGCTGCGGCATCAGTCCTCGGGCGACAACATCGCCGCCAAGCGACCGGAGCCCGGACCGGTGATCCTCCCCGGCCGCGACTGATCGGTCAGTTCTGCAGCACCCACAGCGCGACGGCAGCGGCGGAAGCGACGTTGAGCGAGTCGACGCCGCCCGACATGGGGATCGTCACCACGGTGTCCGCCGCAGCCAGGGCCTCCCGCGACAGACCGTCCCCCTCCGAGCCCATCAGCAGGGCGACCCGCTCCGGGCGCTCCGCAGCGTAGACATCCAGCGGTACCGCGCCGTCGTCGAGGGCGAGAGCGGCGACGTCGAACCCCTGCGCGGTGAGGTCGCGCATCCCCTCACCCAGGTCGGCCATGCGGGTCCACGGCACCTGGAACACCGTTCCCATGCTCACCCGCACGCTCCGGCGGTACAGCGGATCGGCACAGCGCGCCGAGACCAGCACCGCGTCGGCCCCCAGCCCGGCGGCCGCACGGAACGCGGCGCCCACGTTCGCGTGGTCACCGAGCCCCTCCAGCATCAGAACGAGCCGGGCCCCGCGGATCACGTCGGCGACCGGGGCGAGGGCGGGGCGCTGCATCGACGCGAGGGCTCCGCGGTGCACGGCGTAGCCCGTGACGCGTTCGGCCAGTTCGTCGGAAACGACCAGCACCGGGACCGGCAGCTCTCCGAGCACACGCGCCATCTCCTCGACCCGACGTTCGGCGACGAGCACGGAGCGCGGGCGGTGACCGGCCGCCACCGCGCGCTCGATCACCGTCGTCGTCTCCGCGATGTAGAGCCCCTCGGCCGGCTCGGTGACGGCCCGCAGCGCCGTATCCGTCAACCCGCGGTAGTCGTCGAGCCGCGGGTCGTCGAGGTCGGTCACGGACGTCAGGTGCATCCCTCCACTCTGCCAGCGCGAGACCGGCCCCGTCGCCGCGCCGTAGACTCGCACGGGGAGGTCCTGTGAGCGCGTCGAACACCGCCGAGTCATCGGCCACCCTCGGCAGGGTCGCCGACCTGCTCCGCGGCCGGCGCATCGCCTTCCTCACCGGAGCCGGGATCTCGACCGACTCGGGCATCCCCGCCTATCGCGGCGAAGGCGCGCGCACGCGCAGCGACCCCATGACGATCCAGACGTACCTCGGTGACGAGGCCGCCCGACGACGGTACTGGGTGGGCGGGCACCTCGGCTGGCGCGCGTTCGCACAGGCCGCCCCCAACCCGGGACACCTGGCCGTCGCCGCGATGGAAACCGCCGGGACCGTGTCCGGTGTCATCACCCAGAACGTCGATGGCCTGCACCTGCGGGCCGGCAGCTCGCACGTGATCGAGGTCCACGGCACCATGCGCCGCGTCCTGTGCCTGCACTGCGGACAGGTGTTCGACCGACGCGACATCGCCGTGCAGATCGAGGAGCTCAACCCCTGGATCACCGTGCCCGAGAACGTGGCCCTCGCACCGGACGGCGATGTGCTGCCCGAGAGCACGGACGGCTTCGTGATCCCCGCGTGCACGGTGTGCGGCGGGATGCTCAAGCCCGACGTGGTGTTCTTCGGCGAGTACGTGCCCCAGGACCGATTCCGCGCGGCCGAATCCCTGCTGCGCTCCAGCACGGCCCTGATCGTCGCTGGCTCCTCCCTGGTCGTCAACTCCGGCGTGCGGCTCGTTGACCGCGCCCGACGCCGGGGGATCCCGCTCATCATCGTCAACCGCGAACCGACACGCGCCGACGCCTGGGCGGACGCCACGCTCGCCGCAGGCACCAGCGACGTCCTTCCCGCCCTCCAGGAGCTGCTGCAGTGACCCACCTCACCCTCATCCGCCACGGACAGACCGACTGGAACCTCGCGAGGCGCATCCAGGGCTCCACCGACATCCCCCTCAACGACACCGGGCGCGAGGACGCACGCTGGGCCGCCGAGAAGCTCGCCGGGACCGCGCACCACGCCGTGTACACGAGCCCGCTCTCCCGCGCCAGGGAGACCGCGGAGATCATCGCGCAGCGTCTCGGGCTCGACATCGCCGGTGTCGTCCCCGACCTGCGCGAGCGGGAGTTCGGCGAGGGCGAGGGACTCCTGGTCCCCGACTACATCTCGACGTACGGCGACTGGCACGCGGAAGTTCCCGGCGCCGAGTCGCTGCCCGACGTCGGGGTGAGGGCGATCGCGGCCCTGCACCGCATCGCCAGGGAGGCGCGACGGCGTTCGGCCCCGCAGGCGGAGTCGGTGCTCGTGGTCACGCACGGCGGGGTGATCCGCGCCGTGATCGATCACGTCTCCGGCGGCACGCTCCCCCGCGAGGGCACCGTGCTGGGCAACGGCTCCGCGCACCGCTTCGTCGCGGCGCCGGGGTACCTGCGACTGCTCGACGAGTCGCCCGTGCTCTGACGCCCCGGCGCTCCTGTCGCGCGGTGGATGACGCGGCGGATGATGCGGCCTCAGCGGGCGCGGGAGACCACGAAGCGCGCGTGCCGGAGCACGGGCTCGTCCACCATGCGACCGTCGAACCGGAAGACACCGCGCTCCGTGGCGGCCGCCTCCAGCACGGCCCTCGCCCACGCGACGGTCTCGGCGTCGGGACGGTAGGCCTCTCGCACGATGGGCACCTGGCTCGGGTGGATGCACGCCGTGGCGCGGAAGCCGGATGCCGCAGCGTCGGCGGCCTCCTGCTGCAGCCCTTCCAGGTCGCCGATGTCGACGTGCACGGCATCGATGGCTGCCTTGCCGTGCGCGCCCGCCTCCAGCAGCACGCGCGAGCGGGCGTAGCGGGCGACGTCGCGGTAGAGGCCGGCCGCGGTCCGCGAGGACGTGCCGCCGAGTGAGGCGACCAGATCCTCCGCTCCCCACATCAGAGCGACCACCCGCGGGTGCGCCGCGATGTCGGGCGCCGCGTGGACACCGCGCGCCGTCTCGCACAGCGCGATCAGGTCGTACGCGTCGCCGAGACCGTCGAGATCGGACGCACTCTCGCTCTTCGCGACCATGACCGTCCGGAAGCCCGTCTCCGCCAGGGCGGCGAGGTCGGCGTCGAACTCGCCGGAGCTCGGCGCGTTCACCCGCACGATCACGCGCGCCGGGTCGAGCGCGGCCGATCGCACGTTCGCTCTGGCCTCGGCCTTCGCCGCCGGAAGCACCGCGTCCTCCAGGTCGAGGATGACCGCGTCGGCGCGGTCGAGCGCCTTCGCGAAGCGCTCCGGGCGATCCGCCGGGCAGAACAGCAGCGCGGGGCCGAGGTCGAGGCTCATGCGGACGCCTCCGGGCGGCAGCGGATCAGCACCGTGCGCGTGGCCGTGGCGACCACGGTGCCGTCCTGGTTCCGCCCCGTGTGCGCGAGCCGCACGACCCCCGTCCCCGGGCGGGAGGATGACAGGCGCTTCTCCTCCACGACGGTCTCCGTGGTGAGGGTGTCGCCCGCGAAAAGCGGGTGCGGGAACGCGATGTCGCCCATGCCGAGCTGCGCCACGAGCGTGCCCTGCGTGAGCTGCGCCACCGAGGTCCCGACCATCGTGGACAGGGTCCACATCGAGTTGATCAGTCGCGCGTGGAACGGCTCGCTGGCGTCGGCGAAGGCGGCGTCGAGGTGCAGCGCCTGCGTGTTCATGGTGAGCGTCGTGAAGAGCACGTTGTCGGCCTCGGTCGCCGTGCGCCCCGGTCGATGCAGGTACCGCACGCCCGTGTCGAACTCCTCGAAGTACAGTCCGCGCTGCTCGATGTCGCGCATGCTCATCCCTCCACGCTACCCGGCGAGCCCCAGGGCCCTGGCGATCACCAGCAGCTGGACCTCCGTCGTGCCCTCGCCGATCTCGAGGATCTTGGAGTCGCGGTAGTGGCGTGCCACGGGGAACTCGTTCATGAAGCCGTTGCCGCCGAAGATCTGCGTCGCATCCCGCGCGTTGTCCATCGCGGCCTCTCCCGCCACGAGCTTCGCGATCGCCGCGGCCTCCGCGAACGGGGAGCCCGCGTCGCGCAACCGGGCGGCATGGTGCCACGCGAGTCGCGCGGTGTGCACGCGCGCACGCATGCGGGCGAGCGTGAACTGGGCGTTCTGCCGGGTGCTGAGCGCGCTGCCGAAGATCGTGCGACTCTTCGCGTAGGCGACCGCCGCCTCCAGGCACCCCTCGGCCGCACCGGTGGAGAGGGCGGCGATCGCGATGCGACCCTCGTCGAGGATGCTCAGGAAGTTGCGGAACCCGCTGCCACGCGCCCCCAGCAGGTTGCCGGCGGGTACCCTCGCCCCGTCGAACGTGAGCGGGTGGGTGTCCGAGGCGTTCCAGCCGACCTTGTCGTAGGGCGGCTCGACCGTGAACCCCGGGGTGCCGTTGGGCACGATGATCGTCGAGATCTCCTTGCGTCCCTCGTTCGCACCGGTCACGGCGGTCACCGTCACGAAGCGCGTGATCGGCGTGCCGGAGTTGGTGATGAACTGCTTGGAGCCGTCGATCACCCAGTCATCGCCGTCGAGCCGTGCCGTGGTGCGCGTGGCGCCGGCGTCGCTTCCCGCCTCCGGCTCCGTCAGCCCGAACCCGGCGAGAGCGCGTCCGGCGAGCAGGTCAGGCAGCAGTTCGCGCTTCTGCTCCTCCGAGCCGAACCGGTAGATCGGCATCGCGCCCAGGCTGACCCCCGCCTCCAACGTGATCGCGATGGACTGGTCGACCCGGCCCAGCGCCTCGATCGCGATGCCGAGCGCCATATAGTCGCCGCCCTGTCCCCCGTACTCCTCGGGGAAGGGAAGGCCGAACAGCCCGAGCTCGCCCATCTGCGCAACCACGTCCATCGAGAGCGTGTGCGTGCGGTCGGCCTCGTAGGACTGCGGGGCGACCACGGTGTCGGCGAACTCCCGCACCATCCCCGCGAGCTCGCGCTCCTCGTCGGTCAGGCTCTCGATCATCGGTCGTCCTCCATCGTCGTCACCCGGGCGACCGGTTGGTCGCGCCGTACCTGGTCGCCGGTCGCGACCAACAGGTGCACCACCCCGTCGTGCGGGGCGAGCACCTGGTGCTCCATCTTCATGGCCTCGATCGCGACGAGCGGCTCGCCGGCCGCGACGACCGCGCCGTCCGCGACGTGCACGGCCACTACGCTCCCCGGCATCGGGGCTCGTCCCTCCGGCTCGCTCGCGCGACCACCGTCGCCGGTCGCGGCCAGCCGACGCTGGAGGCGCGCGCGCCGATCCACGGGCAGAAGCCTCATGGTGGCCCCGTCTTCGACGACCCACACCGCCCCGTCGGCATCCACGGCCGCGCGCACCGTCGAACGTCCGGGATCGGCGTCGTGCAGCTCGACCACCGCGTCGTCATCGGTGAGCACGGTGAGGGGCGCGACCGGAGCGGGATCGGCGCCGAGCCGCCACCCGGCGAGTCGTCCCCACAGCGCGTCGGCGGCTCGCGGCGATACCCCGACGGGCTGGAGAGCGGCGGCTGCAGCGGCGAGCTGCGATGCGGAGGGTCGGCTCGGCTCCAGCGGGAGCAGAGTCTCGATCAGCCCCGTGTCGAGGTCGCCCGCGACGACACGCTCGTCGTGCAGCAGCCGCCTCAGGAACCCGATGTTCGTGTCGACCCCCAGCACCACGGTGCGCGCCAGGGCGTCGTCCAGGCGGCGGAGGGCGGTCGCCCGGTCGTCGGCGTGAGCGATCACCTTCGCGATCATCGGATCGTAGTAGCCCGTCACCACGCTGCCCGTCTCGACAGCCGCGTCGACCCGGACCCCGTCCGGGGCCTCGAACAGCAGCACGGTCCCGGTGGACGGCAGGAAGCCGCGCTCCGGAGCCTCGGCGTACACGCGCGCCTCGACGGCATGACCCCGCCCGCGCGGCTCGACCTCGAGGGGACGACCGTCGGCGACCTGCAGCTGCAGCGCCACGAGGTCGAGCCCGGTCACCTCCTCCGTCACCGGGTGCTCGACCTGGAGGCGCGTGTTCATCTCGATGAAGAACACGTTCTCCGGGGCGTCCGCATCGACCAGGAACTCTACGGTGCCGGCCCCGACGTAGGCGACGCTCTCCGCCGCGCGCACCGCCGCCGTCAGGAGCCGGTCGCGCGTGTCCTCGGGGATGCCGGCCGACGGCGCCTCCTCGATGACCTTCTGATGCCGTCGCTGCAGCGTGCACTCGCGCTCGCCCAGCGCCACCACCCGGCCGTGTGCATCGCCGAAGACCTGCACCTCGATGTGCCGCGGCCGGGCGATGAGCCGTTCGAGGATGAGCGCGTCGTCGCCGAAGGCCGCGGCAGCGACCCGTCGCGCGGAGGACAGGGCGGGGCGCAGTGCGGCCGCGTCCGCGACGACCTCCATGCCCTTGCCGCCTCCGCCCGCGCTCGGCTTCACCAGGAGGGGGAACCCGACCGCGTCCGCCTCCTCCTCGATCTCCGCGTCGGACAGCCCACGTGCGTCGAACCCCGGAACGACCGGCACCCCGCTCCGCGCGACGTGCTCCCGCGCCCTGGCCTTGTCGCCCATGACCTGCAGAGCCGTCACGGAGGGGCCGACGAACACGATTCCGCTCTCGGCGCACGCCTCCGCCAGCCCGACGCTCTCGGACAGGAAGCCGTAGCCGGGGTGGATCGCCTGCGCGCCGGTGGCCCGCGCGGCCGCGACGACGGCATCGATGTCGAGATAGGACTCGGCCGCCGGAGCGGGCCCGATGCGGACCGCCACGTCAGCCTCGCGCACATGGGGTGCCCCCGCGTCGGCATCGCTGTAGACCGCGACACTGCGGATACCCAGAGCGCGGAGCGTGCGGATGATGCGTCGGGCGATCTCGCCGCGGTTCGCGACGAGGACGGTGGTGAACGAGAGAGAGGGTGACGAAGACATGGGGCTCACATCCGGAAGACGCCGAAGCGCGGTTCGGGCAGCGGGGTGCGGGAGACGACATCGAGCGCCAGCCCGAGCAGGTCGCGGGTCTGCGCGGGGTCGACGATGCCGTCGTCCCACAGGCGCGCCGTGGCGTAGTACGGCTCGCCCTGCCGCTCGTACTGCTCGCGGATCGGCTCCTCGAACGCCGCACGGTCGTCGGGCGCCCAGGTCTCACCGCGCGCGGCCAACTGGTCCTCCTTCACCGTGGCCAGGACGGATGCGGCCTGAGCACCGCCCATGACCGAGATGCGGCTCGCCGGCCACGTCCACAGGAACCGCGGGGAGTAGGCGCGCCCGCACATCGAGTAGTTGCCCGCCCCGAACGACCCGCCGATGATCACGGTGAGCTTCGGGACACGGGTGGTCGCGACCGCGGTGACCATCTTGGCCCCGTCCTTCGCGATCCCTCCGGCCTCCGCATCCGACCCGACCATGAAGCCGGTGATGTTCTGCAGGAACAGCAGCGGGATGCCGCGCTGGTCGCACAGCTCGATGAAGTGGGCGCCCTTGAGCGCCGACTCGCTGAACAGCACGCCGTTGTTCGCGACGATGCCGACCGGGTGTCCGTGGAGGCGCGCGAAGCCGGTGACGAGGGTGGTGCCGTATTCGGCCTTGAACTCCCGGAAGGTATCGCCGTCGACGAGCCGGTCGATCACGACGTGCACGTCGTAGGACGCGTTCACGTCCACCGGGACCACGTCGTACAGTGAGCCCGTCTCGGACGGCGGTCTGCTCTCGACGACCTCCCAGGCGGGCGGGGCGGGCGCGGGAAGCGTCGCGACGATGTCCCGCAGGATCTCCAGTGCGTGCTCGTCGTCTTCCGCGAGGTGGTCGACGACGCCGCTGCGCTTCGCGTGGAGCGCTCCACCCCCGAGCTCCTCCGCGGAGACGACCTCGCCGATCGCGGCTTTCACGAGCGGAGGTCCGCCCAGAAAGATGGTGCCCTGATCGCGCACGATCACCGTCTCGTCGCTCATCGCCGGGACATACGCTCCCCCGGCGGTGCACGACCCGAGCACGGCGGCGAGCTGCGGAACACCCGCGGCCGAGAGGCGCGCCTGGTGGAAGAAGATGCGCCCGAAGTGGTCGCGATCGGGGAAGACCTCGTCCTGTCGCGGCAGGAACGCCCCGCCCGAGTCGACGAGATACAGGCACGGAAGGCGGTTCTCGAGCGCGATCTCCTGTGCCCGCAGGTGCTTCTTGACCGTGAGCGGGTAGTAGGTGCCGCCCTTCACTGTCGCGTCGTTGCAGACGACCATGACGTGGCGGCCGTGGACGAGTCCGATACCCGCGATGACCCCGGCCCCCGGCGCCTCTCCCCCGTACAGGCCGTCCGCCGCCAGCGGAGCGATCTCCACGAAGGGGCTGCCCTCGTCGAGCACCCGCGCGACCCGGTCGCGCGGAAGCAGCTTGCCGCGCGCGACGTGACGTTCGCGTGACGCCTCCGGACCGCCGATGGCGGCGGTCGCGATCCGAGCACGCAGCTCGTGCGCCAGATCTTCCTGGGTTGCCGGCATCGTGATGTCCTCCTCGACCCACGACCGCGCCACGGACTGCCCTGGCGCGGTGCACGCATTCTCGGTTAGTGTTCACTAACCCGATGATTCAGGTTAGCGAGGATTAACTGAGATGACAAGCCCGCTCACCGCCAGGGACCGCGCGAAAGCAGAGCGGTCCGACGCGCTGCTGCACGCGGCCGCCCGGCTGTTCGCCGACCGCGGCTACACCGGCGTGAGCCTCGAGGAGATCGGCGCAGCGGTCGGCGTCTCCGGCCCCGCCGTCTACCGACACTTCGCGGGAAAACAGGCCCTGCTCGGCGCCGTGCTCGTGAAGGTCAGCCACGACCTGGTCGACGGGGGTGACCGCGTGGCGGTGTCCGCCGCCGACCCTCAGGAGCGCATGCGCGCACTCATCCGGTTCCACGTGGACTTCGCGCTCGGCAACGCCGAGGTCATCCAGGTGCAGGACCGCGACGTCGCGCATCTGGCCGACGCCGACCGCGCCGAGGTCCGCCGGCTCCAGCGTGCCTACATCGAGCTCTGGATGGACGCGCTCGCCGCGATCGATCCCCGCGACGACGTCGCCCGCGACGAACTCCGGCTGCGCGTCCAGGCGTGCTTCGGGCTGATCAACTCGACGCCCCACAGCACGCGAGCCGCGACGAGGCGGCACTCCGCCACCGCGACCGTACTGGTCACGATGGCGGAGGCGGCGCTGCGCGCCCTCATCTGAGCAGCATCGCCCTGCCGGGCTCCTCGAGCACGTCGGCCACGGCCTTCAGGAACGCGGCGCCCTCCGCGCCGTCCACAATCCGGTGGTCGAACGAGAGGCTCAGCGTCATCACCTGACGCAGCGCGATCTCTCCGGCGTGTTCCCACGGCTGCCGCCTGACCGCACCGACCGCGAGGATGCCCGACTGACCCGGCGGCAGGATCGGCGTCCCGGCATCCACGCCGAACACTCCGATGTTCGAGATCGAGAACGTGCCGCCGGACAGCTCCGCGGGCGACGTCTTGCCCGCGCGAGCTGTCTCTGCGAGCGCCGCGATGGCATCCGCGAGTTCCACCAGGGTCATCCGCTCCGCATCGCGGATCATCGGCACGATCAGGCCCCGCTCGGTCGCCGCGGCGATCCCGAGGTCGACGTAGCCGTACTGGACGATCTCGCCCGCCTCCTCATCCCACCGCGCGTTCAGGCCCGGCGCCCCGCCGAGGGCAAGGCACACCGCCTTCGCGACGACGGCGAGCGGACCGATCCGGTGGCCACTGAGTGCGCGGTCCTCGCGCAGTCGTGCCAGCAGGTCCATCGTCGCGGTGACGTCGACCGTATGGAACACGGTGACGTGCGGCGCCGTGAACGCGCTCTGCACCATCGCCGCCGCGGTGTGCTTGCGCACTCCCCGGATCGGGATGCGGGTCTCGCGGTCGGGCTGGTGGCCGGTCGGACGAGCGGCGCTCCCCGGCACGGGCGCGGGCGTGCGCGTCGCGTCCGAGCGGGCCGCGAGCCGCTCGGCGTACGCGTCGACATCCTGACGTGTGATCAGCCGGTCGCCGACCTCCGCCGCGACCAGCACCAGGTCGACGCCGAGGCGCTTCGCGTGCGCCCGCACGGGCGGCGTCGAGCGCGGCCGTTCGATCACGGTCTCCACGGACGCCGAGGGCGAGGCGTCGTGGGGAGCCGCCTCCAGGACCGCGGTGTCCGCCGCCGGACTCGCGCCACCGATCCGACGGGCACGCCGCGCGGGCCGGCCCGCCGTCGTGGGAGCAGCACCGTAGCCGACGAGGTTCGGCTGCGTCTTCTCGCTGCCTTCGGCCTCGGCACCCTCGATCGCGGGGGTCGGAGTCTGCGGTTCCTCACCGGCGACGTCGAAGGCGATGAGCGGTGCCCCCACCGCCACGGTCTCGCCCGCCTCGGCATGCAGGCTGGACACGGTGCCCTCGTAGGGCGAGGGCAGTTCCACCACGGCCTTCGCGGTCTCGACCTCGGCGAGGGTCTGGTTCAGCGCCACCTTCTCGCCGGGCGAGACGAGCCACTGCACGACCTCCGCCTCGGTGAGCCCTTCCCCCAGGTCGGGCAGACGGAACTCGGCGATCATGCGTCCGCTCCCGTCAGGCTGTTCGGGCGGTCCATCACGCGATCGACAGCGTCGAGGATGCGGTCGAGGTCGGGCAGATGGTACTTCTCGAGCTTCGCGGGCGGATACGGCACGTCGTGTCCGGTCACGCGCAGCGGCGCGTGCTCGAGGTACTCGAAGCAGCGCTCGGTGATGCTGGCGATGACCTCGGCACCGAGCCCGGCTTCCCTGGAGGCTTCGTGCGCGACCACGACCCGGCCCGTCTTGCGCACCGAGGCGGCGACCGAGTCGTAGTCCACGGGCGAGAGCGAGCGGAGATCGACGACCTCCAACGACAGCCCCTCGTCTTCAGCGGCGTCGGCGGCCTGCAGCGCCGTCGTCACCATCGCACCGTAGGCGATCACCGTCGCGTCCGTGCCCGCACGGACGACACGGGCGAGTCCCATCGGCGGCGCGTCGGCGAGCGGTGCCTCCAGGTCGACCTCGCCCTTGTGGTGGTAGAGGCGCTTGGGCTCGAAGAAGACGACAGGGTCGTCCGAGGCGATCGCCTGGCGCAGGCTGCGGTACGCGTCCTCCGGGTTCGACACCGCGACGACGCGCAGCCCCGCGGTGTGCGCGAAGTAGGCCTCCGGCGACTCGGAGTGGTGCTCCGCGGCTCCGATGCCTCCGGCCCACGGGATGCGGATCGTGAGGGGCATCTTCACCCGGCCCTGAGTCCGATAGTGCAGCTTCGCCACCTGCGACACGATCTGATCGAATGCCGGGTACACGAAGCCGTCGAACTGGATCTCGACCACCGGGCGGTAGCCGCGGAACGCGAGCCCGACCGCCGTGCCGACGATGCCCGACTCGGCGAGCGGGGTGTCGATCACGCGCGCGGCGCCGAACTCGTCGAGCAGTCCATCGGTGATGCGGAACACCCCTCCGAGCTTGCCGATGTCCTCGCCGAGGAGCACGACCCGGTCGTCGTCGCGCATGGCCTGGCGCAGTCCGGCGCCGAGGGCCTTGCCGAGCGTGAGCTGGGTCATGTCACACCTCGCTCTCGAACGACGCGAGATACGCGGCGTATTCGTCGCGCTGACGCTCCAGCCCCGTGTGCGGCTCGGCGTACACGCCGTCGAACACGGCCAGCGGCGGACGCGTGACCATTCCGAGACAGGCCGCCCGCATCTCCTTCGCCACCGCGTCAGCCGCCGCCTGCGTGTCCGCCACGTGGTCGTCGTCGAACTCCCCCACACGGCGCAGGTACGCCTCCAGCCGAGCGATCGGATCCCGCCGACGCCAGGCCTCCAGCTCCGCGTCGTCGCGGTACCGGGTGGGGTCGTCCGCGGTGGTGTGCGGGCCCATGCGGTAGGTCACGGCCTCGATGTACGCGGGTCCACGGCCGGAACGCGCATGGTCGAGGGCCCACCGCATCGCCGCCAGGCACGCGAGCACGTCGTTGCCGTCGACCCGCAGGCTGGGGATCCCGAATCCGGGCGCGCGTCCCGCGATCGGGTACTGGGACTGCACGGCGACCGGCTCCGAGATCGCCCAGTGGTTGTTCTGACAGACGAACACGACGGGGGCCTGGTACGAGGCGGCGAAGATCATCGCCTCGTTCACGTCACCCTGACTCGTCGCACCGTCCCCGAAATAGGTGACCGCCACTTCCGCCGCCTTCTCATACTGGATCCCCAGTGCGTAGCCGACGGCGTGGAGCGTCTGCGCGCCGATGATGATCTGCAGCGGCGCGACACCGAGAGCCGCGGGGTCGTACGCCGCCCCCTCCTCCCCGCGCCACATGCGCACGTAATCGCCCGGCTGGGCGCCGCGCGCGTAGATCACGCCGGTCTCACGGTAGCTGGGGAACACGAAGTCGCGGGGGTCGAGAGCTCGGGCGGTGCCGATCTGCGTCGCCTCCTGGCCCTGACACGGCGCCCACAGTCCGAGCTGGCCCTGACGCTGCAGCGCCACGCCCTCCGCGTCGATGCGACGGAGTACGACCATGTCGCGGTGGAGCGCGCGGAGTTGCGCGGCGTCCACGTCCACGACGAACGGGTCGAGGCGCGGGTTCGGAACGCGGGACCCGTCCGGGGCGAGAAGGCGCTCCGAGAGTTCCAGATCCTGGGCGGTGTCTGCGATCGGTGTGGCCTGCGGTGACATCGTCGTCCTCCTCGTCCGGCGGCCCTCGTGGGGCTTCGCGCAACGGTGCCGGCGTCATCACCGGCATGGTCTGAGGGTACGTCTGCTCAACACCTCGCTCAAGCAATCGTCCATCACTTGAGCATGTTGCTCATTTTTCGCCAGTTCGGGCCTGCTAGGGTTTGGCACTATGCCTGGACTGGACCGAATCGATCTCGAGCTGCTCGCGTCGCTCGCCGACGATCCGCGGATCACGATCGTCGCGCTCGCGGAGAAGATGGGGCTGTCACGCAACACGATCCAAGCGCGGATGGCCCGCCTGGATCAGACCGGCGTCTTCCTCTCCTACGAGCGCGCCTTCTCCCCCGACGTCCTGGGCTTCCCGCTGCAGGCCTTCGTCAGCATCGGCGTACGCCAGACCGAGCTTCCCCGCATCATCACCGAACTCGCCCGCATCCCCGAGGTCGTGCAGGCGCACGGACTCAGCGGATCGATCGACCTCCTCGCCCGCGTCG
Source organism: Microbacterium sufflavum (assembly GCF_023091155.1). Classification (NCBI taxonomy): domain Bacteria; kingdom Bacillati; phylum Actinomycetota; class Actinomycetes; order Micrococcales; family Microbacteriaceae; genus Microbacterium; species Microbacterium sufflavum. The sequence goes on along the minus strand of NZ_JAHWXK010000001.1, from coordinate 2,805,604 downwards.
CGTGCCGTGACGCCAGGCACCTGTTCGACACCGACGCGCGCATCCTGTCGATCGACGGGGTCGAGCGCACCGAGACCTCCCTGGCCATGGGCGAGGTGATCCCGTTCCGGGTGGCGGGGCTCATCGGCCTCGCGCGACGGGAATCCTCAGGAAGCGCCTGATCGCCCCGGCTGCTTCGACCGGGGTCTCGTAGTGGATCAGATGACCGACGTGGGCGATCTCGACGAGTTCCGCGTCGGCGAACAGGGTCGCCAGCCGCCGCTCCGCCTCGATGGGCGTGATGTCGTCGCGCTGCGCCGCGACCAGCATCGTCGGCACGTCGATGCGCGGCGCGAACTCGCGCACGTCGTGCGACACGCTCGCGACGAACGCATCGTGCAGCACGTCGCGGTCGGAGAACCGGGAGAAGTAGGTGTCGTGCTGATCGTGGATGAAGCGGCGCAGCCCCGGGTCGCGGGTCTTCGCCATCGTGATGCTCATCACGCGCACGATGACCCGGTTTCGCAGCACCGCGGTACCGAGCCGGTCGGGCAGCTTCGCGCCGAGGGCGTAGTAGAGCACCGCCAGCCGGGTCATCAGCCCCTTCGGCCCCTCCAGTGCCGGCGCGCCGATGGGGTTGAGGAGGATCAGGCGCGGCGTCGCGAGACCTCCCGCGACGGCGGCCGCCGCGACGATGGAGCCGAAGGAGTGGCCGAGGATCACCGCTCCCGGGGCGGTGGCTGCGACGAAGTCCGTCAACCACGCGGCGTACTCGTCGAGGTCGTGGCGCCGTCCGGGGAGCGGCGCGGTCTCCCCGAAGCCCGGGAGATCCGGGACCAGAACCCGCACCTCCGGAAGGTACGCGAGCACCGGCTCGAGGCCGTGGTGCTCGCCGCGGAACCCGTGCACGGCGACGATGGTCGTGTCGGCGTCGCGCGGACCGTACTCCCAGTACGCCGTGACACCGCCGCGGACGGCGACCTCGTGGCGCTCCACGGGGAGGGTGCTCAGGCGGTCCGCGTAGGGGGAAGGCACGGTCATACCCCGAGTCTACGAGCGACCGACGCCACCCTCTGCCTCGGTGTCAGCATGATGGGTTATCGTCCCAAGTGGCCTTCCTCTTCGGGTCGGTCACGCAACGAGGAGCCGAAGGTGCAGTTCACATCCAGGGATGTCGCGCAGGTGGAGCCCACCTGGAAGCAGTTCGTGCCGTCCGCCACGCTTGAGGACGTCGACCCCCATCGCTTCCGCTTCGATTGGCGTTCGATGGAGCTCGGGGCCACCACGGTCCTCCGTTACGACCTCGCCGCACAGGTGCACGCCAGAACGCAGCCGGACGATCAACTGCTGGTGTGCCGTGTCGACTCTCCGGACGCGCAGGTGTGGTCGCATCGCCAACCGCTCGACGCGGGTGTGCCGTGGCTCACCGACGGCACCCAGGTGGACGCGACGTGGGAGCACGGAGCCCGCGTGCGCGCCCTCGTTTTCGATCGGTCGGCCGCCCAGGCCACGATGCGTCAGGTGACGGGAGACGACCGGGTGGAGCTCAAAGCCACCGGGCTCTCGCCCCATTCCCGCGCCGACGCCGACCGGTGGGGGGCGATGTTCACCTACCTCGAGAGCACGCTCGTCGAAGGCGAGCCCGTCGACCCGCTGGTCGGGAAGGAGTTCGAGCGCCACGCGCTGATGCTCACGATGACGAGCTTCTCGACGACGTTCAGCGATGCGTTGCGGCGTCCGAGCCAGCGGTCGGGCGCCCCTGCGTCGGTGCGGCGCGCCCTCGCGTACATCGACGACAACGCCCATCTCCCGATCACGATCGATGACGTGGCAGCCGCCGCGTACATGTCCACGCGGGGACTTCAGTACGCCTTCCGTCGGGCGCTCGACATCACCCCCACCGAGGCACTGCGTCGGGCCCGCCTCGACGGAGCCCATAGAGACCTGCTGGCCCGCAACGGGGCCTCCGTGGCGACGATCGCGCGGCGGTGGGGGTTCAGCAACTCCTCGCGCTTCGCCGCGGCCTATCGTGAGGCGTACTCCATGCCGCCGACGTTGCCCCGGACCTGACACCGCGCGCACACTTGTTTCGTGCGTGACGGCGAGTTGCGCGCCCTCTCGGGCTCTATCGGCTGAGCCGATTAGAGTCCGAAGTATCCGGATCACCCGTCCGGCCCCCAGCATGTTTCGAGGAGCCCCCATGAACACCGCAGTCCTCTGCAGCACCAAGGTCGGTTGACGATGGGAAGCCTCTACTACGGAGACACTCAGACCCCGATCCAGATCGACGACAGGGCGCTCGCCCACCTCAAGGTCGTCATCGCCACCAAGCTTCGTCGCAATGAGAGCTTCACGCTCTCCTGGCGGCACCCCGAGGGTGACGCACCCGGCCGTTCGACGCTGTGGCTGCACCCCTCCATCCCGCTGCGCTTCGTGTTCGACGCTCCCGAGCCGCCGGAACTGAGTCGACGGTGGATCGAGGAGCTCGCGCATTCGGCGAACTCGAGCGGCGGCATCACCCTCGTCGAGGAGCATCTCGAGGGCGCCGACCTCAGCTGACACGCAGACGGCTCGCGGGGCCCAGGATCCCCGCGAGCCGTCCGTGTCGCTCAGAGTCCGTCGTCGGAACTCGAGCTCACCGACCGTCGGGTGGTGGGTTCCCCCGTGGCGGGATCGACATACGTGCGCGAGACGGTCTCGGTCCGACGGCGACGTGCCAGGAGCACGATGCCGATCAAGAAGACGACGACTCCGGCTCCCATGAGGATGTATCCGACCATGTCGAGATTCACCCAGGTCACCTCGACGTTCACCGCGAAGACGAGGATCGCCCCGATCACGAAGAGCACGATTCCAGTGCCGATGCTCATGTTGCCTCCCGTTCAGCGGCGGACGCCGCACAGAAAGAGGCTGGCGCGTCCGGACGGCCGACAGGAGGGGCTTGACACGGCGCTCTCCTGTCGTTCTGGTCTCCGGGGGCCCGGTGAATCGGCGTCCTCGACCGGTCGCTGCTCACGCCGCCGACGCGTCCGCTGGATGGCGCATCCAGGTGTCGGGGCCGAACACCTCGTAGTCGATCCGCTCCGCGGGCACGCCGCGCCCGAGCAGTGACGCGCGCATGTCGCGCATGAAGCCGAGGGGTCCGCACAGGAGCACCCGCGCCCCGGCGGGAAGCTCGACATCCGTCAGGTCCATCCGCCCGGCGCGCACGCCGTCGAGGACAGGAGCGTCCGTCGGGGCCGACGAGTACCAGCGCACCGCCGTCGCATCCTCCAGGCCGCTGAGGTTCTCCTGCACGGGGCCGACGAGCGCGTGCGACGACGGTGTGCGATCGGCATGGAAGAGCCGCACAGTGCGCTCGGGCTGCGTGCGTCGAACGCCGTCCAGCATCGCCGCGACCGGGGTGATGCCGATCCCTGCCGAGACCAGCACCAGCGGGTCGTGCGACTCATCGAGGACGACGTCACCGGCGGGCTGTGAGACGTCGAGGATCGTGCCGGGCATCGCGTTGTCGTGCAGCCACGTGGACACCTGGCCGTCGGGCGTACCATCGATCCCGCGCACCCGTTTCACGGTCACCCGCAGTGCTCCGCCCCCGGGCGCAGACGACAGCGTGTACTGACGCGGCTGCCGTGAGCCGTCCGGCAGATCCACGGCGACGGCCACGTACTGCCCCGCGCGGTGATCGGCGACCGCACCGTCGAGGGGTTCGAGCACGAGGGTGACCACGTCGTCGGTCTCCGCGATCCGCTCGACCACGCGGTGCTTGCGCCACGGGTGTTCGGGGTCGGTGCCGGCCAACGCATACAGTCGAGCCTCTTCCGCGATGAGTGAGCACCCGAACAGCCAGTACACCTCGTCCCAGGCAGCACGGACCTCCGGGGTCACCGCGTCGCCCAGCACGATCCCCACGGCGTCGAGCAGATGGTGTCCCACGATCGTGTACTGACGCGCGCGGATCCCGAGCGAGACGTGCTTGTGAGCGATGCGCCGCATCACGGGCGTGAAATCGGGCGCCTCGGGATCGATCAGGGACACGGCAAATGCGACGACCGAGGCGGCGAGGGCCCTCGGCTGCTCACCGTGCGCCTGGTGCGCCCGGTTGAAGACCCGGAGAAGCTCGGGGTGCGCCGCGAACATCCGCGGATAGAACAGTCGAGTGATCTCCTCGGCGTGCTCGGCGACCACACCGGCGGTGGCGCGAACGACGGTCTCGGATTCTGGTGAGAGCTGCATGACTTCCCTTCGGAGTGCGGATGCTCTCAGCCTCCTCATCCGGTGCGCCCCATGGCGGCATGGATCCCGTGCAAATCCGAGTCGTAGGGCGGGCGGGACTTGAACCCGCGATCGTTGGGTTATGAGCCCACTGCCTTAACCAGCTTGGCCACCGCCCCCTGCCCTCCGAGACTACCGCCCGTCCGAACCGCTCTCCTCCCCGGACGCGTCGGCGTGCGCCGCACCACGATGGGTCTCGACGTGTGAGCGATAGATCCGAGCGTTCTCCCGTAACCCGGCACGCTCCTCGTCGCTCAGCGCGCGACGAACGCGGGCCGGGACGCCTGCCACCAGCGAGCCGTCCGGCACCTCCGCGTCGCCGAGTACGAGCGCGCCGCCGGCGATGAGGCACTCCGAGCCGATACGGGCGCCTGACAGCACCACGGCTCCCATTCCGATGAGCGAACCGTCGCCGATCCGACAGCCGTGCACGACGGCGTTGTGCCCGATCGAGACATCGTCTCCGATCACGACCGGGTGTCCGCTGTCGACATGGATCGACACGTTGTCCTGTGCGTTGCTGCCAGCGCCCATCGTGATCGCAGCGGAGTCCGCCCGGAGGACCGCATTGTACCAGACGCTGGACCCTTCCCCGATGGTCACCTCCCCGATCACCCTGGCGCCCGCAGCGAGGAACACCGAGTCGTCGAGATCGGGAGTGCGGCCGGGCAGAGACAGGATGGTCGCGTCGTCGCTCATGCAGCGACTCTAGCCGTCGCCCGTCCCGCGCCGATTCGCGGCGGTAAGCGATGCCTCATCTTGCTTGCGGAACATTTTCAGCTGAGTAGCGTTGTTCCCATCAGACACGAGAATCTCCCGGAGGAGCACAAGATGAGCAAGGCACAGACCGTTTCCCCCACCGCCATCGACCCCACCGTCGCCGCCGGCGCCGCGCAGTTCCTCTCCCCCGTCGTCCTCGGCCTTCAGGCCCTGACCATCAACGGCAAGCAGGCGCACTGGCACGTGCGCGGGGCGAACTTCGTCGGCGTCCACGAACTCCTCGACACCATCGTCGCCCATGCCGGCGACTTCGCCGACACCGCCGCCGAGCGGATCGTCGCCCTCGGACTCCCGATCGACGCGCGCGTCTCGGCCGTCGCAGAGAAGTCCGGTTCGACGTCGGTCGCCGCCGGCTTCGCGCAGTCGGATGAACTCATCCGCGCGGTCATCGCCGATATCGACGCCATCCTCGTCGACGTCAAGGCGGCCGTCGAGGGCCTCGACGAGGTCGACCTGACCAGCCAGGACGTCGCGATCGAGATCCAGCGCGGACTGGAGAAGGACCGCTGGTTCCTCGTTTCGCACATCGCGGCCTGACCAGTCAGCACCTTCGGAGAGGGCGGCCCCGGGATACCGGGGCCGCCCTCTCCGCGTGCGCGAGGCTCAGCCGACGTGGGTCACGCGGCCCGCGAGAAGGGTGGCGGCCACGGGCATCGCGCGCAACGCGGCGGCATCTGCGGTGCGCGGATCCGCGGACGTGAGCGCGATATCGGCGATCTCCCCGGGGCGGAGCGTGGAGCGCACGCTGGCGCTCAACGCCTGGTCGACCGTGAGGCGTTCCTCCGGGTGCCACGATTCCCGCTCGTCATCCGTGCGCCAGACCGCCGCCGACAGGGCCTGCCACGGGTCGAGGGGCGCCACCGGGGCGTCGGAACCGAACCGCACCTCGGCACCGGCGGCGAACAGAGACGACAGCGGGTAACCGAGAGAGGTCTGCCCTGCCCAGTGGTGCTCGACGAAGTCACGGTCGTCGACGGCGTGCTGCGGCTGCACGCTGGCGATCACACCGAGGCGCGCGAACCGCGCCAGGTCGGCATGACGCACGAGCTGGGCGTGCTCCAGAGAACCGGTCGCCCCGGTGACCAGGAAGGCGTCGAGGGCGGACGTGACAGCGCGGTCGCCGATGGCGTGCACGGCCGCCGTGATGCCCGCGCCGGTCGCGGTGGTCAGCAGAGCGACGAGCTCATCGCCCGGTACCGTCAGGACCCCGTAGTTGCCGGGGTCGTCCGGATAGGCGTGAGAGCACGCGGCGGTGCGGGTTCCCAGCGACCCGTCCGTGATGATCTTGAGCGAGCCGACACGGATCAGACCGCGCGCCTCCGCGGGAGTGTCCGGTTCCTCGTGCGGCTCGCCGCTACGCAGCCCTTCGGTCACGGCACGATCGAGGTCTGCGGGATAGAACGCGAACTCCACGCGGTGCGAGGCGAAGCCCGCACGGATGCGGCGCGGCCAAGCAGCGGCGTTCCACGCCATGTCGAAATCGACCAGTCCGGTGACGCCTCGCGCCGCTGCGGCCTCACCGGCGCGGAGCACGGCCTCGTCGCTGTGCGCCGGGTCGACCGCGTTGAGGCGGCGCGAGATCTCGAAGGCGTCCTCCTCGCGCAGGACCCCGTCGTCAGCACGGAAGCCTTCGCGGGCGAGAGCAGCGGTGTTCAGCCACACGCTGTGCACGTCGGCATTGATGAGGTAGGTGGGCGCCGCTCCCGTCGTCGCGTCCAGCAGCTCCAGGCTCGGCCGATCCGGCCACAGGGCGTCGCGGAATCCCGTACCGACGCGGCGTCCGTCGGGGAGCGTCGGCGCCTCACCCATCCGCAGCGCGGCTTCCGCCGCCGAGGTCGTGTCATGCAACGGGACCCGCTCCGCCGCCAGCGCCCACTGGACCGTGTGCACGTGGTTGTCCCACAAGCCGGGGACCGCCCAGAGACCATCGGCGTCGAGCACCTGTCCACGCGGTCGCAGGGCGCCGGTCGGCGCGATGTCGACGATGACGCCGCCGTCGAGGTGAAGGTCCACCGGCTCGTCGTCGATGAGGAACTCCCGGCCGGGACCGGCCAGACGAACGGCGCGCACCGTCCCGACGGTGTCGTTCCGCGCCGTCATGCCCGGTTCCCCTCGCGCGCCACCTGAGCGCGCCGCATCTCCGCCGCCAGAGGACGGTTGGTGTACGGGCCTTCGCTCTCGAGTGCCGCGATCACCGACTCGATCGTCTCGACGGGCTTGTTCTGGCTGAGCTTGCGCTTTGCGACGACGCGCGCGGGGGTGAGGCGGAATCCCACTGTCCCTGCGGCGAGCCGTTCCACGAACGCGGCGTCGTTGGGACGCTGCCACATCAGCCGCGGCTCGGGCATGCCGTTCTCGAACCGCTCCACGAGGCGGTCGAGCACCCGCAGGTTCTCGTCCGGCGTCAGGATCTCGGGTGTGCCCGCCAGGTGCACGGCCGTGTAGTTCCATGTGGGCACCGCGGGGACATCGCCGTACCAGCCGGGCGACACGTAGCCGTGCGGGCCCTGGAAGACCACCAGCAGTTCCCGCTCCCCCAGCCCGTGGATGAGGTCGTCGGGACGCCCGACGTGGGCCACGATCGTCAGGTCGTCGCGGTCGTCGTCGAGCAGCACGGCATAGTGCGAGGCGACGAGCCCGTCGTCGGTCGAACTCACGATGGTGGCCCAGGGGTTGGCCTCGATCACGCGCCGGATCTCGGTCACGTCGGCGAGCGTGAAGCTCGGATTCTGTCGCATGGATTCAGCCTAGGGGCGCCCGCACACGCCAGCGCGGACTCACGCCTGGCAGCGGGGGCACCAGTAGAGCTTGCGCGCGCCGATCTCCTCGAGCGCGATCTCGGTGCCGCAGACCCGGCACGGGAGTCCGGCGCGGTGGTACACCCAATGCCGGTCGTCGCGGCTCGCCATCGCAGCACGGTACTCGTCGGGCGACAGGTCGTCCATCGTCATCATCTGACCCGTCTCGACACCGATCGCCAGCAGGCGCACCCAGTCGTGCCAGAGGGCGCGCACCACATCCTCCGGCACGTCTCGTCCGGGCGTGTGCGGATTGAGCCGCTGCCGGTAGAGCATCTCCGCGCGATACACATTGCCGATGCCGCTCACCACCGCCTGGTCCATCAGCAGCAGCGCGATGGGCGTCGACTTCTTGCGCACCGCGCGGACGAAGCGCTCCTCGTTCTCGGCCGGATCACCGACGAGCGGATCCGGACCGAGCTTGGCGACCGTCGCGAGCATCTCCTCGGGCGTCTGCAGAACGCACGCCGTAGGGCCGCGCAGGTCGGCGGCCGTGATGTCGGTCATGAGCCGCAGACGCACCTGCCCCACCACGGGCGGCGGCCATTCCACCCCCTCGTCCGCGAGACCCTTCGTCTGCTCGGACATGCGCACGTGCACCCGCGTGCGTCGCGGGGCGCCGATCGAGGCGAGAGAGTTCTCTCCGGCGTCGTCCAGGATCGGGTCCTCCAGCACGGTGCCTCGCTGGTTCGTCTGACCCATACGTCCATTCGCAGACGCGATCGTGGGGTCGACGAGGATCTCGCCAGCGAAGTCCCAGGCACCGTAGAGCCCCAGGTGCACGCGAAGCCACAGGTCGCCCTCGGTCTCCAGGAACATCTGCTTGCCGACCGCCTGCACGCTCGTCGCCGTGCGCCCGTCGAGGATCGCCGCCCCCTCGGCGAAGCGTCCCTGGGGGCTGGAGGCGCGGAGCACCTTGCCGACGAAGTTGCGGTCGAACTGCCGGGCGATGCGGTGGACGGAGTGACCCTCGGGCATGTCAGCCCCGCGGATCCGGGAGCAGCGAGCCGTCGCGCTCGAAGTCGGCGATCTGTCCGATGCGGCGCACATGACGCTCGTCGCCCGAGAACGGGGTCGAGATGAACCGGTCGATGAAGGAGGTCACCTCGTCGTACGTGTGCTGCCGCGCGCCGATGGAGATCACGTTGGCGTCGTTGTGCTCCCGTGCGAGCTCGGCCGTGGAGAGGTTCCACACCAGGGCCGCGCGGACACCGCGCACCTTGTTCGCCGCGATCTGCTCGCCGTTGCCGGATCCGCCGAACACGACACCCAGCGCCTCGACGCCCGCCTCCTGATCGGCGACCACCGCCTGAGCAGCCCGGATGCAGAACGCCGGGTAGTCGTCGAGCGCGTCGTACTCCACCGGACCGTGGTCGACGACCTCGTGCCCCGCCGCCCGCAGGTGCTCCTGCAGCTGCGTGGAGAAATCGAGTCCAGCGTGATCGGTGGCGATGTGGATGCGCATGGCTTCCATCCTAGAAGCCGCCGCCGACACCCGTTCCGGTCACGGGGCGACGCCGGCGGCCGCCGGCTTGAACCCCGCCCTGACGTTCTCGCAGCAGCCGGGCCGGCAGACGTCGAAGCCGCCGGGGAGCGATGTGACGTGAGCGCGCTCCTCGTTCGGACGCCCCTGCAGCCGCTCCTCGATCAGGTCGACGATCCCCTCGACGAACGTCGGCGACACGCCAGGCGTCGGCGTGCGCGTGAACGCGAGTCCCGCGTCTTCCGCCGCCTCCGCCGCCTCGGTGTCGAGATCCCAGAGCACCTCCATGTGGTCGCTCATGAATCCCACCGGCACGACCGCGACCGCGCGCCGCCCTCGCGCGGGAAGCTCACCGATCACGTCGCACACGTCCGGCTCGAGCCACGGCTGCGACGCGGGCCCCGAGCGCGACTGGTAGACGAGCTCCCAGGCCACGTCGGCCGCCGCCGGCACGGACTGCCGTACCCGGTCCATCACCCAGGCCGCGACGGCCAGGTGCTGCGCGGCGTAGGCGCCGCCCTCGCCCCAGTCGATGTCGCGGGCGCCGGAACGCTCGGCGTCGGCCGTCGGGATGCTGTGCGTCGAGAACAGGATCTGGATGTCCGGCGCGGCGATGCCCTGCGCCAGGAAGCCCTCGATGGCCTCCCGCACTCCCGACTCGAAGGCCTCGACGAAACCCGGGTGGTCATAGAACGGGCGGATCTTGTCGATCGTGACGGTCTCCCCGAGGCCGGTCTCCTCCAGCACGCGCGCGAAGTCCTCGCGGTACTGGCGGCAGCTGGAGAACGAGCTGTAGGCGCTCGTGGCGAACGCGAGCAGCGTGGTGTGCCCGTTGCGCGCCGCCTCGGGCACGACCTCCTCGAGGTAGGGGGCCCAGTTGCGGTTGCCCCAGTACACGGGCAGCTCGATGCCGCGCGCGACGAGCGCCTGCTCGAGCGCCTCCTTGAGCACGCGGTTCTGCCCGTTGATGGGGCTCACGCCGCCGAAGTGACGATAGTGGTGCGCGACCTCCTCCAACCGCTCGTCGGGGATGCCGCGGCCGCGCGTCACGTTGCGGAGGAACGGGATCACGTCCTCCTGACCCTCCGGGCCACCGAAGCCGGCGAGGAGGATCGCATCGTACGCGACGGGCGTGGTCACGAAGGGCGCACCGCTGGCGGCGGCAGGCGAGGCAAAGGGGACGACATTCGGCTCGATCGCAGTCACCCCTCCATCCTCCCACCTCGTCGAGGCACCGGTGTCCGCTCGCCGCCGGGAGAATGCGCACAGAGCGTGAGCCCGCCTCGCGCACTGGCGTAGGCTGTCATGGTTGCCGTCGGCGCCAACTGCGCCGACCCCGGTGACATCCCCTCACCCCTGGGAGTACAGCTGTGCCTGGAGAGAACCTCACCCGAATCGAAGCGCAGGAGCGCCGCGATGTCATCGACACGCACTCCTATGAGGTCGCCCTCGATCTGACGAAGGGCGCCGAGGTCTTCGGTTCCCGCAGCGTCGTGCGCTTCTCCGCGACGCCCGACGGTTTCACCTTCATCGATCTGATCGCCCGCGACGTGCGCGAGATCTCTCTCAACGGCGAGCAGCTCGACCCGCAGGAGGTCTTCGCCGACTCTCGCATCGCGCTGTCCGGGTTGCAGGCCGAGAACGTGCTCGTCGTCGACGCGGACTGCCTCTACACCAACACGGGCGAGGGCCTGCACCGATTCGTCGACCCCGTCGACGGCGAGGTCTACCTGTACTCGCAGTTCGAGGTGCCGGACTCGCGCCGCGTCTTCGCGGTCTTCGAGCAGCCCGACCTCAAGGCGACGTTCCAGTTCACGGTCACGGCGCCCGCGGCGTGGAAGGTCGTGTCCAACTCCCCCACGCCCGAGCCCATTGTGCACGACGACGACGTCACCGCCACCTGGGGATTCGAGCCGACGCCGCGCATCTCCTCCTACATCACCGCCCTCGTCGCGGGACCCTACGAGTCCACGTTCTCCGAGCTCACCAGCGCCTCCGGCCGCGTGATCCCGCTCGGCGTCTACGGCCGCAAGAGCCTGTGGCAGCACCTCGACGCCGACTACATCTTCGACAAGACCCGTGAGGGCTTCGCGTACTTCGAATCGAAGTTCGGCGTCCCCTACCCGTTCGCGAAGTACGACCAGCTGTTCGTGCCCGAGTTCAACGCCGGGGCGATGGAGAACGCGGGTGCGGTCACGTTCACCGAGACGTACGTCTTCCGCAGCAAGGTCACCGACGCCGTCAAGGAGCGCCGGGTCGTCACGATCCTGCACGAGCTCGCGCACATGTGGTTCGGCGACCTGGTCACCATGAAGTGGTGGAACGACCTGTGGCTCAACGAGTCGTTCGCGGAGTGGGCCTCCACCATCGCGACGGCCGAGGCCACCGAATGGACCGAGGCCTGGACCACGTTCAACGCGATGGAGAAGACCTGGGCCTATCGCCAGGATCAGCTCCCCTCCACGCACCCGATCGTCGCGGAGATCAACGACCTGGAAGACGTGCAGGTCAACTTCGACGGCATCACCTATGCCAAGGGCGGCTCGGTGCTGAAGCAGCTCGCCGCATGGGTCGGCATCGAGGCGTTCTTCGCCGGGGTGTCGCAGTACTTCCAGAAGCACTCGTGGGGCAACACCGAGCTCAGCGACCTGCTGTCGGAGCTCGAGGCCACGAGTGGACGCGACCTGGGCACCTGGTCGAAGAAGTGGCTGGAGACGGCCGGCGTCAACACGCTCGAGCCCGTGGTGGCCGAGGGCGACGACGGCAAGATCTCGCGTTTCGCGATCACCCAGACCGCCCCGGCGGACTACCCGACCATCCGTCCGCACCGCCTGGGCATCGGCTTTTACTCGCTGCAGGACGGCACGCTCACGCGCGTCCACCACGTCGAGGTCGATGTCGACGGCGACCGCACCGAGGTCCCCGAACTGCAGGGCCTCGCGCGCCCCGACCTGATCCTGCTGAACGACGACGACCTCGCCTACGCCAAGATCCGTCTCGACGAGAAGTCGCTGGCGACGGCGATCGCACACCTCGCCGACATCCACGACCCGCTTGCGCGCTCCCTCGTGTGGGGCGCCGCCTGGGACCAGACGCGCGACGCGGAGACGGCGGCCTCGGACTACATCGACCTCGTGCTGGGCAACATCGGCCGCGAGACCGAGTCGACCACGGTCCGCACGACGCTCGCCCAGCTGCGCACGGCGGCCACGCTGTACGTGCGACCCGAGGAGCGCCAGGCGGCGCGACTCAAGGTCGCGGACGGCCTGTGGGCCCTCGCCGAAGCCGCAGAAGCGGGCAGCGACAGCCAGCTCCAGTTCGTCACGGCGTTCGCGAACGCCCTGGTCACCCCTGAGCACGCCGGCATCGTCGGGCGCCTGCGCTCCGGCGAGGAGACCCTCCCCGGTCTCGAGATCGACGCCGACCTGAACTGGCAGCTGCTCGTCGGACTCGCGACCATCGGAGCGACGGACGCCGCGACGATCGACGCCGCTCTCGCCGCCGACAACACCGCCAAGGGCGCGGAGTTCGCCGCGCAGGCACGAGCCGCTCTTCCCGACGCCGCCTCGAAGCAGGCCGCGTGGGCCTCTCTGATCGAGCGGGATGACGCGCCGAACACGATCGTCCGGTCGGCAGCCCTCGGCTTCGTGCACCCCGCAGGCGCCGACGTGCTCGGCGAGTTCGTGCCGAAGTACTTCGACATGCTGCTGCCGGTGTGGGAGTCGCGGACCTACCAGATCGCCCAGTACCTCATCGTCGGCCTGTTCCCCACGGCGCTGGCCGACGTGGCGCTGCGCGACGCGACGCGCTCGTGGCTGTCCTCGCACCAGGACGCTCCGCCGGCGCTCCGTCGCCTCGTGCTGGAGAACCTCGCCGACGTCGAGCGCGCGCTGGCGGCGCAGTCCCGCGACGCCGAGGACTGATCGGCGCCACCCTCCGTCCGGGCCTCTGCCGCCGCGCTTCCAGCCGGGGCAGAGGCCCGCTCGGTAAACTCGGCAGCGATGATCCTCCCCCTCGAGACCACGCCAGACCCCACTCCCACCCCGCTTCCCGACTGGGTCCAGGACCTGCTGACCCTGCTCGGACACATCGGCGGCAAAGCGCTCGTCGTCGCGATCATCATCGCCTCCTGCGTGGTGATCGCTTTCGTGCTGCGGGGCGTGATCAGGCGCGTCGTGCACCGGATCGTGGACAGCGCGAAGAACAAGGCGTCGGTCGACGACACCCAGGCGCTCGAACGCTCTCCGCTCGCCGATATGCGTCTGGTCCAGCGCACGAGGACCCTGGGCACGATCCTCCAGAACATCGTCAACGTGATGCTGGTGGTCATCGCGATCGTGCTGGTCGTGAACGCTCTCAGTCCCAGCCTGCTCGGGTCGCTCACGCTGCTGACCGCCGCCGTGGGTGCTGGTCTCGGTTTCGGCGCCCAGAACATCGTCAAAGATGTGCTCAACGGGATGTTCCTCGTCGCGGAGGACCAGATCGGCATCGGTGACGTGGTCGACCTTGGTCTGGCGAGCGGCGTGGTCGAGTACGTGAGCGTGCGGATCACCCAGGTGCGAGACGTGAACGGGACGCTCTGGTACGTCCGCAACGGCGAGGTCACGCGCATCGGCAACATGTCCCAGGGATGGGCACGCGCGATCGTCGACACCGGCGTCGCCCCGGACGCCGACCTCGACCAGGTCGAGCACATCATGCTCGAGACGGCACAGGGCCTCGCGAAGGACCCCAAGTGGCGGACGCGCATCGTCGAGAAGCCCGAGCTGTGGGGCCTGGAATCCATCGACGGCGACGCCCTTGTGGTCCGCGTCGTCATCAAGACCAGGGCGAACGCCAGAGACGACGTCGCACAGGAGCTGCGGCGCCGGCTGCGGGCCGCTCTGCTGGAGAAGGAGATCGCGGTGCCGCGCATGTCCGATGTCGTGCCGACAGGGCTCGAAGGCGCACGGCGCGTGCGCGGGGCGAACCCGCCGAAGACCCGGCCGAACGCCGTCACGGGCGTGCCGGTCATCCCGGACCGCGGCATCTGGCGCCGCAAGAAGCCGTCGACCGAGGGGAATGGCGACAGATGACGTTCTACGACGAGGTCGGGGGCGCAGAGACGTTCCGGAAGATCGTCTCCGTGTTCTACCGCGAGGTCGCCCTCGATCCGGTGCTCAAGCCGATGTATCCCGAGGAGGATCTGGGCCCCGCCGAGGACCGCCTGCGGATGTTCCTGGAACAGTACTGGGGCGGTCCGACCACGTACGGCGAGACCCGCGGACACCCGCGCCTGCGCATGCGTCACATGCCGTTCCACATCGACCCGGACGCGCGTGATCGTTGGCTTCGTCACATGCGCACCGCCGTCGACGAGGCTCGGTTGTCTCCGCTGCACGAATCCACGCTCTGGGACTACCTGGAGCGCGCCGCCTATGCCATGGTGAACACATTCGAGCCGTCCGGCATCGGCACGACTCCCCACGGGCGCCCGACGCTCGAGACCCGCGCACGTCAGGAATCAACGGAGAACACATGACGACGAAGCCCCCGACCACGGACGTCCTGGTGATCGGTTGGGGGCTGGCCGGACTGGTCGCCGCCCGCGAGGCACTGGCGGCCGGACGCCGCGTCATCGTCGTCGACCAGGAGCCGCGGACGAACCTCGGCGGCCAGGCGTGGTGGTCGTTCGGCGGACTCTTCTTCGTGGACTCCCCCGAGCAGCGCCGATTCGGCATCAAGGACTCGCTCGAGCTCGCCACCCAGGACTGGTTCGGCAACGCGGGCTTCGACCGCCCGGAGGACGAGTGGCCGCGCCGCTGGGCCGAGGCGTATCTGCAGTTCGCCGCCGGGGAGAAGCGCTCATGGCTGCGCAGCCTCGGCGTGGGCTTCTTCCCCGTGGTCGGCTGGGCGGAGCGCGGCGGCTACGGCGCGATCGGACCGGGCAACTCGGTGCCGCGATTCCACATCACCTGGGGCACCGGCCCCGGGATCGTCGCCCCCTTCGCCGCGGCCGTCGAGGAGGGCGAGCGCAGCGGTCGGCTCACCGTGCTCGCGCGGCACCGCGTGGAGAGCCTCATCGTCACGGATGGACGTGTCACCGGCGCCCGCGGCTCCGTCCTCGCCTCCAGCGGTGCGGAACGGGGAGTGCCGTCCTCCCGCGAGGTGATCGGCGCGTTCGAGATCACGGCGAAGGCGACCGTCGTGTCGTCCGGAGGGATCGGCGGCAACCACGAGCTCGTCCGTGCGGCGTGGCCCGAACGGCTGGGAACGCCGCCGGCGCACATGCTCTCCGGCGTCCCGGCGTATGTCGACGGCTCGATGCAGGCCGTCACCGCGGCCGCCGGCGCCCGCCTGATCAACGGCGACCGCATGTGGCATTACGTGGAGGGGATCACGAACTGGGATCCGGTGTGGCCCGCGCACGGCATCCGCATCCTCCCCGGCCCCTCGTCCCTGTGGCTCGACGCGACGGGCGCGCGCCTCCCCGTGCCGCTGTTCCCCGGGTTCGACACGCTCGGGACGCTCGCGCACCTCCGGCGCACCGGTCACGACCACTCCTGGTTCGTCACGTCGCGGCAGATCGTGGAGAAGGAGTTCGCCCTGTCCGGGAGCGAGCAGAACCCCGACCTCACCGGCAAGGATGTAGGGCTGCTGCTGAAGTCGCGGCTCGCCAAAGGACCGACCGGCCCCGTCCAGGCGTTCCTCGACGAGGGACAGGACTTCATCGTCGAGAACGACCTGGAGTCGCTGTTGGAGCAGATGAGCCGGCATGACGGTGGCGAGCTGCTCGACATCGACACCGTGCGGCGCGAGGTGGTCGCGCGCGACCACGAGATCGAGAACGAGTTCACCAAGGATGCCCAGATCGGCATGCTGCGCTCGATGCGCGGCTACCGCGGTGACAAGCTCATCCGGACGGCAGCGCCGCACCGGCTGCAGGACCCGGCCGCCGGCCCGTTGATCGCGGTCAAGCTGCACGTCCTCACCCGCAAGTCGCTGGGCGGCATCCACACCGACCTCGACGGTCGTGCGCTGGACGCCCAGGGCATCCCGATCCCTGGCCTGTTCGCCGCGGGCGAGGCGAGCGGCTTCGGCGGTGGCGGTGTCCACGGGTACCGGGCGTTGGAGGGCACGTTCCTCGGAGGGTGCCTGTTCTCCGGGCGACAGGCGGGAAGGTCGGCCGCCGCGGCGGCGGACTGACCCCGCGCCACGGGGCTCGTGGCGAAACCCTCGGATACGCCCCGGCGCGGTCGATCGACGAGCGTGGCTCTCGCCCTCGGGTCACGCCGGCGCTTCGGCCGTCCCATCAGGCCCTGGCGCCCGTCCCGTCGCTCCGAGGTGGCAGCGCCGTCAGGCTCGGGTGCCGGTGGCCCGCACGCCCGTGAGCCCGGATGCCACGGGGCCTCGTGCCAGCACATGCCCGCGACGGAAGGCGAGCCGCGACCAGCGACCGGCGCGCGACACCCCGACCTGTTCCTCGCCCGAGATGAAGCCCATGGCGTCCGCGGCGAACGCCACACCGCGCGGCAGCCCGCCGAGATCGTCGTCGGGCTCGCCCCAGATGGCCGCTCGGAGCGCGCGAACCGCTTCCTCGCCCGAGCCGGCGCCCGCCCCCCGCGCCACGGCGGAGATCCCCCACTGTGCGCGCTGCGCGACGACGGACGCCTCCAGCGACGCCTCCACGGTCCAGCCCTGGCGCGGCGGGGATACCCCGGCCCAGGACGGCGACAGGCCGGTGTCCGGCAGCATGAGGCGTTCGGGGGTGTCGGCGGGCGACAGGCTGTCGACGACCAGGTCGCATTCGAGCTCAGGGTCCGCGTGCACGATACGCATCGCGAGGATCGTGGGGGTCTGATCGAACAGGGTCTGCGGCGAGAGCACGGCCGTGGTCAGCGCCAGGACCCCGCGCGAGGCCTGAAGTCGTACTCCCCCGTCGCCCGCGCGACCGGCGCGGCCCACGAACGTCAGGACATCCTTCGCCGTGTCGGGATCGGCGAGCAGGAGCGTAGGCGGCACGCGTTCTAAACTACCAAGAGGTGCGGCGCCTGCGGTCGCGGAGAGGAACCCATGAGCGCGGACGACCACGCCATCCAGACCGTCGATCGACTCCTCGAGGTTCTCGACCTCGACGCCACCCAGGCCCGGACGACCGAGGACATCTTCACGGGCTCCTCGCACCCGATGCCGAGCGGCCGCATCTACGGAGGCCAGGTGCTGGCGCAGACGCTCCTCGCGGCGGAGCGCACCCTGCCGGAGGATCGCGCCGTCCATTCGATGCACGGCTATTTCCTGCGGCCCGGTGACGCGAGTCAGGGCATCACGATCGCCGTCGACCGCATCCATGACGGCCGCTCATTCTCGACGCGCCGCACGCAGGCGTACCAGAACGGGGTGCCGATCTTCTCGATGATCGC
The DNA here is from genome assembly GCF_023091155.1 of Microbacterium sufflavum. NCBI lineage: Bacteria > Bacillati > Actinomycetota > Actinomycetes > Micrococcales > Microbacteriaceae > Microbacterium > Microbacterium sufflavum. The sequence goes on along the minus strand of NZ_JAHWXK010000001.1, from coordinate 2,787,890 downwards.
GTCCTTCCAGGATGCGGATCCGGGAGTCGAGCACGCGGAGCCCATGCCCGAGGGCGTGCCCGACCCGGAGACGCTGTTCCCCGACGAGGATCGCGTTCCCGGACTCACCGGGGGCGCGCGGCGGATGCTCACCGATCGCGCCGCGGACATCCGTCACGTCGAGTCGCCGCTGTACCTCCCCAACGACGATGCCCGGGTCCCGCGTCAGGCCGTCTGGATGCGACTGCGCGCTCCGCTCCCCGACGACCAGCGGCTGCATCGCGCGGCACTGGCGTACCTCAGCGACATGACGATCCAGGAGTCCATCCTGCGCGCGCACGGGGTCTCGTGGGCACACCAGGGACTCAAGGTCGCGAGCCTCGATCACGCGATGTGGTGGCACCGTCCCGCGCGCGTCGACGAGTGGCTGCTGTATGCGCAGGAGTCCCCGAACGCGCGCGGCGGGCGCGGGCTGGCCACCGGGCGGATCTACACGCGCGACGGCTCGCTGGTGGCGAGCGTGGCGCAGGAGATTATGATCCGCGTGCCGTCGGAGGCATCCTGATCCGAGCGTTCGGCGCGGGTCACACGGCCGTCGAGGTCAGCGGTGCGCGTACTCGATGGAAGGGCCGACGTACGGCTCCCAGGCCTCGCGCATCTCGGAGGTGAGTCGCGTGGGGCGACCCGTCGCGGCCTCGACGAGCACGATCACTGCTGTCGACCGCGCGTACAGCACCCGCGGCTCCGCGGCCGGGTCGTTGTGCACCTCGTAGCAGACCTCGACACTGGACCCGCCGAGCTTGCCGAACCACATCTGCACCTCGAGCGGTCGACGCTGATACGGCACCGGCGCGAGGTACTCGATCTCCTGCCGCGCGATCAGCGTCAGGATGCCCTCGTCGATGCCGGAGTCGAGCACCGCCGTGGACGGCGCCTCCTCGCCGGGACCCGCCCGCCAGAACGCGCGGACGCGCGCCTCCTCGAGCAGCTTGAGCATCGAGGTGTTGTTGACGTGGTTGAACGCGTCCAGATCCCCCCAGCGGAGGTGGATCGGGATGTGCAGGCGGGTTCCCGGCGAAGGCGCAGTCATCGGGTCAGTCGCGCGTGAGCTTGCGGTGGGTCGACCGGTGCGGCTTGGCCGCGTCGGGCCCGAGGCGCTCGATCTTGTTCTGCTCGTAGGCCTCGAAGTTGCCCTCGAACCAGTACCACTGGTCGGGCTTCTCGTCGGTGCCCTCGTACGCCAGGATGTGCGTCGCGATGCGGTCGAGGAACCACCGGTCGTGGGTGATGACCACGGCACAGCCGGGGAACTCGAGAAGGGCGTTCTCCAGCGAGCTCAGCGTCTCGACGTCGAGGTCGTTGGTCGGCTCATCGAGGAGCAGCAGGTTGCCGCCCTCCTTCAGCGTGAGCGCGAGGTTCAGGCGGTTGCGCTCACCGCCCGAGAGCACACCGGCCTTCTTCTGCTGGTCAGGACCCTTGAAGCCGAACTTCGACACGTAGGCCCGCGAGGGGATCTCCGTCTTGCCGACCGTGATGAAGTCGAGCCCGTCGGAGACGACCTCCCACAGCGTCTTGTTCGGGTCGATCGACGAGCGCGACTGGTCGACGTAACTGATCTTGACCGTCTCGCCGATCTTCAGGTCGCCGCCGTCGAGGGGCTCGAGACCGACGATGGTCTTGAACAGTGTGGTCTTGCCGACGCCGTTCGGACCGATCACGCCGACGATGCCGTTCGGCGGAAGGCTGAAGCTGAGGCCATCGATCAGCGAGCGTCCGTCGAAGCCCTTCTTCAGGTTCTTCGCCTCGATGACCACGTTGCCCAGGCGCGGCCCCGCGGGGATCTGGATCTCCTCGAAGTCGAGCTTCCGCGTCCGCTCCGCCTCCGCGGCCATCTCCTCGTAGCGCGCGAGTCGCGCCTTCGACTTCGTCTGGCGACCCTTGGCACTGGAACGGACCCATTCGAGCTCGTCCTTGAGGCGCTTGGCGAGCTTCGCGTCCTTCTTGCCCTGGATGTCGAGACGCTCGGCCTTCTTCTCCAGGTAGGTCGAGTAGTTGCCCTCGTAGCCGATCAGCCGACCGCGGTCGACCTCCGCGATCCACTCGGCCACGTGGTCGAGGAAGTACCGGTCGTGGGTGATGGCGATGACGGCGCCCTTGTACGACTGCAGGTGCTGTTCGAGCCACAGCACACTCTCCGCGTCCAGGTGGTTGGTCGGCTCGTCGAGGAGCAGCAGATCCGGCTTCTGCAGCAGGAGCTTGGCGAGGGCGACACGTCGCTTCTCTCCACCGGAGAGGGGGGCGATCGCGGCGTCGCCGGGGGGCGTGCGCAGTGCGTCCATGGCCTGCTCGAGCTGGGAGTCGAGGTCCCAGCCGTCGGCCGCGTCGATCTCCTCCTGCAGGGTGCCCATCTCGGCGAGCAGCGCATCGAAGTCCGCATCGGGATCGGCCATCAGCGCCGAGATCTCGTTGAAGCGGTCGAGCTTCGCCTTGATCGCGATGCCGTCCTGGATGTTCTCCAGCACGGTCTTCGACTCGTCCAGCTCCGGCTCCTGCATGAGGATCCCGACCGAATAGCCGGGCGACAGCTTCGCCTCGCCGTTGGACGGCGTGTCGAGCCCGGCCATGATCTTCAGGATCGTCGACTTGCCGGCGCCGTTGGGGCCGACCATGCCGATCTTCGCTCCGGGAAGGAACGCCATCGTGACGTCGTCGAGGATGAGCTTCTCGCCCACCGCCTTGCGCGCACGCACCATCGAGTAGATGTACTCAGCCACCGAAAACCGCTCCTTCTGTTGGCGTCGAAGATCGACACTCCAGCCTACCGGCCGTCGGCGGCAGGGTTCGTGATCGAAGCATCACCAGTCGATCGGACGCGTCGTCCCGACCAGGCAGCGTCCCTCGGCAAGCTGGGGCATGACGACGGCCACCACCTGTCCCGTCGAGGGACCGACCTGTCCCACCAGGCAGGACTCCTCTCCCCAGCGCACCGAGAACTGGAGGCTCTCCACCGGGTTGCCCACGGTGGTCTGGTCGGGCGTGACCTGCATGGCGGTGCGATCGAAGCCCCCGGCCACCAGCGCGTCGATATAGGCCCGACCCTCCGCTCGCTGTTCCGAGGCCCACACACCCTCCGCGATCGCCCGGAAATACGGAAGATTGTCTTCCGCGGTGCCCTCGGGCTGCAGTGCCGGCGACGCCGTCGCCGTATCCGCGGGCGAGGGCGACAGGGAGCTCGGCGGCGTCGGATGCTCGCCGGCGGCGGCCGTGCATCCGACGAGGAGGACGAGGATCGCACCGGCTCCGACGAACGCGCGGGCGGTGCGGGCGAGTGACGGGGCCGTTCGGAGCACGAGCCGAGTCTACGTCGCCCACACCCACAGCCCGGCGTGCTGACGGTGCGTGGCTGACGCTGCGCGCCTGCCCCTACTGCCCCGCCGACACCCTGGCTCCCGCTCCGAGGAAGCCGTCGGGGAACGCCTGGTCCGTCGCCGCACCCCCGTCCCCGGAACCGTCGATGCCCCACAGGTCACCCAGATCGTCTCCGGTTCGGCCACTCGCCGCCGTCCGCGCGCTTCCACTCGCGGAGTCGGCACCGGGAGACTGCTCCCCATCCTTCTCCCCCTCCGCCACGGTCTCCGGAGAGCGTCTCGGCGACGGCCGGAACGCGGTCGTCCCCCACCGCAGGTCGTGCCCGATCGCGTCGGCTTCGATGTCGGCACTCGTGCCCTGCTTCCCATTGCTCTCCCAGGCCCGGATGCGCAGGCGGCCGGTCACGACGATGCTGTCGCCCACCCGCAGCGACGCCCTGGCGTTCTGACCGAGCTGCCGGAACGCCGCCACGGAGAACCAGTTGGTCTTGGAGTCGACCCAGGTCTGGGTCGTCGGTTCGAAGCGGCGGTGCGTGCTCGCCAGCCGGAAGTTGGTGACGGGCACCCCCGCGCCGGTGTGCCCCTGATGCGGATCGGTCGCCACTCGCCCCACGACGGTGATCATCTCGGTCATGCTGTTCTCCTTCTGTCGCCGGAGCCTCTCCGGATGTCTCCAGCCTGCGGTGACGGCAGGAGCATCGACTGACGCATCCACGCGCTGTGGGGACGCATCGCCGACATCGACGAAGCGTGGAGGAAGAGCCCGGTCAGACGCGTGTCCCGGCGCGGCGCGAATGTCGGTGGCCCGTCCTAGCGTTGTTGCAGGAAGGGAGAAATCGATGTCTGAACGAACGTCCGCCACGGCCCCCGAGGTGCCCTTCGCCGCACCTCGTCTCTCCTCGGAGAAGGAGCATCTCGTCCGCGCCGCCGACCACCTGTGGCGGGTCCAGGACTCGCGGGAGTATGTCCTCGGTCACCTGAGGCTCGTGCCGGACCCGCTCGGTCTGCGCTACCGGGCGGAGCGGCTGCACCTCGCGACCGGCCGCTTCCGGCTGATCGGAGAGTTCTGGCGTGCCGACGATGCCGTGGCCGCGCTTCGCCACTGCTGATGCCGTCGCTACGTCGATCGGAAGCGCCCCCGGCAGGATTCGAACCTGCGACCAAGAGATTAGAAGGCTCCTGCTCTATCCCCTGAGCTACGGAGGCGGACAGTCCTACCGTACCGCGGGCAGGCGGGCGATGTCGGTGCCCTCGATAGGATGACGACATGGTAGCTGCCTCCGAGAACGATCGCCTGGTCTGGATCGACTGCGAGATGACGGGCCTCGATCTCTCCATGGATGAGCTCGTCGAGATCGCGGTCGTCGTCACCGACTTCGAGCTGCGTCCCCTCGACCCCGGATTCCAGGTCGTGATCAAGCCGAGCGATCAGGCGCTGTCCCACATGAACGACTTCGTCACGAAGATGCACGAGACCTCCGGGCTGATCGAGGAGATCCCGCGGGGCGTCACGCTCGCGGAAGCCGAGGAACAGACGCTCGCCTACATCCGTCGCTTCGTCCCGCTCGAGCGCAAGGCACCCCTCGCGGGCAACACGATCGGCACCGACCGCATGTTCCTCGCCAAGTACATGCCGCAGGTCGACCAGTGGCTGCACTACCGCAACGTGGACGTGTCGAGCATCAAGGAGCTCTCCCGGCGCTGGTATCCGCGAGTGTTCTTCCAGGCACCGGTGAAAGACGGTGGCCATCGCGCGCTCGCCGACATCCTCGAGTCCATCCGTGAGCTCCGCTACTACCGGGAGGCCGTGTTCGTCGACGAGCCGGGGCCGTCGAGCGACGATGCCAAGGAGATCGCGACGCGCACCGTGTCGGAGTTCACCTCGAACATGTAATAGACTCGTAGGGTTGCCCGCGCAGGCGGGCGCATGGTGGGTATAGCTCAGTTGGTAGAGCGCCTGGTTGTGGTCCAGGAGGTCGCGGGTTCAAGCCCCGTTACTCACCCGGAGAGAAGAAGCCCGGTTCCTCGGAACCGGGCTTCTTCCGTTTCGAGGCGCGGATCGACGCTGCCCTGCGGCTCTAGACTGGAGCCGTGTCACTGGCGGTCTGGTTCTCGCTCCTCACCGCGTCGGTGGTGATCAGCTTCACGCCCGGCGCTGGCGCGATCAACACGATGTCGAACTCCCTGTCGCAGGGCTGGCGGCGCTCCATCTGGGGCATCATCGGCCAGCAGATCGCTCTGATCGTTCATGTCGTGATCGTCGCCGCGGGCGTCGGTCTGCTCGTCTCCCGATCCGAGGTGCTGTTCACCCTCATCCGCTACGCGGGCGCCGCCTACCTCGTCTTCCTCGGCCTCCGCCTCATCCTCAGCCGCCCGACACCACCGCTCGACGACGCGCCCATCCCCGCACCGGCGCACGAGAGCCATTGGTCGATGATGCGCCGGGGCTTCTGGGTCAACCTGCTCAACCCCAAGGCGATCGTCTTCTTCCTCGCGTTCATTCCCCAGTTCATCCGGCTCGACCAGCCACAGCTTCCCCAATACCTCGCGCTGATCGCGACGGTCGTCGTGGTCGACGTGCTGGTGATGTGGGGGTTCTTCGCGGTGGCGGCCCGGCCCTTCCGCCGCCTGACGGCCTCGCCGCGCGGGCAGCGCATCCTCAACGCCGTCTTCGGCGGCCTGTTCATCCTCGTGGCAGCGCTGCTGGTCCTGCTGCACTGACCGGTGTCCCGAATGGCCCCTAGGCTGGTCTGGATGGACATGGACGCCGGCGCATTCGAGGCCCTCGTGATCGAGGAGCTGGACCTGCTGCCCGACGACATGGTGGACCGCCTCGACAACGTCGTGTTCGTGGTCGAGGACCGCCCCGAGGACGGCAGTCTCGACCTGCTGGGGATGTACGACGGTCTCGCACTGACGGAACGCACACAGTACGGCATGGGCGAACTCCCGGATCGGATCATCGTCTACCGCGAGCCGCACCTCGCCCAGTGCGAGACCCTCGATGATCTGCGCGACGAGATCCACACGACGCTCGTGCACGAGATCGCGCACTTCCACGGCATCGACGATGCGCACCTGCACGAGCTGGGATGGGCGTGACGATGAGCACGGCACTCCCCGATCTCGACGAGAGCACGGATCTGTCCGCCGCACCGCTCGAGCCCTGGCAGGTCGTCGTCTGGAACGACCCGGTGAACCTCATGAGCTACGTGGTCCGTGTCTTCCGCACCTACTTCGGCTACACCGAGGAGCACGCCACCGCACTCATGCTCGCCGTGCACAACGAGGGCCACGCGATCGTGGCGACAGGGCCGCGCGAGACGATGGAGGTCCACGCGCAGGCGATGCACGACTACGGGCTCTGGGCGACCGTGCGGAAGGCATCCGCATGACCGCCCCCCTCATCCTCACCGTCGCCACCATCGAGGGCGCCCAGCTCCTGCGGATCGTCGACGACGTCCTCGCCCTCATCGCCGAGCCGGATCCGAATGACCCCGCGATCGCCCGACTGACGCCCAACCCCTATCCCGACGACGAGGGTGCCGCGGCCGCGTTCGCAGCGGCCACTCGCGACGACGTGACCGACCGGCGTGTCCTGGATGCGCGCACCGTGCGGTCGGCGCTCTCCGCCTTCGACCCGGAGGCGCCGTTCACGCCGGAACAGGCCCGCGAGCTCCGGGAGGTGACGATCCAGCGAAGCGACATCGACTCCTGGCTGCGCACCCTCACCGCCATCCGTCTGGTGATCGCGACGCGGCTCGGCCTCACCGTGGAGGAGCCCGTCGCGAGCGGCGAGGCGATGGCCGTGTACGACTGGCTCGGCTACCGGCTCGAACTGCTCATCGAATCGGCCGACGACATCGGGGCCTGAGACCGGATACCGGCGGTCACGGCACCGTGACGATGCGCGTCGCCAGCTCGCGCGGGTGGTGCTGCAGGAGGTGCTGACGCTCCTGCGCCGCCCACCGCTCCCAGTGCGGTCGGTACGTGTCGCCGTCCCTCGCGAGCGCGCGCGCCTTTCGCGACTCCTCCCCCGCCTCCACCCAGATGCGGACATCGGCGAGGTCGGCCGTCGACGGACGGAGGATGCCGCTGCCTTCGACGATCACACCGAGCGATGGGTCGACGGCATGACTCTCCGCCTCCGTGTTCTGCTCCCAGTCCCACCGACGCCAGGAGCCGAGCAGGCCCCGCCCGTGCGGCCGCAGGATTCCGTCCACCGCTCGCTCCACGCCGGACTCCAGGCCGTCCCAGCCCGGGTACAGCGAGTCGAGGGCGATGACCTGCACCCGTCCGACGAGCGGCCAGTTCCGCGCGAGCAGCTCCGCCAGCGAGGTCTTGCCAGCACCGCTCCCGCCGTCGATGACCACCATCGGGTTCGCCGCAGCGAGGCCGCGGATGTCCTGCGCGATCAGTGCCGCGGCCTGGCGAAGCGCCGCCGCGACGGGATCGTCACTTCTTGAGGGCACGGATGATGCGCGTGAGGGCACGACCGGTGACCCACACGAAGGGCACCGCCACGACGAGCAGCGTCACGATGTTCGGCTCGAAGCGGAGCCCCTCCTCGCGGCGCACGTAGACGCCGACGGGAATCGAGACACCGCCCCCGCCGCCGCCCTCGGCACCGTCGCCGCTGCCGCCCCCGAAACCGGAGTAGGTGAATGCGACCGGCGTCACGCTCACGCCGTCGACATCCTGCGGCTCACCGTACGCGCTCTTCACGCCGAAGGACGCGACCTGCTTCCCGAGTTCCAGTGCAATGTTCGGCATGCTCCCACGGTAGCCGACCCCGCCCGCGTGCGCGCCCCTCAATCCGCGATGCCGTGGTCTTTCGGATGCCGCGCGGCCCCGCGACCCTCGCCGCGACCGATGTGACGCGCGCGGCTGATCGTCGCCGTCCCGAAGCGGGCGATCGCCTCGTCCACCGCCCCCTCCACGCGGCGCCAGTCCTCGTCGTCGTCCCAGAGCGCCAGGGCGGAGCCGCCCGCCGGCTGCAGTCTCTCGGCCCGCACGCCGACCAGACGGATCGGATCGCGCCGATCGATCTGCTCGAACAGACTCTGCGCCGCTTCCCCGATGCGCTGGCTCACGGCGGTCGGGTCGCTCAGGGTCTGCGACCGGGTGACCGTGCGGAAGTCGGCGAAGCGGATCTTGATCGACACGGTCGACGTCTCCCACCCGGCACGACGCAACCGCGCGCCCACGCGATCGGCCAGCCGCAACAGCTCCGCACGCAGGAACGCGCGGTCGTCGACATCGACGTCGAACGTCTCCTCGTGTCCGATACTCTTCTCCACGCGCTCGGTGTCCACCGCCCGCGCATCCCGGCCCCATGAGAGCTGCGCCAGCCGCGCACTCAGCGCCGGGCCCACCGCACGGTCGAGCATGTCGGTCGTGGTCGCCCTGATGTCGCCGATCGTACGGATGCCTCGCGCCTCCAGCGCCTCCGCCGCCTTCGGCCCCACACCCCACAACGCGCGCACCGACCGCGGGGCCAGGAAGTCGAGCGTCTCCGCGGCCGATACCACGAGCATGCCGTCGGGTTTCGCGATCGTCGACGCCATCTTGGCGACGTGCTTCGTCTCGGCCACGCCCACAGAGCACGTGATGCCGACCTCCGCCGAGACGCGCTCCCGGATCTGCGCGGCGATCCTCGCCGGGCTCCCCCACAGCCGACGCACGCCCTGCACATCGAGGAACGCCTCATCGACGGACAGGGGCTCCACCAGCGGGGTGAACGACTCGAAGATCGCCATCACCTGGCGCGAGACCGCCTGATAGCGGGGGAAGTGCGGCGGTACCACCCTGGCCGTCGGGCACAGGCGGAGAGCCTGCGAGACGGGCATCGCGGACCGAACGCCGTAGCGCCGCGCCTCGTACGAGGCGCTGGAGACGACGGAACGACCGTCCGGCGAGCCGATGATGAGGGGCATGCCCCGCAGACTCGGATCGTCGAGCACCTCGACCGCGGCGTAGAACGCGTCCATGTCGACATGCAGGATGCGGGTTCCGCTGTCGTCGGCATCGGCCGCGGACACCATGCGCCCTCTGCCGTCACCGTGTCCCATGCGTCCATTCTCTCCCGGGCCCCGGACACGAGGCCCGGGAGAGACGGCTACTGGGCAGCGCGCTCGAGGATGAGCTCGCGCACGCGTGCGGCGTCGGCCTGACCCTTCATGGCCTTCATGACCGCACCGATGATCGCACCGGCGGCCTGCACCTTACCGTCCTGGATCTTCGCCATCACGTCGGGCTGTGCGGCGAGGGCCTCATCGATCGCCGCGACGAGCGCGCCGTCGTCGGACACCACGGCCAGGCCCCGGGCATCGACCACCTGCTGCGGAGTGCCCTCGCCGGCGATGACGCCCTCGAGCACCTGGCGGGCGAGCTTGTCGGTGAGGGTCCCCTCGTCGACGAGCTTCTGCAACGCCGCGACGTTCTCGGGGGTGATCAGCTCCGCGGCGTCCTTCTCCTGCGCGTTCGCCAGGCGGCTGATCTCACCCGTCCACCACTTGCGCGCGGTCGCCGGCGTCGCGCCCGCCGCGATCGTCGCCTCGACGACGTCGAGCAGACCGCCGTTGCGGACGTCCTGGAACTCCAGCGGCGTGAAACCCCACTCGGCCATGAGCCGGCGGCGCCGCGCGACGGGCTGCTCGGGCAGTGCCGCGCGCAGCTCCTCGATCAGCTCCGGGGCCGGCTGCACAGGGAGGAGGTCCGGCTCGGGGAAGTACCGGTAGTCGTCCGCGTCGGACTTCGGACGGCCCGGCGAGGTGGTGCCGGTGTCCTCGTGCCAGTGGCGGGTCTCCTGGATGATCGTGCCGCCGTCGGCGAGGATCTGCGCCTGGCGCTGGATCTCGTACCGGACGGCGCGTTCCACGGAGCGCATCGAGTTGACGTTCTTCGTCTCGGTACGCGTGCCGAGCCTCTCCTGCCCCCGCGGGCGCAGCGACACGTTGGCGTCGCAGCGCAGGTTGCCCCGCTCCAGCCGGGCCTCCGAGATGCCCAGACCGCGCACGATGTCGCGGATCGCCGCCACGTACGCCTTCGCCACCTCCGGCGCCCGGTGCTCGGTGCCGAAGATCGTCTTGGTGACGATCTCCACCAGCGGCACCCCTGCGCGGTTGTAGTCGACCAGCGAGTACTCCGCGCCCTGGATGCGTCCGGTCGCGCCGCCCATGTGGGTGAGCTTGCCCGCGTCCTCCTCCATGTGCGCGCGCTCGATCGGGATGGTCACCATGGTGCCGTCTTCGAGCTCCACCTCGACCGACCCCTCGAACGCGATCGGCTCGTCGTACTGCGAGATCTGGTAGTTCTTGCCGAGGTCGGGGTAGAAGTAGTTCTTCCGCGCGAACCGGCTCGACTCCGCGATCGAGCAGCCCAGTGCGAGTCCGAGGCTGATCGACGAGCGCACGGCCGTCTCGTTCACGACCGGCAGCGACCCGGGCAGACCGAGGTCGACCGGGGCGATGAGCGTGTTGGGCTCGGCGGCGTGATACGCCTCGTTCGCCGGGTTCGGCGCGTCGGAGAACATCTTGGTGTTCGTGTTGAGCTCGACGTGCACCTCGAACCCGAGCACAGGCTCGAACAGCTCGAGAGCCCTGTCGAAGTCCATCAGCTTGGCTGCGGCGGCCATCAGCGGTTCCCTCCTGCGAGCTGCGGTGCGCGGGTGAGGAGCGGCGCCCCCCACGAGTCGACGAGGAGTGTCTCCAGCGCCGCTCCCACGCGGTAGAGACGGGCATCCTCCCTGGCCGGAGCCAGGAACTGGATGCCCACGGGCAGGCCGTCGTCGTCGGACAGGCCGCTCGGGATCGAGATGCCGGGCACACCCGCGAGGTTCGCGGGGATCGTGGTGATGTCGTTGAGATACATCTGCAGCGGATCGTCGATCTTCTCGCCCAGCTTGAACGCCGTAGTCGGCGCCGAAGGCGTGGCGATCACGTCGACCTGGCCGAAGGCGGCGGCGAAGTCCTGCTGGATGAGCGTGCGGACCTTCTGGGCGCTGCCGTAGTACGCGTCGTAGTAGCCCGCGGACAGCGCGTAGGTGCCGAGGATGATGCGTCGCTTCACCTCGTCGCCGAATCCGGCGTCGCGCGTGGCGGACATGACGTCCTCGACCGTGGGGTTGCCCTCCGGCGTCACGCGCAGACCGAAGCGGACCGAGTCGAACTTCGCCAGGTTGCTGGACGCCTCCGCCGGGAGGATCAGGTAGTACGCGGCGACGCCGTACTCGAAGTGCGGCGCATCGATCTCGACGATCTCGGCGCCCTGAGCCTCCAGGAGCGCGAGGGCGCTGCGGAACGACGCGGCGACCCCCGGCTGGAAGCCGCTGTCGGGAAGCTCGCGGATGACACCGACGCGGAGACCTCTGAGGCCGTCCCCGCTCGCACCTTCACGCGCTGCAGCGGCGAACGACGGCCACCGCTCGTCGAGCGACGTCGAGTCCTTCGGGTCGTGGCCGCCGATCGCATCGTGCAGCAGACCGGCGTCGAGCACCGTGCGGGTGACCGGGCCGACCTGGTCGAGGCTCGACGCGAGGGCGATCGCGCCGTAGCGGCTGACTCCGCCGTACGTGGGCTTCACCCCGACCGTGCCGGTCACGTGAGCAGGCTGACGGATCGAGCCGCCCGTGTCCGAGCCGAGCGCGAGCGGGGCCTCGAACGCGGCCACGGCGGCGGCCGAACCGCCGCCGGATCCACCGGGGATCCGGTCGAGATCCCACGGGTTCCGCGTCGGGCCGTACGCGGAGTGCTCCGTCGACGAGCCCATGGCGAACTCGTCCATGTTCGTCTTGCCGAGCGGGATGAGACCGGCCGCGCGCGAGCGGGCGACGACGGTCGCGTCGTACGGCGACCGGTAGCCCTCGAGGATGCGCGAGCCGCTGGTGGTCGGCTGGTCGGTGGTGACCAGGACATCCTTGATGGCGAGCGGGACCCCCGCGATCGGGCCGAGCTCCTCCCCTGCCGCACGGCGTGCGTCGACGGCAGCGGCCGCGTCGAGCGCGTGCTCGTTGATGTGGAGGAACGCGTGCACGTCGCCGTCGACCGCGGCGATACGGTCCAGGTGCGCCTGGGTGGCCTCGACGCTGGAGACCTCACGCGCCGCGAGCTTGTCGGCGAGTTCCGCCGCGGTCAGCCGGATGATGTCGCTCACTGCTCTTCTCCCAGGATCGCGGTCACCCGGAAGCGGCCGTCGGCGGCGTCGGGGGCGTTCTGCAGCACCTGCTCGTGCGTGAGCGTCTGCCCGACGACGTCTGGACGGAAGACGTTGCTCAAGGGGATCGGGTGGCTCGTGGCGGCGACGTCGGCCGTGGCCACCTCCGACACCTTGGCGATGTTGTCGACGATGGCGTCGAGCTGGCCCGTGAGCCGCGTCACCTCGTCGTCGTTCAGCTGGATGCGCGCGAGCACGCCGAGATGGCGCACAAGATCAGGGGTGATTTCAGACACGACCCCAGTCTAGTTGGGGTGCCGTCGCCCGCTCGGCGCGTCGCGGCGCGCATAAGCTGGGCGCGTGAGCACGTTCCAGCCTCCTCGCCCGTGGATCGCCAGCTACGCCGACGGCGTCCCCGAGGATCTCGCCCCCGTCACCGGTTCCCTCGTCGACATCGTCGCCGCGTCCGCCCGCGACTACCCCGACGCTCCCGCGCTGCAGTTCTTCGGCCGTGAGACCACGTACGCCCGACTGCAAGACGCGATCGACCGGGCCGCCACCGGACTCCGCGACCTCGGCGTGCGTGCGGGCGACCCGGTCGCGATCGTGCTGCCGAACTGCCCACAGCACATCATCGCCTTCTACGCCGTGCTGCGTCTGGGCGCCGTCGTCGTCGAGCACAACCCGCTCTACACGCCGCGCGAGCTGCGGAAGCAGTTCGAGGATCACGGTGCCAAGCACGCGATCGTGTGGAACAAGGTCGTCGCCACCGTGCAGGACTTCCCCGCCGACCTCGCCGTGACGAACCTCGTCTCCGTCGACGTGACGCGCGCGATGCCCGCCCTCACCCGCTTCGCTCTGCGGCTGCCCGTCGCGAAGGCGCGCGAGTCCAGGGCAGCGCTGACCGAGCGCGTGCGCGGAACCGTGGTGTGGGACTCGCTCGTGGCCTCCGACCCGCTTCCGGCGTCGCATCCGAGACCGAACACGGACGACCTCGCGATCATCCAGTACACCTCGGGCACCACCGGAACTCCGAAGGGCGCCGCGCTGACGCACCGCAACCTGCTGGCGAACGCGGCGCAGGCGCAGGCATGGGTGCCATCGATCCAGCGCGGCAAGGGCTGCGTGGTGTACGCCGTGCTGCCGATGTTCCACGCCTACGGGCTGACGCTGTGCCTCACGTTCGCGATGTCGATGGGGGCGCGGCTCGTGCTGTTCCCCAAGTTCGACCCCGACCTCGTGCTCGATGTCGTCAAGAAGCACCCCGCGACCTTCCTCCCGCTCGTGCCCCCGATCGCCGACCGGCTGCTCGCGGCCGCGCAGGCGAAGGGCGTCTCCCTGGACGGCATCGAGGTCGCGATCTCCGGGGCGATGGCCCTGCCGCACGAGCTGGTCGTCCCCTTCGAGGCCGCGACCCACGGGTACCTCGTCGAGGGCTACGGGCTGAGCGAGTGCTCGCCCGTGCTGATGGCGAACCCCGTGGCCGACAACCGCGTGCCGGGCACCGTCGGCCTCCCCCTCCCCGGAACGGAGTGCCGCGTGGTCGACCCCGAGGACCCGACGCAGGACGTACCGGCGGGGTCGGCGGGCGAGCTCGTCGTCCGCGGCCCGCAGGTGTTCTCCGGCTACTACGGCAAGCCGGAGGAGACCGACGCCGTGTTCGTCGACGGCTGGTACCGCACGGGAGACATCGTCACGATCGACGAGGCCGGCTTCGTCCGCATCGTCGACCGCATCAAGGAGCTGATCATCACCGGCGGCTTCAACGTCGCCCCCACCGAGGTCGAGAACGCGCTGCGGCAGCACCCGTCGGTCGTGGACGCCGCCGTCGTCGGACTGCCCAGCGAGCACTCGGGCGAGGAGGTCGTCGCCGCGATCGTCGTCGACGGAGGCGCCGATGTCGACGTCGAAGCGATCCGCGCGTACGCCCGCAGCATCCTCACCCCGTACAAGGTGCCGCGCCGCGTGTTCGTGGTCGACGAGCTGCCGAAGTCGCTCATCGGCAAGGTCCTGCGCCGCCAGGTCAAGGAGAAGCTGCTCGCGCTCACCACCGGCGCCTGAGCCGTCTGCACAGGTGGTGGCGGCCGGCGCGCGCTACCCTTGGGAAGTGACCCCTGAAGACGCAGTGCCCACCGACGCCCCCGACGAGTCCCCCGCAACCCCCGGATTCGAGGAGCTCGGCATCACCGGGCCCGTCCTCAAGGCCATCCGAGACCTCGGCTACGAGACCCCCTCCCCGATCCAGGCCGCGACGATCCCGACCCTGCTGTCGGGCCGCGACGTGGTGGGCATGGCGCAGACCGGCACCGGCAAGACCGCGGCCTTCGCGCTCCCCGTGCTGGAGCGCCTCGACACCGCACAGAAGACCCCGCAGGCCCTCGTGCTCGCCCCCACGCGCGAGCTCGCGCTGCAGGTGTGCGAGGCGTTCGAGTCGTACGCCTCACGCATGAAGGGCGTTCACGTGCTGCCCGTGTACGGCGGTCAGGGGTACGGCGTGCAGCTGTCGGCGCTGCGCCGCGGTGTGCACGTGGTCGTCGGAACCCCCGGTCGCATCATGGACCACCTCGCCAAGGGCACGCTCGACCTCTCGGAGCTGCAGTACCTGGTGCTCGACGAGGCGGACGAGATGCTGAAGATGGGCTTCGCGGAGGATGTCGAGCAGATCCTCGCCCAGACGCCGGAGGAGAAGCAGGTCGCGCTGTTCTCCGCCACGATGCCCGCCCAGATCCGACGCCTCGCGCAGCAGTACCTCCGCGACCCCGAGGAGATCACGGTCAAGTCCAAGACCGCGACCAACACGAACATCACCCAGCGGTACCTCGTGGTGTCGTACGCGCAGAAGGTGGACGCCCTCACGCGCATCCTCGAGGTGGAGAACTTCGACGGGATGATCGTCTTCGTCCGCACCAAGAACGAGACCGAGACGCTCGCGGAGAAGCTCCGCGCTCGCGGCTACTCCGCCGCCGCGATCAACGGCGACGTGCCCCAGGTGCAGCGCGAGCGCAGTGTCAACCAGCTCAAGGACGGCAAGCTCGACATCCTGGTCGCGACCGACGTCGCCGCGCGCGGTCTCGACGTGGAGCGCATCAGCCACGTCATCAACTTCGACATCCCCACCGACACCGAGTCGTACGTGCACCGCATCGGCCGGACCGGGCGCGCCGGGCGGACCGGCGACGCGATCAGCTTCATCACCCCGCGCGAGCGCTACCTGCTCAAGCACATCGAGAAGGCCACGCGTCAGACGCCGACGCAGATGCAGCTGCCGACCACGGAGGACGTCAACACCACGCGCCTCGCGCGCTTCGACGACGCCATCACGACCGCGCTGTCCGAGACCGCCCGCATCGACGCGTTCCGCGACATCATCGCCCACTATGTGCGCCACCACGACGTGCCGGAGAGCGATGTCGCCGCGGCTCTCGCCGTGGTCGCGCAGGGTGAGCGACCGCTCCTCCTCGACCCCGCGGACGACCCGCTCGCCAGAGCCGTGGCCGCCGACAACCGTCCGCCGCGTGAGCGCGCACCGCGGGACGCACGGGAGACGCGTGAGCCCAGGGAACGCCGGGGCCGTGGCGACTATGCGGCGTACCGCATCGAGGTCGGACGACGGCACCGCGTGGAGCCGCGGCAGATCGTCGGCGCGCTCGCGAACGAGGGCGGCCTCGGTCGCGACGACTTCGGCGCCATCAACATCCGCCCCGACTTCTCGATCGTCGAACTGCCGGCCAACCTCGACCCCGCCGTCCTCGAGAAGCTCCGCGACACCCGCATCTCCGGGCGGCTGATCGAGATCGCGCCCGACCGTGGCCCCGGGGCACGCCGGGGAGCTGCGCGCGACCGCGGGAACGACGACGGCGCGGGCCGCGGCTACCGCGGTGACCGCCATGACCGTGACGATCGCGGACCCCGCGGTCCCCGCGAGGACAAGCCGTTCCGGAAGCCCCGTCACAAGAGCTGATCGTGCGTATCGACCGTGCGGACCGCGGAGACGTCGCGGGGCTCGCGCTGCTCAAGTGGCAGGACGTGCCAGACGAGCTGACGGCGGGACGGTCGTTCGACGAGTTCACGGCGGAACTCGCCGCCTGGTGGAGCCTCCACGAGGACACGCACTCGGCGTTCGTAGCGAGGGCGGACCCAGGCGACCCCGTCGGGGTCGCCTGGGTCGCGATGCTCCCCCGGGTGCCGCGCCCCGGGGCCGCGGACCGGGTCTCGGCCGACGTGCAGAGCGTGTTCGTGCTGCCGGAGCACCGCGGGCGCGGGACCGGGCGAGCACTGGTCGCGGCGGCGTGCGCTCACGCGGTGTCCCTCGGCGCAGGACGCGTCACCGTGCATTCGAGCGAGGAGGCCGTGACGCTGTACCGCGGGCTCGGCTTCGCCGACTCCCCTCGGCTGCTGCAGTTCCTGCCTCCCACGGACACCTGACCCGCGGGCACCCGTTCAGCCGAGGGCGTCGGGTCCCTCGGTCACCAGCAGGTGGAACTGTGCAGCGTCGAGGATGCGGATGCCCAGTTCCTCGGCCTTCGCGAGCTTGGAGCCGGCGCCCGGACCTGCCGCGACGAAGTCGGTCTTCTTCGACACGCTCGACGCGGCCTTGCCCCCCGCCTTGATGATCGCCTCCTGCGCTCCCTCGCGCGTGTAGCCGTCGAGCGAACCCGTCGCGACGACCGTGAGCCCGTCGAGCACTCCGCCCTCGGCGACCGCAGCCCCGGGCCCCGGGTGCCCCGGCGTCGCCCACTGCACCCCCGCCTCGCTCCAGCGCCGCACGATCTCCTGGTGCCAGTCGACCTCGAACCATGCGAGCAGCGAGTCGGCGATGATCCCGCCGACGCCCTCGACCGCCGCGAGCTCCTCCCGGGAGGCCGCCCGGATCGCGTCCAGCGAACCGAACCACTGCGCGAGGGCTCGAGCCGCCACCGGGCCCACGTGACGGATGTTCAGCGCGACGAGGAGTCGCCACAGGTCTTTCGTCTTGGCCTTCTCGAGCTCGGCGAGGAGCGTGAGCGCCTGCGAGGAGGGCTGCGGGCCCTCGCGCCCCGCCTTCCTCTCGGCCGCCGTCGGGTTCCGGCGGAACGGCGCCCTCGTCTTCACGAGGCCGTCCTCGTCCTCACGCGGCAGCCCGGTCTCGGCATCCCGGACCACGACCTCGATCGGCACGAGCTGGTCGAGCGTCAGCGCGAACAGCCCGGCCTCCGTCTCCAGCGGCGGCACGGCGGGTGACGTCGGCTGCGTGAGGGCCGCGGCCGTGACCTCGCCCAGCGCCTCGACGTCGAGCGCGCCGCGCGACCCGATGTGCTCGACACGCCCGCGAACCTGTGCGGGACACGAGCGCGCGTTCGGGCAGCGCAGGTCGATGTCGCCCTCCTTCATCGGCCGCAGCGGTGTTCCGCACTCCGGACAGTCGGCAGGCATCACGAACTCGTGCTCGGTGCCGTCCCGCTTCTCCACGACCGGCCCGAGCACCTCGGGGATCACGTCACCGGCCTTGCGCAGCACCACGGTGTCGCCGATGAGCACGCCCTTGGCCTTCACGACGTCCTTGTTGTGCAGCGTGGCCTGACGCACGACCGACCCCGCGACGTGCGCGGGCGCCATCACCGCGAACGGGGTCGCCCGGCCCGTGCGTCCGACCGACACCACGATGTCGAGGAGCGTCGTCTGCACCTCCTCCGGCGGGTACTTGTAGGCGATCGCCCACCGGGGTGCCCGGCTGGTCGCGCCGAGCTCGTCATGCAGCTCCAGCTCGTCGACCTTCACCACGATCCCGTCGAGCTCGTGCTCGATGTCGTGCCGGTGCTCGCCGTAGTACTCCACGAAGTCGACGACCTCATCGATGCTGCGGCACACCCGCGTGTGCGGGCTCGTCGGCAGGCCCCATTCAGCCAGCAGGTCGTACACCTGGCTCTGCGCGGCCACCGGCGGCTGTGCCCAGGCGCCGATTCCGTGCACGTACAGCGCGAGCGACTCGATCCGCAGGAGCCCCGCCTCCAGTTCGAGCCCGTCCTTCTTGTCGATCTGCTGGCGCAGACCACCGCTGGCGGCGTTGCGCGGATTCGCGAACGCGGGGAACCGCCGTGCCGCAGCCGTGCGCGCCTTCTCCTCGTCGAACGGCTTCTTCACGCCGCCGCGGGCCTCCCACCGGGCGAGCGCGTCGGCGTAGGCGCGCTCGCGGAAGGCGGCCTGCGCGGCGTTGAGCCGTTCGAACGCCGCGATCGGGATGAACACCTCGCCGCGGACCTCGACGATCGGCGGATGCCCCTCACCACGCAGTCGCTGCGGGATCTCCGGCAGACGGAGCGCGTTCTCCGTCACGATCTCGCCCACCCGGCCGTCACCGCGTGTGGCGGCGGAGGTGAGCACCCCGTTCTCGTAGCGGAGGTTGATCGCGAGCCCATCGATCTTGAGCTCGGTGAGCCAGTCGACGTCACGACCGGCCGCCGCGCGGGTCTTGGCCGCCCACTCCCGCAGCTCGTCGACGGAGAACACGTTGTCGAGGCTGAGCATGCGCTCGGCGTGCTCGATCGTGGCGAGACCGGTGGCCTCCGCCGCTCCCACCATCTGCGTCGGCGAGTCCTGGCCCTGCAGTTCGGGGTGCAGGCGCTCCAGCTCTTCCAGACGCCGCATCCACCCGTCGTAGGTCGCGTCGTCGACGAGCGAGGTGTCGCGTCCGTAGTAGGCGTCTTTGGCCTCGAGGATGCGGGTCGTCAGCCCCTCGGCCTCGATCCGAGCGTCTTCCAGTGAGATGTTCTCCGCCACCTGCTCAGTCTAGGAGCGGCCGCCGACATCCGCCGGGATCAGACGCCGACCGGAACCGCCGAGACCGTGGTGTCGATCGTGAACTGGCCCAGCACGCGCGTGCCGACGTACAACACCGCGGTCTGCCCCGGTGCGACGCCGTCGAGCGGAACCTCCGGAGCCACACGGACGCCGTCCGCGGTCACGGTGGCCGTGGCGGGAACGGGGTCGGCGTGCGCGCGGATCTGCACGTCGCATGCGAAGGACGACTCCACGGGCGCCGCGCCGGCCCAGCTGAACCGCTCCCCCGCGATCTCGGCGATCGCGAGCGCCTCCTTCGGCCCGACGACCACGGTGTTGGACACCGGCCGGACCTCCAGCACGAACCGGGGCTTGCCGTCCGCGGCCGGCACCCCGAGCTTGAGCCCTCGCCGCTGCCCCACCGTGAAGGCATGCGCGCCCTCGTGCTCGCCGACCACCGCGCCGCTGCGGTCGACGATCTCCCCGGTCTCCGCACCGACCTTCTCCGCCAGCCACCCGCGCGTGTCGCCGTCCGGGATGAAGCAGATGTCGTGGCTGTCGGGCTTCTGGGCGACGGTCAGGCCCCTGGCTGCCGCCTCAGCGCGCACGACCGCTTTGGAGGGCGTCGTGCCGAGCGGGAAGTAGGTGTGCGCGAGCTGCTCGGCGGTGAGCACGCCGAGCACGTACGACTGGTCCTTGGCGTTGTCGGATGCCCGGTGCAGCTCCCGGCCGTCCGGCCCCTCGATCAGGGTGGCGTAGTGCCCCGTGCAGACGGCGTCGAAGCCCAGCTCGATCGCCCGTTCCAGGAGCGCGGCGAACTTGATCTTCTCGTTGCAGCGCATACAGGGGTTCGGGGTGCGCCCGGCGCGGTACTCGGCGATGAAGTCGTCGATCACGTCGTCACGGAACCGCTCCGAGAAGTCCCATACGTAGAAGGGGATCCCGAGCAGGTCGGCGGCGCGGCGCGCGTCGAGCGCGTCCTCGATCGTGCAGCAGCCGCGGCTGCCCGTGCGCAGCGTCCCGCCCGCGCGGGACAGGGCGAGGTGCACGCCGACGACGTCATGCCCGGCCTCGACCGCCCTCGCCGCGGCGACGGCGGAGTCGACGCCGCCGCTCATCGCCGCAAGGATCCGCATGGGTCCAGTCTACGAGCGCGCAGCTGAGCCGGCGCCGGACGCACGCGCATACGCGTCCGCGATCACCGACAGCACGGCGTCCACGTCATCATCGCGGGAGGTGCGCCCCAGAGAGAAGCGCAGCACGCTGCGGGCGTCTCGCTCCGACCGGCCCATCGCCATCACCACGTGGGAGGGCTCCGCGACCCCCGCCTGACAGGCCGAGCCGGTGGACACCGATACCCCGGCGACGTCGAGGAGGAAGAGCAGGCTCTCCCCCACGGCCCCCGGGAACAGCAGCTGCGCATTGCCCGGCAACCGCACGTGCGGGTCGCCCAGGAGCTCGGCGGCGGGCACCCGCGCGCGAACGCCCTCGACGAGGCGGTCACGCAGAGCACGCAGCCGCCGCGCCTCCTCCTCGCGCTCGCTCTCGGCGAGCTCGACCGCGGTGGCCAGCGCCGCCGCGCCCGCCACGTCCTGCGTGCCCGCCCGGAGTCCCCGCTGCTGTCCACCGCCGCGCAGCAGCGGAGCGAGACGAGCCGACCGGGCGACCAGCAGTGCGCCGGTCCCGACCGGAGCACCCACCTTGTGGCCCGCGATGCTCAGCGCGACGAGCCCGCCATGACCCTCCGCCGACCCGCGCAGGCCCCGGAAGGAGAGCGGCACGTGGCCCAGGGCCGCGACCGCGTCGAGGTGCAACGGCACGCGGTTGTCGGCCGCGGCCGCAGCGAGGGCGGCCACATCGTTGATCGTGCCGGCCTCGTTGTTGGCGACCAGAGCCGTCGCGAGCGCGGCACCCGGAAGCGCGGCGGCGAAGCGGGGGTCATCGATGCGCGCCTCCGGCGACACCGGGACCGCGCGGACCTCCGCGCCCTCCTCGGCGAGAGCCGCGACGGTGTCCATCGTGGCGTGATGCTCCCCGTCGGGCAGCACGATCGCGGTGGTGCCCGCGTCCCGTGCGCGCCAGAGCCCCTGCACGGCGAGGTTGATCGACTCCGTGCCCCCCGAGGTGAACACGACCTCGATCGGGTCGGCGTGGAGCACCGCGGCGAGCCGCTCCCTCGACTCCTCCAGCAGGCGCCGCGCGTCCTGTCCGGCGACGTGCGTCGACGAGGCGTTGCCCACGACGGTCGCCGCCTCGAGCCAGGCGTCGCGGGCCTCCGCGCGCAGAGGCGTGGTCGCCGCGTGATCGAGGTAGTGCCGCATACCTCGATTCTCCCCCGATCCCCGGTCGTGCGGACACGGTCGTGCCTCTGGGACCGGGTCCGCGCCGACATGAGACTGAAATGCAACACGCCTAGGGTGTATTCATGCCTGACTCCCGCGTCCCCGTCGTCCCCGGTGGATCGGCCCTCGACGATCTCGGCGTCCGCCTGCACGACGGCGGCGGCACCCTGCGGGTCTGGTCGGGCAACGCCTCGTCGATGGAGCTGGTCGTCTTCGACGCCACCGACCTCGATTGGGTCACGGACCAGGCCGCGCTCGAGCGTCGGCCGGGCGGCGTGTGGGAGGTCACGTCTGCCCTGCTCCAGCCAGGAACCCGGTACGCGGTCCGCGTGGGAGGGCCGCACGGCCCCGGCAACACGTTCAACCCCGAGACGCTGCTGCTCGACCCGTACGCGAAGGGCCTCGCCCAGGGACACGGCTACCAGGAGTGGCGGTCGGTGGTCATCGTCGACGGCTTCGACTGGGGGAACACGAGCAAGCCGCGCATCCCGCTCGATCGCACCGTGATCTACGAGGGCCATCTCAAGGGCATGACCAAGCGCCACCCCGAGGTGCCGCCCGCGCTGCACGGCACGTACGCGGGTCTCGCACACCCCGCGATGATCGAGCACTTCCACGCGCTCGGCATCACCTCCGTCGAGCTCCTGCCCGTGCACGCCTTCGTGCCGGAGCCGCGCCTGCTCGAGCGCGGCCTCACCAACTACTGGGGCTACAACACCCTCAACTACTTCACGCCTCACGCCGCGTACGCCACCGAGGACGCCCGCAAGCGCGGACCGGAGGCGATCATCGCCGAGTTCAAGGGCATGGTGAAGCTGCTCCACGAGGCCGGGCTCGAGGTCATCCTCGACGTCGTCTACAACCACACCTCGGAGGAGGGCATCGGCGGCCCGCGCTCGAGCCTGCGCGGGATCGACAATGCGAGCTACTACCGGCAGGACGGGAACGGCGTCTACATCGACACCACCGGGTGCGGCAACACGCTGGACACCAGCACCGACGCCGGCGCCCGCCTCGTCCTGGACTCGCTGCGGTACTGGGCGGAGGAGATGCAGATCGACGGTTTCCGCTTCGACCTCGCGACCGCGATCGCCCGAGACGCCGCCCACACATACAACCCGGAGCATCCGCTGCTGCGGGCGATCGCCGCCGACCCCGTGCTCGCCGACACCAAGCTCATCGCCGAGCCGTGGGACGTGGGGCTGGGCGGCTGGCAGACGGGCAACTTCCCCGCGGGGTGGCACGAGTGGAACGACCGCTACCGCGACCGGGTGCGCAACTTCTGGCTGAGCGACATCGACTACGCCCGTCGCGCCTCCGCCCCGGTGGGCATCGGCGGCTTCGCCACGCGCCTCGCGGGCTCCTCCAACACCTTCAGCGAGGAGCGCGGTCCGCTCGCCAGCATCAACTTCGTCACGGCGCACGACGGCTTCACGCTCCACGACCTCGTCTCCTACGACGTCAAGCACAACGAGGCGAACGGCGAGAACAACCGCGACGGCGCCGACACCAACCGCGCCTTCAACCACGGCGTCGAGGGCCCCACCGACGATCCTGCGATCCTCGCTGCCCGCCGGAAGGCCATGCGCAACCTCCTGGGCACGGTCCTGCTGTCCGCGGGCATCCCCATGCTCACCGCCGGCGACGAGGTCGGGCGCACTCAGCGCGGGAACAACAACGCCTACGCCCAGGATTCTCCCCTCACGTGGCTCGGATGGGAGCTGGAGCCGTGGCAGCAGGATCTGCGCGCGCACGTCACGCGGCTCATCCGGCTGCGCCACGAGAATCCCGCGCTGCGCCCCAGCCGCTACGCCCGGCTCGGCGAGCACATCCCGAACGCCTCGGTCATGGACTGGTACGACCAGAACGGCGAGACGATGGAACCGGGGCAGTGGAACGATCCCGGCAACCGCACGCTGCAGTACGTCGCCGCCTCCACGCCCGACACCGAGGCGGCGAACCGCATCCTCCTGATCGTGCACGGCACGGAGGCGCCGATCGACGTGCGACTGCCGCTGGAGATCGACGGCGCGAACCGGTTCGTCTCGCTCTGGTCGAGTGCCGACGAGCACCCCTCCGCGCACGCGGAGGTCTTCGAGCCCGGCGACGTCCTGTCCGTTCCCGGCACCTCGATGCGCCTGTTCCGCGTCGAGTGATAGCACGGTTCTGCGCCCGGGTCGAGCGGTAGGCTCCGGCACACCGGAGCGGTAGATTCGCACTGTGACTGCACGTGCTGGTACCCGGCCCCCGGCTCTCCGGAGCCCCGCTCAGATCCCGCCGCGCGAGTTCGACGGCGCCGACCTCCCCGGCGAGCTGCGCACGACGCGGATCCCGCTCCTCGACGGCTCGCCCTCGGTCCCCGGCGGCTTTCCCGCGAAGGCGTTCGCCGGCGAGGTCGTGCCGTTCCGGGTGGTGTCGTTCCGGGAAGGGCACGACCTCATCGGCGTGCACGTGCGCCTCACCGCCCCCACCGGAGAGCGGAGCCTGCACCGCCTGACCGCGCTCGCGGACGGCACCGACACGTGGACGGCCTCGATCGCACTGGACCTGGAGGGTCCGTGGCGGTATCGCTTCGAGGCCTTCTCCGACGACTACGCCACCTGGGCGCATGCCGCACGGCTCAAGCTCGCCGCCGGCGTCGATGTCCCGGTCGTGGCCGCACTCGGCGCCGAGCTGCTGGCCAGGGCCGCCGCCGAGAAGGACCGGCCAGCGGCCCAGCGTCGCCGCCTGCGCGAGGGCGCCGAGGCGCTGCGCACGGGAGACGCCGCGATCGCCGCCTCCCTCGCGGCAGACCCGGAGCTCGCGGTCGTCTTCGCCGAGCGTCCCCTGATGTCGCTGCGCTCCGCCTCCGCGGACCAGCACCTCCACGTCGATCGCACGCGAGCAGGAGTGGGCGCCTGGTACGAGTTCTTCCCCCGCTCGGAGGGGGCGCGGCGGCTGAAGGACGGCTCGGTGCGGAGCGGCACCTTCCGGACGGCTGCGAAGCGGCTCCCCGACGTGGCGGCCATGGGGTTCGACGTGATCTACCTCGTGCCCATCCACCCCATCGGCTCGACCAACCGCAAGGGACGCAACAACACGCTGGTGGCCGAGCCGGGCGACCCCGGCTCCCCGTACGCGATCGGTGCGGCCGAGGGCGGGCACGACGCCATCCATCCCGACCTCGGTAGCGCCCAGGACTTCCGGGCCTTCGTCCGGGCTGCTGAGAAGGAAGGGCTCGAGGTCGCGCTCGACCTCGCGTTGCAGGCGTCCCCCGACCACCCGTGGGTCCGCGAGCATCCGGAGTGGTTCACGACCCTGCCGGACGGCACGATCGCCTACGCGGAGAACCCGCCCAAGAAGTACCAGGACATCTATCCGCTCAACTTCGACAACGACCCCGAGGGCATCGCCGCGGAGATGCTGCGGGTCGTGCAGCACTGGGTGGCACAGGGCGTGCGCATCTTCCGGGTGGACAACCCGCACACGAAGCCGCTCCGGTTCTGGGAGTGGCTCATCCGCACCGTGAACGAGAGCGATCCGGGGGTCGTGTTCCTCGCGGAGGCCTTCACCCGTCCCGCCGTCATGCGGGCGCTCGCTGCGGTGGGTTTCCAGCAGAGCTACAGCTACTTCACCTGGCGCAACACCAAGGCGGAGCTGGAGGAGTTCCTCACCAGCATCTCCCACGACACCGCGGACTACATGCGACCGAATCTGTTCGTGAACACGCACGACATCCTCACCGAGTACCTCCAGTTCGGCGGCCGGGCGGCCTACCGCATCCGGGCCTGCATCGCGGCCACCGCGGGGCCGGTGTACGGGGTGTATGCGGGATACGAGCTCTTCGAGAACGTGGCGCGTCCCGGCTCGGAGGAGAACATCGACAACGAGAAGTACGAGTACAAGTTCCGCGACTGGCGCGGTGCCGAGGAGCGTGGTGAGTCCCTCGCCCCGCTGCTGCGTCGGCTCAACGCGATCCGCGCCGAGCATCCGGCGCTGAGGCAGCTGCGGAACCTGGAGACCCACTGGAGCGACGACGACGCCGTCCTGGTCTACAGCAAGCACCTCGATGCGGCGTTCACCGGCACCGGACAGGCAGACACGATCATCGTGGTCGCGAACGTCGACCCGCACTCGGTCAGGGAGACCACGGTCCACCTCGACACGACCCGCTGGGGTGTCCCCCCGGGCGAACCGTTCGAGGTCGAGGATCTGCTGACCGGCAGTGTCTGGACCTGGAGCGACCACAACTACGTGCGGCTCGACGCCTTCGCCGAGCCGGTGCACATCCTGAAGGTGAGGGAGAGAGCATGAGCTTTGCCGAAGAAGCGATCGCATCCGCCGAGTGGGTCGCCGTCGCCGAGGGACAGCACCACGATCCGCACGCCGTGCTGGGAACCCATCCCGCCGAGGACGCCGCGGGGCGGACGGTCACGATCATCCGCGCCCGCCGCCCGCTGGCCTCCTCCGTCGCCGCCGTGTTCGCCGACGGCACCCGGCTCGAGCTCTCGCACGTGACCCACGGGCTGTGGGAGGGCCGTCACCCCGGGCCGCCCGTCCCCTATCGACTGGCGACGCGCTACCGCGACGTGGACGACGAAGCGATCACCGGCGACCCGTACCGTCACTCCCCCGCGCTCGGCGAGCTCGACCTGCACCTCATCGCGGAGGGACGGCACGAGCGGCTCTGGGAGGTGCTGGGAGCGCATCCCACCACGCACGACGGCGAGGCGGGTGTCGCGTTCGCGGTCTGGGCGCCGAACGCCAGCGCCGTACGCGTGGTCGGAGACCACAACGGGTGGAACGGCGAGACGCACGCCATGCGGTCGATGGGCGTGAGCGGCGTCTGGGAGCTGTTCATCCCCGACCTGCCGCTCGGCACCCGGTACAAGTACCAGATCCGCACCCGCGCCGGTGCGTGGATCCTCAAGGCCGACCCGATGGCGCTCGCCGCGCAGCTGCCGCCGGAGACCGCGTCGGTCGTCACCGCCTCGACCTATGCGTGGCAGGACGGCGCGTGGATGACCCGGCGCGCCGCGACCCACGCGGTCGCGCAGCCGCTCTCGGTCTACGAGGTGCACCTGGGCTCCTGGCGGGGCGGTCTCGGCTACCGTGAGGTCGCCGATCCCCTCATCGAGCACGTGCAGCAGACGGGGTTCACCCACGTGGAGTTCCTCCCGCTCGCCGAGCACCCGTTCGGCGGCTCCTGGGGCTACCAGGTCAGCGGGTACTACGCGCCGACGAGCCGCTACGGCACGCCGGACGATCTGCGCTACCTCATCGACCGCTTGCACCAGGCGGGCATCGGCGTGATCCTCGACTGGGTCCCCGGCCACTTCCCGAAGGACGAGTTCGCGCTCGCCCGCTTCGACGGCCAGCCCCTCTACGAGCACCCCGATCCCCGCCGCGGCGAGCATCAGGACTGGGGCACGCTCATCTTCGACTACGGTCGCCCCGAGGTCCGCGGCTTCCTCGTCGCGAACGCCCTCTACTGGCTGGAGGAGTTCCACGTGGACGGGCTGCGCGTCGACGCGGTCGCCTCGATGCTGTACCTCGACTACTCGCGTCGCGACGGCGAGTGGGAGCCCAACGTCCACGGGGGTCGGGAGAACCTCGAGGCGATCCGGTTCCTCCAGGAGGTGAACGCCACCGCCTACCGCCTGCACCCCGGGATCCTCATGATCGCGGAGGAGTCGACGAGCTTCCCCGGCGTCACCGCGCCCACGGATCACGCGGGACTCGGGTTCGGGTTCAAGTGGAACATGGGCTGGATGAACGACTCGCTGCAGTACATCGCCCGCGACCCGATGTATCGCGCGCACCATGAGGGCGAGATGACGTTCTCGTTCGTCTACGCCTTCGGAGAGAACTACGTGCTGCCCATCAGTCACGACGAGGTCGTGCACGGGAAGGGCAGCCTGCTCGCGAAGATGCCCGGCGACCACACGCACAAGCTCGCCAACGTCCGCGCCTACCTGGCCTACATGTGGGGACACCCGGGCAAGAAGCTGCTGTTCATGGGCCAGGAGTTCGGGCAGCTCGCCGAGTGGTCGGAGGGGCGCGAACTCGACTGGTGGCTGCGCGAGCAGCCCTCGCACGCCCAGCTGCAGGACTTCGTCGGCGCGCTCAACGGCGTGTACCGCGCCCAGGCGCCGCTGTGGGAGCGGGACAGCGACGGATCGTCGTTCACGCGGCTCGGCGCCCCCAGCTGGGACCCCTCCGTGATCGCCTTCGAACGGCGCGACGCCCACGGCGGGCGGCTGGTGGTCGTGAGCAACTTCGCCGGGGTCGAGCGCACCGGCTACCGACTCGCACTCCCCCGCGAGGGCGTGTGGCAGGAGGTGCTCAACTCGGACGCCGCGGAATACGGAGGACACGGATCGGGCAACCTCGGCATGGTGGTCGCCGTGCGCGACGACAGCGGCACCTCGACGGCGGCGATCACGCTCCCCGCGCTGTCGACCCTCTGGCTGCGTTACCAGCCCGAGCCGCACGTCCCCACCGTCAACAACGGCTGAGCTGCGCCGGCCGCGCCCCGCGAGGACGACCTCGCCCGGGGCGCGGACGCCTCAGAACAGCAGCGAGGACAGCCGGTTGCGCGCCGCCACGACGCGCGGGTCGGCGGGGCCGATGAGGCCGAACAGCTCCACGAGCCGCTCGCGCACCGGCGCCCGCTGGTCCGACGGGAGCTGAGCGAACAAATCGAGGAGCCGCGCGAACGCGTCGTCCACGTGCCCTCCGGCGAGGTCGAGATCCGCCACGTCGAACTGCGCCTGCACGTCGAGCGGTCCGGCGGCGGCCGCGGCCCGCGCCTCCTGCAGATCGAGGCCCTGCACGCGGTGGAGCAGGCGCACCTGCCCGAGCCCGGCGATGGCGTCTTCATCGCGCGGGTTCTCGGCCAGCGCCTTCTCATATGCGCGGATGGCGGCGGCGTAGTCGCCCGCCTCGATCGCGGCGTACGCCTCGGCGTGGAGCGGGGGCAGCTCGGGCTCGACCGGCTCGGGCGCATCCGCTGCAACATCGCCCGAGATCGAGAGCGTCCCGGACACGCCGTTCTGCGCCGCTACCTGGAGCAGCTGGGCGAACACCTCGCGCACCTGCTGCTCCGGCACGGCACCCGTGAACATCGGCACCGGCTGCCCGGCGATCAGCGCGACCACCATCGGGATCGACTGCGCGCGGAAGCTCTGGGCGAGCTGCGGGTTCGCGTCCACGTCCACCTTCGCCAGCAGCACGCGACCGCCCAGCTCGCGGGTGACCTTCTCGATGATCGGGCTCAGCTGCTTGCACGGCCCGCACCACTCGGCCCACAGGTCGACCACGACCGGGACGGTGCGGGAGATCTCCAGGACCTCGCCGAAGGTCTCGTCCGTCGCATCGACGACCACATCGGTGATGCCCTGGCCCTGCGTCGCGGGGCCGCCCCCGGAGGACGGGGTGGGGCGGTTGCGGAGACTCGAGAGGTCGACGGCGCCACGCAGCGCCGCGGGAGAGATGTCGGTCACTTGATCACCTTCACGGAGAGCAGGTCCTGGGTGGAGGCCAGGAGCTTGATCGGCTCGCTCGAACCCTGCGAGGGGACGGCGAAGAACAACTGACTCAGGTACGTCGTCTCGACACCCGTCGACGACTCGGTCACGCCCGTGAGCGCCTTGGCCTGCTCGTTGTTGCCGAAACGGATGACGACGTCGGAGTTGACCGGGGTGATGGTCTCGACGTCGAGCACCGAGACGGCGACGATCGCGCCGCTGTCGAGGGTGGTCATGGAGACCGGCTCGGCGGTCGTGGGCGCCGCCTTGAACGCCGTCTTCGATGTCTCGGCGGCATTGGCATCCACGAGCCCCTGCACCACGGTCTGCCGCCCATCACGGATCGACTGGGCGACCGCCAGCGAGAGATCGTCGAACTGGCCGTAGTACTGGCTCTTCTCCACGTTGTCGACCACGTCGGAGAACGCCGTGGCCACCTGGTCGGGCGGCAGCGTCAGGAACGCGGAGTCGGCCGGCACCATGGAAGTGCCGAGCCAGCTCGCCGCGACCTCCGGGAACTGTGCGTCGGCGGCCATCTGGGCCAGGTTGGTCACCTTGTAGTTCGACCACGGGTCGTCCTGCGTCATCGTAAGCAGCACGGGCGGGACGGTGTCGTCATCGGCGCTCTGCGAGAGCATGAGCACGGTGCGCGGCCAGCGGTCCGTGGCCTCGGGCAGCACGACCCGCACGTCGTCGGTGGGGATGGCCACGGGAGGCGCGTCGTTGGTGACCTTCGCGCGGATGGCGTAGTCGGCGACGCGCTCCTCAAGCGCGGGGCCGACGAGGCGGGTGGCCGCGAGGTCGGCGTCGAGGGTGCTGTCGGCCTCGGCGACCGTGTCGGCCAGGCTCTTCAGGATGCGCTTCGCCTGGGCCTCGGTGACCGCCGGCGGCTTCTGGTTCTCGGGGGCGATCACGGTCGGCGACGGCGAGGGCGTGGCGGAGGCGTCGCCCAGCTGCGGCCAGGAGTCGGCCGAGCACCCGGCGGCCAGGAGCGCGGTGACCCCCAGGGCGGGCAGGACCAGCATCCGACGGCGGCGCGTCGCTCCGGCGGCGCGCAGGGAGGACTTCCCCTCCGGCTCTGTGCGAGGCGTCGGCTCGTCCTCCACCACCTCGGCGTCCTCGACACCGGGGTCGGACGTCGGCTTCGCGTCGGCCGCATCGAGAGCCGCGCGCTCGCCCGCGGGCAGTGCGGCGACCTCGATCGGCTCCGTCATCGGGAGCGGCCCGGGGCCTTTCCGGCGCGGCCCACGTCCGCGGCGCTGGTGGCGGATCGCGAGGATGTAGAGCACGAGGCCGATCACGAGCACGATCCCACCCGCGACCATCAACGGTCCGGCGAGCGGGGTGCTGTTGTCGAGGGGCCAGGACACCACGATGTCGTCCGGAGCGTCTTTCGTGCCGTCGTAGGCGATGAGCACGCTCGTGCCCTCCGGGAGCTGCATGTTGTCGGCCGTGAGCAGGTTCTCCTCGCTGAAGGAGTCCAGCCACAGGTCGGAGCCGACCGGGTCGCGACCTGCGGGCTCCTCGGTCTCGGCGTCGGTGGCCGGCGTCTCTTCGGGTGCCGGCGTCGCTCCCGCCTCGTCGCCGGGCTCCGTCGTCTCCTCCTCAGCAGGAGCCGAGACGTGCTCCACCACGAACTCACCGTCGTCACCGACCGAGACGTGGTTGTAGTCGGAGTCGGCCAGCCAGGCCTGCATGTCGGCGGTCCGGCCGTAGCTGGCGAAGATCTCGCCCTCGCCGCTCACCACGAGCTTCTGCGAGCCCGGGTTGGTCCGCAGCACGTCGCCGTCCATCAGCACGAACGGCGCGGGCTCCTCGATCGAGACGCGCTCCTGCTGGTTCGATGGGCCCATGAAGACGGTCCGCTGAGCGATACCCGCGCCGATCAGCACGGCAGCCAGCACGAAGGCCACCACGGCCCATACGAAACGCACGAATAGTCTCCTCACGCATCGCGAATACCCGCCCGCGACGCCACACTCGACATTTCAGACTAGCGAAGTCACCTGTGTGTTGCCCACGAGCAGTTCCCGTGGGCAACGGACGGCACGTCGTCGCGGCACCGTGCTCCGGGCTCGATAGCCTTGCTGCAGCCGTCTCGAGGAGCACCGATGAAGATCCACAATCCGTTCCGCACCGCCCTCGTGGCGACGCTCGGCGTGGGACTCGGGATCCTGCTGATCAGCAGCGTGCAGACCCTCTCGACCGTGCTGCTCTACATCGGGACGGCGCTCTTCCTGAGCCTGGGCCTCGATCCGCTCGTCTCGTTCCTCGAGCGACGGCGACTCCCCCGGTGGCTCGCCGTGCTCGTCACGATCCTCGCGGTCCTTGCGGTCTTCGTCGGGATCATCCTGATCGTGCTGCCGGTGCTCGTCGACCAGATCTCGCAGTTGATCGCGCAGATCACCACGATCGTCCAGCGCGGCACCGCGATCGACGACCTGAAGGACTGGATCCAGGAGACGTTCCCGAACCTTCTCGTCGACGACGTCTTCAACTACAGCGAGGACTGGCTGACCACGAACCTGGCGGAGATCGGGGGGTCGATCGGACAGGGAGTGCTGATCGCCAGCGGCGCCGTGCTGAGCGGCGTGTTCGGGGCCTTCATCGTGCTGATCCTCACGATCTACCTCACGGCGTCGACCCCGTCGCTCAAGCGGGCCGTGTACCAGCTGGTGCCGTCGTCGAAGCGCGACCGGTTCATCGACCTGTCCGAGCAGATCACCGATTCGGTCGGCTACTACGTCATGGGCCAGGTGTCCCAGGGCGTCATCAATGGCGTGCTCAGCGCGATCTACCTGACGATCATCGAGGCGCCGTTCCCCGCCGTCCTCGCAGTCATCGCGTTCTTCTTCTCCCTGATCCCGCTGGTGGGCACACTCACCGGTTCCACGATCATCGTGCTGGTCTGCCTGATCCCCGGGCTCGGCTCCCCCGCCACCGCGCTGGCCGCGGGGATCTACTACCTGATCTACATGCAGATCGAGGCGTACGTCATCTCCCCGCGCATCATGAGCCGCGCGGTCTCCGTCCCCGGCGCGGTCGTCGTCGTCGCCGCGCTCGCCGGCGGCAGCCTGCTGGGTCTGCTCGGGGCGCTCATCGCCATCCCCGTCGCGGCGAGCATCCTGATCATCTACCGCCAGGTGCTGATCCCGCGCATGAACGACCTCTGACGCGTCGTCCGACGCGCCGCGCGACGGTCAGGAGTCGTCGGACCAGTGCGTCGGCAGCGGGAGCGCCGACGGGTTCACGGCAGCGACCACCTCGGTGAGCACGCGCCGCGTCTGCGTCTCCCCCACCCAGAGGTGCTTGCCGCCCTCCACGGGGATCAGACGCGCGTGCGGGATCGAGGCGAAGCGCTTCTCGGCCTCGGCCGGCCGCAGATAGTCGTCGAACTCCGGAACCAGGACCACGACCTCACGATCGGCTTCCGCCCAGGCGGCGACCTCTTCGTCCGTCGCGCGGTGCAGCGGCGGCGACAGCAGGATGATGCCCTCGATCGCGTGGTCGCGGCCGTACTTGAGCGCCAGCTCCGTGCCGAACGACCAGCCCAGCAGCCAGGGGCGCGGCAGCGCGCGAGCGTGCACGAACTCCATGGCCGCGGCGACGTCGAACTGCTCCAGAGCCCCGCCGTCGAACGCACCATCGCTCGTGCCGCGCGGAGACGTGGTGCCACGGGTGTTGAAGCGCAGGACCGCGAGATCGGCGAGGGCGGGCAGACGAGCCGCCGCCTTCCGCAGGATGTGCGAGTCCATGAATCCGCCGGCCGTGGGAAGCGGATGCAGCGTGACGAGCGTCGCGACCGGCTCGCTCTCCGCGGGCAGGGCGAGCTCCCCGACCAGGGTCAGGCCGTCCGCCGTCGTCAGCTCGATGTCCTCGCGGCGCGCCGGCAACTGCAGCGGTCCCCGGATCTCGTTGGTCATGCGATCCTCCAACAGTGGTTGTGCCAGTGCCGGCGGTCGGCGAGGGCGGCAGCCTCCCCCAGAACCCCGTCCGCCCGCCAGGCGACGACGTGCGCGGTACCGGGCTCGATCACCCGTCCGCACCCCGGGCAGACGTACTCCTTCAGCGCCTGCACCGCGGAGACGGGCTGAACGGTCCACTCGACACCGCGACGGATCTCCGTGCGCTTCCACCCCGCCAGCAGGCGATCGAGCGACGCGTCGGGGTCAGGGCGCGCCGGAGGGCGTCGACGTGAGCGGGGCATGGTGCCTGCTCACCACCAGTGGTTGGTGGTCCAGAAGTTGTACGCGCCCGCCCAGCTGCCGTAGCGACCCGTGGCGTAGCCGGTGGCCCAGCGCAGGTTGTCGACCGGGTTGTAGCCGTTTCCGGGCACCTTGCTGCAGGGCAGCGCCTGCACGAGACCGCAGGCACCGGACGACTTGTTCGTCGCGTTGGGGTTCCAGCCGCTCTCGCGCGACACGATGTAGTCGACGTACTGCCAGTCGCTCTGAGCGATGCCCGCCGCAGCCATCCACTCGGCCGGCGCACCGCCACCGCTGTACGGCGGGAGCGATCCACCGCCGGAGGGCTTGCCCTTCGATCCGCTCGTCGCGGTCGGGGCGGGCGGCGGGGGCGGCGGCTTCGGCTTGACGTAGATCTCGAAGGTGCCACGGGCGAGCGGAGTGATCTCGGCGCCCTTCACCGTCACCGTCAGGTCCTGCGTGTCGGCGAGGGCAGCGGCGTAGACCGACTCCGGCGACTCCTGCGGCGCGGGCTCTGCGAGAGCGACGCCGGTCGGTGCGACCATCGCGGCGGCCAATCCGACGACAGCCAGCCCGCTGAAGGCACCGGCGACGCCACGACGTCGCGTCCACCGGCGGGCTCCTCGGGACACCGACGTCGCGGTCGCGGCAGGCACCGGCGACGCAGCGGTTCGATCGAGGTTCATGTCGTTTCGGGAGTACACGATGGGAGACAGTTTACGCACAGGAGCCTGGACAGGCCATCCACGACTCAGCGGACCGCCAGGATCACGTCGATCGTCGCGTCCAGGAGCGCGTCTACCTGCTCCTCCCGGTACCCCCCGCGCTGCATGCGGAACGCCGCGGATCGGAGCTGCTCCGCGGTCAGGGGGTCGCCGTCGCGCAGGTAGCGGACGATGCGCGACATCACATGATCGACCTCGTCGACGCGGTAGCCGAAGGTGAGGATGCCGGTCCGGCTGAAACGGTGGCGCGCC
This sequence comes from Microbacterium sufflavum, assembly GCF_023091155.1. Lineage (NCBI taxonomy): Bacteria > Bacillati > Actinomycetota > Actinomycetes > Micrococcales > Microbacteriaceae > Microbacterium > Microbacterium sufflavum. Next base: position 2,753,602 of record NZ_JAHWXK010000001.1, on the reverse strand, counting down.
GGCCGCGCGAGGTGATCGAGGATGACCTGCGCGTCCGCCCTCGCCTGCTCGACCCAGGCACCCGCACCCAGCGATCGCACGGCGCGCTCCCGCTCGCGTGCAGCGAAGGCGTCCTCCACCCGTCCGAGTGCGGCGTCCACGTCAGCGACGACGTAACCCTCCTTGACGAGGGGGAACGAGGCCGTGCGGACGGCGTCCGCCGTGAGCTCGTCGCTCCCGGTCTCGAACGCGCGGCGCGCCGACGCGAGGAACGTGTCGACGGCTGCACGGTGATATCCGCGCGTGCGCCCCGACGTCACCGCGAACGCAGGGGGCGCCGAAGGCCGGGTCTTCTCGTCGGTCCGGTTGTCGGTCATCACAGCACCACCCAGGGAGAGAGGAGGAAGTAGAGGCACAACGCGGGGATCGTCGAGGGCAGGATGCTGTCGAGTCGATCCAGCAGGCCGCCGTGACCGGGCAGCCAGGAACTCATGTCCTTGATGCCGAGATCGCGTTTGAGCATGGACTCGCCGAGGTCACCCAGCGTCGCGGACAGCAGGATCGCTGCTCCGAAGATCAGCCCGCCCCACCAGGGCAGATCCAGCAGAAGGATCGCGAGGAGCACACCGGCGACGAGCGACGCCACGACAGCACCGCCGAAGCCCTCCCAGGTCTTCTTGGGACTGATCCGCGGTGCCATCGGATGGCGTCCGAACGCGAGACCGGCCGCATAGGCACCGGTATCAGCGGCGACGGCGATGGCGATGAAGCTCAGGACCCACCACTGCCCGCCCTCCTGCTCGAGCAGGATCAGCGCCACTCCCGCCAGGAACGGGACGTACACCTGCACGAAACCGCCGATGACCGCATCGGTGAGCACGTCGCCGTAGGTGCGCCCGTCCTTGGCGATCATCTGGGCCACCAGGCGCCAGACGATGACGAACGCCACCGACACGAACAGCATGACCCACGACAGCCACGGCGCCGCGAAGTAGGCGCCGAGGACGAGGAACGTCGCAGCGATCAGCTGCGGCACGACGTCCACACGGCGTCCTGCCGCCCGCAGCGCGCGGGACAGCTCGTACACACCGAGCAGCGCGGCGGCGAGGGCGAACGGCACGAACAGCGCCTTGATGAAGAGAAGCGAGGCGAGCAGGGCACCGCCGAACGCGAGCCCGATCAGGATCGCCAGCATGAGGTCGCGCCCCGTCCGCTGCTTGATCCGCTCGTTCGCCTGATCGAACTGATCCCGTGCGTGCGACACGTGCGTGCCGAACTCGTCGCGGGCGGCGCGCCACTGCTCGCGGATCGCGTTGTGATCGGCCGTGTCGAGGCGTCGCGCCGGACCGGCCGGCGTCTCGGGCTCGGGAAGCGGCGGGCGGGGCGGCACCGCGGCGACGTCGAACCCCGGGAACGCTGCATCGGCGAGCGGGGCGCCGGCCTCGGACACGCCATCGTCACGCGCATCGCGGCGCGTGAGCGGCTTGCCCTCCTCGGCGTCTCGCGTTTCGTCGGTCATGCGGGCTTACACCTCGAGGAGTTCGGCCTCTTTGCGCTTGAGCGCGTCGTCGATCAGATCGACGTGCTGACGCGTCAGCGCGTCCAGCTCCTTCTCGCCGCGGGCGATCTCGTCTTCACCGAGCTCGCTCTTCAGCGCATCGAGCTCGTCCTTCGCCTTGCGACGGATGCCACGCACGTGCACCTTCGCGTCCTCGGCCTTGGACTTCACGAGCTTGACGTACTCCTTGCGACGCTCAGCCGTGAGCTCCGGCATCGTGACGCGCACGAGGTTGCCGTCGTTGGTGGGGTTCGCACCGAGGTTCGGCATCTCGCGGATGGCCTGCTCGATCGCCTTCAGCGCCGACTTGTCGTACGGAGTGATGATGAGCGTGCGCGCCTCCTGGTTCGCCAGGGAGGCCAGCTGCGCGAGCGGCGTCGGGGTGCCGTAGTAGTCCACGAGCACCTTCTGGAAGAGCTGGGGGTTGGCGCGGCCCGTGCGCACCGTGGAGAAGTCCTCCTTGGCAGCCTCGACGGCGCGAGACATGCGGGTAGTGGTTTCAGCGAGGACATCCGCGATCACGGTGACTCCTATCGTCGGGGTGTTCAGAAATTCTATCGGTCGGGCGTGCTCGAACCGCGCAGGCCGTCAGGCGGTGACGAGCGTGCCGATCGTCTCGCCCAGAAGCGCGCGGGTGACGTTCCCGGCCGGCTCCATCCCGAAGACGCGCATGTCCATGTTGTTGTCCATGCACAGGCTGAAGGCGGTGGAGTCGACGACCTTGAGGCCCTGCTGCAGCGCGTCGCGGTACGTCACGCGTTCGATGCGCTCGGCGTCGGCGTGCTTGTTCGGGTCGGCGGTGTAGATGGCATCGACGCCGTTCTTGGCGACGAGCACCTCCTGCGCACCGATCTCCAGGGCGCGCTGCGCCGCGACGGTGTCGGTCGAGAAGTACGGCAGTCCGGCACCCGCGCCGAAGATCACGACGCGCCCCTTCTCCATGTGTCGCTCCGCCCGCCGCGGGATGTACGGCTCGGCGACCTGCGTCATCGCGATCGCCGACTGGACGCGGGTCGCCGCCCCCGCCTGCTCGAGGAAGTCCTGCAGCGCGAGAGCGTTCATCACGGTGCCGAGCATGCCCATGTAGTCCGCGCGGCCGCGGTCCATGCCGCGCTGACTCAGTTCGGCGCCGCGGAAGAAGTTGCCACCGCCGACGACCACGGCGACCTCGACCCGATCCACCGCCGCCGCGATCTCCCGCGCCATCTGGCTGACGACGTCCGGGTTCACCCCCAACTGCCCCGCTCCGAAGGCCTCTCCGGAGAGCTTGAGCAGGACGCGGCGGCGTCCGGTGCGTTCAGTCATGGGTGGTGTCCTCTCGTCCCGATTCAAGATAGTGCCTCGTGGGCATGAAGAAGGGGTTCGGATCATGCGATCCGAACCCCTTCGACGGTGTTACGCGCCGACCTTGAAGCGCGCGAAGTCCGTCACGGTGATACCGGCGTCCTTCGCCACCTGGGCGACGGAGAGCTTGTTGTCCTTCGCGTAGTCCTGCTCGAGCAGGGCGACCTGCTTGATGAACGCGGCGACACGGCCCTCGACGATCTTCGGCAGGGCGGCCTCGGGCTTGCCCTCGTTGCGGGAGATCTCGGTGACGATCTCACGCTCCTTCTCGACCGCGTCCGCCGGCACGTCCTCGCGGGACAGGTACGACGGGTTCGCGAACGAGATGTGCTGAGCGATGCTGCGCGCGGTCTCGGCGTCGTCACCCGAGTAGGCGACGACGACGCCGATCTGCGGCGGCAGGTCCTTGCTGGTGCGGTGCAGGTAGACCTCGACCTTGTCGCCGGAGATCGTGCGCACGCGACGCAGCTCGACCTTCTCGCCGATGATCGCCGCCTCCTCCGAGATGACCTGCTCGACGCTCTTGTCGCCGGCCTGGGCGGCCAGCGCGGCCTCGACCGAGTCCGCCTTGACCGCGGCCGCGGCGTCGGCGACCTTGTCGGCCAGCGCGATGAATCGGTCGTTCTTCGCGACGAAGTCGGTCTCGCAGGCGAGCTCGATCAGGGTCACGGCGCCGTCCTGCTCGCGAGCGACGACGAGGCCCTCGCTCGTGGAACGGTCAGCGCGCTTGGCGTTGCCCTTCGCACCCTTGAGACGCAGGATCTCGGTGGCCTTCTCGACGTCGCCGTCGGCCTCCTCGAGCGCCTTCTTGGTGTCGACCATTCCGGTGCCGAGCTGCTCGCGCAGCGCCTTGAGGTCCGCGATGGTGAAGTTGGCCATGTGTGGTGGCTCCTTGCTTCGTGATGTGGGTGTGAACGAGGGGTTACTTGTTGTCTGCGGCCTCGGCGGCGGCGACCTCAGCGGTCTCCTCACCGGAAGCGGCGGCGATCGCCTCGTCGTGCGCCTCGGCACCGGCCTTGTCGGCGGCGGTCTCGTCGGCAGCGGGCGTCTCGACGACAGCGGCCTCATCGGCGGCGGTGACCACCTCAGCGGCGTCGGCCGACTCCTCGACCGGAGCCTCGAGCAGCTCCTTCTCCCACTCGGCGAGCGGCTCGGCGTCACCCGACTCGGGGTTGTGCTTCTGCTGCAGGCCCTCGGCCGCGGCGTCAGCGATGATGCGGGTCAGCAGCGAGACGGAGCGGATCGCGTCGTCGTTGCCGGGGATCGGGTACTGGAAGTCGTCCGGGTCCGCGTTGGTGTCGAGGATGCCGATCACCGGGATGCCGAGCTTCTTGGCCTCGTCGATCGCGAGGTGCTCGCGCTTGGCGTCGACGACCCACAGGGCCGACGGCGTCTTGGTGAGGTTGCGGATGCCGCCGAGCGACTTGTGCAGCTTGTCGAGCTCGCGCTTCTTGAGCAGCAGCTCCTTCTTGGTGAAGCCCGAAGCGGCCGGGTTCTCGTAGTCGAGCTCCTCGAGCTCCTTCATGCGGGCGAGACGCTTCGCGATCGTGGAGAAGTTGGTGAGGAGTCCACCCAGCCAGCGCTGGTTCACGAACGGCTGGCCGACGCGCGTGGCCTGCTCCGCGAGGATCTCCTGCGCCTGCTTCTTGGTGCCGACGAAGAGGATGGTGCCGCCGTGCGCGACGGTCTCCTTGACGAAGTCGTACGCCTTGTCGATGTAGCCGAGCGACTGCTGGAGGTCGATGATGTGGATGCCGCTGCGCTCCGTGAGGATGAAGCGCTTCACCTTCGGGTTCCACCGACGGGTCTGGTGTCCGAAGTGCACGCCGCTGTCGAGCAGCTGGCGGATGGTGACCACAGCCATGGTCGTCTCCTGGTTCTGGCGCTCGAAGGCGCCGTTGAGGTTGTTCACGCCGACCGGATGATCGGACGCCCTGGTGCCCGGCTCACGCCCACCTGCGGGAAGCAGGACCTGCGGGAGTGGATGCCACGAGAGAATCGCTGTGGGCACGCGTAGTCACCCCGAGATCGAGGTGCTCGTCCAGCATACAGGATCACGGTGCGGCGCTCGCACTGCACAGCCTGGAGCTCGCGCGACTTGTTCCCGGCCGCCGAACCAGCGACTCGCCCGCCCGCCATGCGTCCGCCGCTCCCCTCAGACTCGCCGCATGACCTCAGAACACCGATCGGTCGTCCTCGCTCTCGGGCTGGTCGCAGCCGTGCTCTCGGGCACCCTGAGCGGCGCGGCGGCCACGACCGCTCCCGTCGCGGGCTCGGGCCCGGAGCTGACGAACGTCGCGGCGGTTGATCGCGCGCCGACCGGTCTCTCCCTCGGGGTGTCGCGCGTACGGATGGCGGGTTCGAGCACCGGGAGGCCGCGCGACCGCACGCGCGAACCCGCCGGCGACTGGCACTGGCCCGTGGAGGGCGCGCGCTCCGTCGTGGTCCGCTTCCGTGCTCCGACGCAGCCGTACGGCCCGGGTCATCGCGGTGTGGACATCGCTGCGCCCGTCGGCGCCGCGGTGATGGCTCCGGCGGACGGTGTCGTGGCCTTCCGAGGTGTCGTCGTCGATCGGCCTCTTCTGACCATCACTCACGCCGGCGGTCTGGTCACGACGTTCGAGCCGGTGGACTCTTCACTCTCGCCGGGCGAACGTGTGACACGTGGACAGCAGGTCGGCACGGTCGCGCGGGGCGGACACGCGGCCGATGGCACCGTCCATCTCGGCGTGCGGCTGCAAGGCCTGTACGTCGATCCACTGACGCTGTTCGGAGAGGTGCGACGCGCGGTGCTCCTCCCCTGCTGTCGCGAGTGATCCGGCGAGTCCGACGACCGGCAGCCTCCTCGCGTGCCCGTCGCACCCCCGGGGTGCTGCAACAGGGGTGCGGGACGTGAGCGGCTCGGGCGCCGTCAGGCGCGGGGATGAGCGAGACGATAGGTCGCCGTGAGGCGCTCCGCGGAGACATGCGTGTAGATCTGGGTCGTGCCCAGGCTGGCGTGGCCGAGGATCTCCTGCACGGCACGCAGATCCGCGCCTCCGTCGAGGAGGTGGGTCGCCGCGCTGTGTCGCAGCGCATGCGGGCCGATCGTCTCCGCCCCCACGACCGGCGCCAGCGCTCGGGCCACCAGGGCGTACACGGCTCGCGGTCCCATGCGTCCCCCTCGCGCTCCGAGGAAGACTGCCGTTCCGGGGGACATGGCGCGGGCGAGCAGCGTGGGCCTGGCACGGGTGAGGTACGCACCTGTGGCCACGACCGCCGGAGCCCCGAAGGGCACGACCCGCTCCTTCGCGCCCTTGCCGAGGACGCGGACGGTCCCGCGCTCGAGGTCGACATCGTCGACGTCGAGGCCGCACAACTCGGAGACGCGGATGCCTGCCCCATACAGGAGCTCCAGGATCGCGTGATCTCGCAGTGCCACCGGGTCTCCCTCGCTCGCGGCCGCGCGGTGCGCGTCGAGCAACTGGGTCATCGCGTCCTTCGACGCCACGGTCGGCAGCGTCTTCGCTCGTTTGGGGGCCACGAGGCGGATGCTCGGGTCGGTCGCGATCAGCTCGCGTTCGCGCGCCCAGGCGAAGAAGGATCGTGCGGCGGCCGCGCGTCGTGCCAGGGTGGAGCGGGCGTCGCCACGCTGGGTCGCGTGCCAGAGCCATTCCCGAAGATCTTCCAGGTCCACGCTGGCCACCGGCCCGATGCCCACCGTGGACCCGAGGTCTCGCAGGTCTGCACCGTAGGCGCGCACGGTCGCGGGCGAGAGCCGGCGCACCTTCTCCAGGTGGTCGGTGAACGCCTCCACCGCGACTGCGTAATCCACGTCTCCAGCTTGCCCGGATCGTCGGCGAGTTCGTCGCGCCCCGCCGCACCGCGACGTTCGGCGGTACACGGGCAACTCAGCGGCGGCGCCACCCCCGCTCGTCTCGGCGCACGGTGCCCTCCAGATCGAGAAGCCCGAGGATCGCGCGCGCTCGCCCTGCCTCGACCCCCGCTCGTTCCGCGATGTCGGCGATCGTCAGGGAGACCGCCGTGCTCATCGCTGCCTCGACACGACTCCGATCGGGGCCGAGGGAGGAGACGCCAGGAGGCGCCCCCACCGACTCCCCCATGAGCTCTCTGACCTCCGCGGCCGACGTCACGCAGGTCGCATCGTACTCCCGCAGGAGCCGATGGCACCCGGCCGATGATGCGGACGTCACGGGTCCCGGCACCGCGCCGAGGGGCCGTCCGAGAGTCGCGGCATGGCCCGCGGTGTTCAGGGAGCCGCTTCGCCACCCCGCCTCGACGACGACCGTCGCATGCCCCAGCGCCGCGATGAGTCTGTTTCGAGCGAGGAACCGCCACTTGGTAGGAGCGGCCCCGCACGGGGGCTCGCTCACCACGGCACCGCGCTCCGCGATGCGCGTCAACAGGTCGTGATGACCGGCGGGGTAAAGACGGTCCACGCCGCCGGCGAGCACCGCGACCGTCTCCCCTCCCACCCCGAGAGCAGCGCGGTGTGCCGCTCCGTCGATGCCATACGCACCACCCGACACGATCACCGCGCCGGTCGTCGCCAGGTCTCCCGCCAGCTCCGACGCCACGCGGTCGCCGTACCCGGTCGCAGCCCGCGCGCCGACGACGGCGACCAGGGGCTGCGCAACCAGGAGCTCGCAGCGCCCGCGCACCCCGAGAGCCGCGGGTGCCTGTGTGCCGAGATCGGACAGACGGACCGGCCAGCAGGCGTCACCGGGCACGACGAGGTGAGCCCCGACCGATTCCGCCGCGCGGAACGCACGACACACCGCTGCTGGTGACGCGCGGGGTGCCCAGCGCCTCCGTGCCTCAGCGAGCGCGCGTACAGCTCCGGCACGGCGCACTTCGGGTTTCGTGCGCGCACTCGCGTCGAAGGCGTAGCGGAGCCCACCCACCGCTCCGAACTCCTGCGTCAAGACTCCGGCGACGGCATCTCCGGGTTCGGCGATGACGCTCCAGGCCGCGCGGGCGACGACGTCCGCAAGTCCTTCGGATTGGCCTCCTCGAATCCGACGGGCGACCGCGCACGTGCTCTCGTCGGCGAGCAGAGCGTCGATCATGCCGCCACCCCTCGACGTAGGTGCAAGGCGCGACCGATCTCCTCTTCGCCGGGCCGCTCCCGGCCGGCGAGGTCCGCCATCGTCCACGCAACCCTGAGCACACGGTCGTAACCGCGGAGCGTGAGCGCACCGCGCTCGAGGGCACGATCGAGGATCATCCGCTCGGTCTTCTCCACATGGAACGGGGCCCGTCGGAGGACGGGACCCGGCACCTCGGCGTTCTTCTGCCAGGGTGTCCCACGCCAGCGATGCGCCGCGCGCTCCCGTGCTGCCTGCACGCGCTCACGCGCGAACGCCGTCGTCACCCGGGCACGCTCGTGGGAGATGGCTTTCGACGCGGCAACACGGGTGAGCCCGAGATCGATGTCGACTCGGTCACGCAAAGGGCCGGATATCCGAGCGGCATACCGTCGGACGGCGCTCGGCGGACAGGTGCATTCCGCGTTCCGCACACCGAAGTTGCCGCAGGGACACGGGTTCGTGGCGAGCAGGAGTTGGAAGCGGGCAGGGAAACGCGCGGTGAAGCCGGATCGGTGCACGTCCACCACCCCCGATTCCAACGGCTGGCGAAGCGCGTCGAGCGCGACGCGGGAGAACTCCGCCGCCTCGTCGAGGAACAGCACCCCGCGATGCGCACGAGCCACGGCTCCCGGCCTCGCAGAGCGCGATCCTCCGCCGATCAACGCCACGGTGGAAGCCGTATGGTGGGGCGCCTCCAGCGGCGGTCGACGGTCCAGAGCGGTGACGGACTCGCCGCTCAGCGACCGGATCGATGCGACCTCCAGCGCCTCTCGCTCATCGAGCAGCGGCAGGATCCCCGGCAGACGTGCGGCGAGCATGGACTTCCCCGCGCCAGGAGGACCGCTGAGGAGCAGATGATGGCCGCCCGCGGCGGCTGCGATGAGGGCCTCGACCGCCTCGTCCTGTCCGATGACGTCTGCGAGGTCGTGCTCATCCTCGCGCCGGGAGACGGGGGCCGGAAGCAGGACCGGCTCGACGTCGTCCACGTCCACGGCGGCGCCATGCCAGACGGCGACCTCGGCCAGCGACGCCGCGGACCGCACTTCCACACCGGGAACCAACCGCGCCTCCGGCTCGTTGCCGCGCGGCACCACGACCTGGGTGAACCCCGCCCGCACGGCGGCGAAGACCGCCGGGAGGACGCCGGGCACCGGGCGGATCCTCCCGTCGAGCCCGAGTTCGCCGAGATGTACCGTCCGTCGAACCGTTCGCTGGTTCAGAGTGCCGCCCGTGGCGAGGCTGGCGATCGCGATGGCGAGGTCGAAGGCCGAGCCGTGCTTCGGGAGACTGGCCGGCGACAGGTTGACGGTGAGACGGCGCCGTGGGAGATCCAGCCCGGAGTTCTGACAGGCGTTGTGGACCCGCTGTACGGCCTCGCCGAGCGACTTGTCCGGAAGCCCGATGATGCGGAACTCGGGCGTCTGATTGGACAGATCGGCCTCCACCTCGACGAGGTGTCCGACAGCACCGTTGAGGGCGACGGACCAGGTGCGCGCGGTGGTCACGCGACGTCCTCGAGATGGTCGACGACGCCCTGCGCGGCGTCCGGACCGGTGATCCCGATCGCCTCGAGCCGCACCGCCAGGCCCGTCGCCGCATCCACGTGCGCGGCTCGCCAGGCGTACGCGAGCTGCCAGAGACGACGGCGTTTCCGTGCATCGATCGCCTCGAGCGGATGCCCGAATGCGGCGCTCCGCCGTGTCTTCACCTCGACGATCGCGAGCCATCCGTCCCGCTGGGCGACGATGTCGATCTCGCCCTGCGCACACCGCCAGTTCCGGTCGAGGATGGTGTACCCGCGGTATCGGAGGTACTCCGCCGCACGTTGTTCGCCCGCTCGTCCGAGCTCGTCTTTCGCTGCCATGCGGAGAGGATCCCGCACTCCCGCCCTGCGCCGTGGGGCTGTCGGGCTTTGCGAGGGACGCCGCGGAGAAGACCCTCGTTCCTGCGGTCGGTGCAGAACGGGAGTCGCAGCCGACCGGCGGGTCGGGACCTCTCCGACGGCGTCAGGTCACTCGCCGTCGAGGGACAGCTCCTGCGGGAGCTCGAACTCGCGTCGCTGCAGTTCCTCGACGTTGACGTCCTTGAAGGTGAGGACCCGCACGGCCTTCACGAAGCGGTCCGCGCGATAGATGTCCCAGACCCAGACATCGCTCATGGAGATCTCGAAGTAGAAGTCGTGCTCGGTGTCGCGTCGCACGACGTTGACCTCGTTGGCGAGGTAGAAGCGCCGCTCGGTCTCGACCACGTACTGGAACTGCGAGACGACGTCACGGTACTCACGGAACAGCGCCAGCTCGAGCTCGCGGTCGTAGTCGTCGAAGGCTTCCTCATCCATGATGACTCCATCCTATGGCGGCGGACCGCACGGAGCGGTATCCGCGGGCGCCCTCAGAAGAGCGTCGGGGCATCGGCGATCGCCCAGGACGACCGGTGGAACGGTGACAGGCCCAGAGCGCGGATGGCGTCCCGATGCTCGGGGCTCGCGTAGCCCTTGTTCCGATCCCACTGATAGCCGCTATGACCCTCGTGCAGCTCGGCCATGTGCCCGTCGCGTGCGACCTTGGCGATCACAGAGGCGGCCGACACGGAGGCGCAGTCGCGGTCGGCCTTGACCACCGGCCGCACACGGAGGGGGACGGGATGGACGCGGGACACGTAGTCGTGATTCCCATCGAGCAGCACCAGCGCATTCTCGAGGGCGGCCCCCTGGTCCACCACGGCCTGAACGGCCCGCGACGCGGCGAGACCGAGCGCCCGCATGATCCCCACCTCGTCGACCTCCCTCGCCGTCGCCCAGCCGACGGCGGAGGCCTGGACCCACGCCGCGGCGCGCGCAGCCACCTCAGGGCGCCGTCGTTCCGTGACGAGTTTCGAGTCGCGCAGGCCCTCGGGAACCCGCCGGCGCGCTCCCTTGGCGTCCATCACGGCGGCCCCCACGGCGACCGGCCCCGCGAGGGCACCGCGACCGACCTCGTCGAGCGCGATGATCAGCTCGCATTCGCCGAGGAGCCGTCGCTCGAGCGTCAGACGGGGCGCGACGACGGTCATTCCGACTCCGGTACCCCGTTGAAGATCTCGTGATGCCCGTCGATCGTGCCGAACCGATCGAGCGGCCAGGTCGTCAGGAACGCCTTGCCGACGATGTTGCCGACGGGCACGAAGCCGCCGCTCGGGAGATCCTGGTGGGCGCGCGCGTCTCGCGAGCGATCGCGGTTGTCGCCCAGGAGCCACACCGAGTCCTCAGGCACGACCACGTCGAACGGCTCGTTGGAGGCGGCGGTGTCGCCCTGCGGGAGGTTGAGGTATCCGAGCTCGTCGATCGGTGCACCATTGATCGTGATCTGCCCCAGCGCGTTGCAGCACACCACGTGGTCGCCCGCGACCCCGATCACGCGCTTGACGAGATGGTCCTGCGAGTCCGTCGCCGAGATACCCACGAAGTTCAGCATCCAATCCACGGCCTGGATCAGAGGCGGCTGCGCCGGTGTCTGCACTTGACCGTCGAGCCATCCCCCGGGGTCCTTGAACACGACCACGTCGCCCCGCTCGTAGCCGGTCCAGCGCGGTGTCAGCTCGTCGACGAGGATCCGGTCGTTGATGAGCAGCGTCCGCTCCATCGAGGCCGAGGGGATGTAGAACGAGCGGACGACGAACGTCTTGATGACGAACGACACCAGCGCCGCGATCAGGACGATCACCAGCACATCACGGAGGAAGACCAGGAACCCGCGGCGCCTTCTCGTCGGACGTGCGGACGGAGAGTCAGTCATCTGGTTCCTTCTCGAGTGGAGCACCGTTGGCACACGGCAGTAACAAGGGTCGCACACCCCGCGCACGACAAAGCACCCCGGGACATCGTGTCCCGGGGTGCTGTGAGGAAGCTGCGACTCAGTTGTCGCGCTTCTCCTTGATCTTCGCCTTCTTGCCACGCAGCTCGCGCAGGTAGTAGAGCTTCGCACGACGAACGTCACCGCGCGTGACGACCTCGATGTGGTCGATCACCGGGGAGTGCACGGGGAAGGTGCGCTCCACGCCCACCTGGAAGCTGATCTTGCGGACCGTGAAGGTCTCGCGCACGCTGTCGCCCTGGCGGCCGATGACGACGCCCTGGAAGACCTGGATACGGGAGCGGTTGCCCTCGGTGATGTTGACGTGCACCTTGACGGTGTCACCGGGGAAGAACTCGGGGATGTCGGAACGGAGCGAAGCCGCGTCGACGGCGTCGAGGATCTGCATGATCGTCTCTCTCTGCACTCGCCACAGGTCGGATGCATGATGATGGAAGGAACAAGAACGGGTGTGTGCTGAACGGCGCTGACGCGTCCGCGGGCTCCCCTGAGGCAGAGCCGGTCACGGCACAAGAATCCATTCTGCCACGGATGGCAGATGCGACCAAAACGGTCACTCAGTCCCGGGGATCACTCTCGCGCACGACGATGATCTCATGGGGCTCCGCGCGCACGGTCGGCTCGTCCGCGGCGGGGATCGTGGACCACGTGATGGTCTCTCTGATGCGCGCCCCACTGCCACGGGCCTCGTTCCACAGCTGCCACAGCTGCAGCCAGACGAGCGCGATCCCGACGACGATCGCCGCCGCGAGCAACCAGCCGAACGCGCCGTCGATGAAGAACCCGACCGCGATGGTGAGGCCGTGCCACAGCGCGAAGCCGGCGACATCCCACCAGGACACGGCACGCTCAGCGCGGACCGACGGCCGCGAACGCGTGAGCAGTGTGAGCAGGAGCTGCCCGATGAAGACGGACGGCATCGCGATGAGCAACACCCACAGGATGGCCCAGCCGCCCTGGAACACGCCCCAGCCGACGAGGAGCCACAGCGGGAGCACGAAGGCAGACGGCAGGAGCCACCGGAAGAACGCCTGACGCAACCACATGCTCCGATGCTACGTCGATCGCCCCTCGTCGGGTCAGCGTGTTCGCTCTGAGCGCTCGGCTCCCCTGGGCGCTTCGATCAGGGAGAATGGAGGAAACGAGAGGACACCCATGATCGAACTGCGCACCCCTGCCGAGATCGACGAGATGCGCGCGGCAGGCCGGTTCGTCGCCGAGACCCTGGCGACCCTGCGCGACGAGACGAAAGTGGGCACCAACCTTCTGGCGATCGACCGTCGCGCCCACGACATGATCCGCAGAGCGGGCGCGGAGTCCTGCTACATCGACTACCACCCGTCCTTCGGGGCGAGCCCCTTCGGCAAGGTCATCTGCACCTCCGTGAACGACGCGGTCCTGCACGGCCTCCCCCACGACTACACCCTGCGCGACGGCGATCTGGTCACCCTCGACTTCGCGGTGTCCGTCGACGGATGGGTGGCCGACTCCGCCGTCTCGTTCGTGGTCGGCACGCCGCGCGACGAGGACCTGCGTCTGATCGACACCACCGAGCGGGCTCTCACGGCCGCGATCGAGACCTCTGTCGTGGGCAACCGCATCGGCGACATCTCCGCTGCGATCGCCGCCGTCGCCCACCGCGAGGGCTACTCCATCAACACCGACTTCGGCGGGCACGGCGTCGGACGCACCATGCACGGAGACCCGCATGTGGCGAACGACGGCAGAGCGGGCCGCGGCTTCCCGCTCCGCGCCGGCCTGGTCCTGGCTCTCGAGCCGTGGTTCCTCGCGACCACCGACGAGCTCGTGACCGACCCCGACGGCTGGACGCTGCGCAGCGTCGACGGCTCCCGCGGTGCGCATTCGGAGCACACCATCGCGATCACGGATGACGGGCCGATCATCCTCACCGACCGTTCCTTCCTCGGCGTCGACTGACCCGCGACGTCACGCCCGTTCCCACGACGCCACGGGGCCCTCGACCACGACGAACAGCGGATGAGGCGCCGGACGGTGCGTGTGCGCATGCAGGGCCAGGCGGTCCGGGCTTCGGGCGGCGAGCTTGGCACGCAGATGGCGCCACTCCAGGTCGAGTTGACCGGTGGTGACCTCGAGGGGCGGCACAGTGGTGCCGAGGGTACGGATGCGCGAGCGATCGAAGCGGTAGCCACGCGCGTCAGCCTCGTCCGCAAGACCGCGCAGATAGGCCGACACCGCCGTCGACGGCTCGGGTGCCTCGCGGAAGCGCGCCAGCTGCGGGTGCTCGCGATAGCCCTTCGTCGTTCCGGCGAGCACAGCCTGAGCGAGCAGGGTCTCGCGCCAGCACGCCACGAGGCCCTGCCGGTCGAGGTACACCGGATGCAACGACCAGATCCTCATGCGCGCCGGTAGCGGAAGACGTCAGTCAGATGCGGAAGGTCGAAGGCCGCCCTGCCCGCCGTCTCCGGGCTGTCGTCGAGCACGGCCTCGATCGCATCACGCATCGCGCGGCGCCCGGACTCGTTCGCGACGAGATAGCTGCTGACCGTGGCCCACCGGGCGACGTAGCCGGCACGGCTGATCCGTTCCTTCCAGCGGATCTCGTGGTGCCCGACGAAGTCGAAGCCCGGCAGCTCCACGGCGGTCGCGGTCGTGGCATCGGCATCGCCCACGGCCGGGTGCGCGATGCGGTGACATGCGACGTCCCACGCGCACGTCGGATCCGCGCGATTCCAGAGCAGACCCAGCACACCCGTCGGCACCAGCACCCGCGCGATCTCCGCCGCGGCCGTGTCTCGGTCGAACCAGTGGAAGGCCTGCGCAACGCAGACCGCGTCGACGGCGCCGTCGCCCAGGGGGATGCGCTCAGCCGTACCGTCGAGAGCGCTGACCGTTGGCAGCTTGGACCAAAGCACCTCGCGCATCGGCGCGGAAGGCTCGACGGCCACCACGTGATCCGCGCGCTCGAGCAGGAGCTCGGTGAACTTGCCCGTCCCCGCGCCGAGGTCGAGCACCGTAGGAACCGCGGCGGGGAGGATGGCTTCGACCGCGGCGACGGGGAATCCTGGCCGATGACGGTCGTACTCCTCGCCGATCGTCTCGAACGACTGCGCGAGTGCCCTGTCCACCATGCTCCGACGCTAACAGGTGCGCGACACGCGTTCGGAGGTCGGTTCAGGCCTCCGCCGGTGGCAGGAGGTCCGGCCGACGGCGCCGAGTCCGTTCGATCTGCTGTTCGCGGCGCCAGGCCGCGATCGCCCCGTGGTTGCCGCTGAGCAGCACCTCCGGCACCGCACGCTCGCGCCAGACCGAGGGCTTCGTGTACGACGGGTACTCCAGCAGCCCGTCCTCGTGCGACTCCTCGACGAGGCTCTCCGGATTGCCGACGACACCGGGGATGAGCCGTCCGACAGCCTCGATCATCGCCATCGCGGCGACCTCGCCGCCGTTCAGCACGTAGTCGCCGAGGCTGAGCAACCGGACCTCGCCCAGGCCGGACGCGTACTCGAAGACGCGCTCGTCGATCCCCTCGTAGCGGCCGCAACCGAACACGAGATGTCCCCGCGTCGAGAGATCGCGCGCCGTCGCCTGCGTGAAGACCTCCCCCGCCGGAGACGGGAAGATGAAGGTGGGAGCTTCGGTGCCGGACACGTCGGAACCGGCGATCTCATCCAGGGCGAGCCCCCACGGCTCCGGCTTCATGACCATGCCCGCTCCCCCGCCGTACGGGGTGTCGTCGACCGTGCGATGGCGGTCGTGCGTCCAGTCGCGGAGGTCGTGGACGCGCAGATCGAGCAGACCGGTGTGCCGAGCCTTTCCGAGCAGCGACAGCGTCAGGCCGTCGAAGTACGACGGGAAGATGGAGACGACATCGATGCGCACGGGGGAACCGTATCAGCGCGATTCGGAAGCGTCGTCCGCCTCCGTCGACTCGTCCGCCTGGGCATCCTCCGAGTCGGGGAGTTCCTCGAACAGACCGGACGGCGGCGTCACGATGACGCGGCCGCCCGCGACATCGACGGTCGGCACGATCGCCTCGACGAACGGCACCATGATCTCCTGCTCGCCCGCCTTCACGATGAGAAGGTCCTGGGCGGGGAAGTGATCGACGCGGACGACGCGACCGACCACGGTCTCGTCGCGGACGACGTCGAGTCCGACCAGCTGGTGGTCGAACCAGGCGTTCTCCTCGACCTCGTCCTCGTCCTGATCGATCCAGAGGATCGCGCGCACGAGGCTCTCGGCGGCCGTGCGGTCGTCGACGTCGTCGAAGAACACGACCGGGTTCCCGTTCATCACTCGGTACTCGCGGACGGTGATCTCCTTGCCGTGCCACGGAGATGCCTCGGGCACCTGCAACGTGAACACGGCCCCCGGGGTGAATCGGCCCTCGGGGTTGTCGGTGTACAGCTCCAGCTTCAGGGCGCCCTTCAGCCCGTGCGCCTTGACGAGCCGTCCGACGCGGAGCTGGTTCCTGCCCTGGCTGCGGTCCTTCGCCACCACGTCAGTCGTCCGCGACGTCGACACGAACGCGACGCCCGTCCGCGAGAGCGCTGACGAGGGTGCGCAGGGCTTTGGCCGTGCGGCCGCCACGCCCGATCACGCGTCCACGGTCGTCGGGGTGCACGCGCACCTCGAGGAGGTCGCCTCGCGGCGAGGTGGATTCGGTGATGCGCACATCCTCCGGGTGATCGACGATCCCCTTGACGATGTGCTCGAGCGCGGCGGCAAGCACGATGGATTACTCGGCGTCGGCGGCGGGAGCCTCGGCGGCCTCCGCGTCGGCGTCAGCGGCGGGAGCCTCCTCAGCGGGAGCCTCCTTCTTCTCCGCCTTCGGCTTGATGACCGACTTCTTCGAGGAGTCGGCCTCGAACGCCGTCTTCTCCTCGGCGACCTTGAGCGTGGACTTCGCGTCCTTGTCGCCCTTGAAGATGCCCCAGTCGCCCGTGATCTTGAGGATGGCGGTGACCTGCTCGGTCGGCTGAGCGCCGACGGACAGCCAGTACTGCGCACGCTCGGAGTCGACCTCGATGAAGGAGGGCTCCTCGGTGGGGTGGTACTTGCCGATCTCCTCGATCACACGACCGTCGCGCTTGGTGCGCGAGTCGGCGACGACGATGCGGTAGTAAGGCGCGCGGATCTTGCCCAGGCGCTTGAGACGAATCTTGACAGACACGATTCTCCTGAATGGTGTGGAAGGAAACGAACCGATCGCCTGGAGAGTGGGGTGCACACCCGGCGGAAGCTCAATAGGGAGGACGAATGCTGGATAGAGGGTCGAGCACGTCGTCCGACCCTCTATTCTGCCAGATGCACCGGCCCCGCGCGAAACGCGGCGACACGGCGTGGCCGCGTGTCGGCGACGCCGTGTCAGACTGTGGTCGTGCAGCTCGACTTCGCCGCTTCGGCCCGCTCCACCGTCGGTCTCGAATGGGAGATCATGCTCGCCGATCCCGCGACCGGCGATCTGGTCGGCCGCGCGCCCGAGCTCCTCGCCGCGCTGGAAGCGGAGAGCGAGGACGAACGCCACACCGTGACCGGGGAGCTCCTCACGAACACGATCGAGGTCACGAGCGGCATCGGCGACTCGGTGGCCCACGCGGTCGACGACATCGCCAACGCCATCTCCGCGGTCCGGGCCTCCACCGACCCGGCGGGGATCGAGCTCCTCTCCGCCGGCAGCCACCCGTTCGCGCAATGGTTCGATCAGCAGGTGACGGACAAGACCCGGTATCACACCCTCATCGAGCGCACCCAGTGGTGGGGACGCAACATGATGATCTGGGGCATCCACGTGCACGTGGGCGTGGAGGACCAGCGCAAGGTGTTCCCGATCATCAACGCCCTGTCCGCCTACCTCCCCCACCTCCAGGCTCTGTCGGCGTCGAGCCCGTTCTGGGCCGGGGAGCGCACGGGATACGCCTCCAACCGCGCCCTGGTGTTCCAGCAGCTTCCGACCGCTGGGCTCCCCTGGCCGCTGCGCGACTGGGCACAGTTCGAGCGGTACCTCGACGACATGGTCCGCACGGGCGTCATGGCCGACGCGACCGAGGTGCGCTGGGACATCCGCCCCGCACCGCGCTGGGGCACAATCGAGGTGAGGGCGTGCGACGGGCTGTCCACGCTGTCCGAGATGGCCGCCGTCGCGGCTCTCGTGCAGGTGCTGGTCGAGCACTTCTCGCGGCTGCTGGACGAGGGCGCGGCGCTTCCGGAGCTTCCCGCCTGGTACCACCGGGAGAACAAGTGGCGCGCCGCCCGCTACGGCCTCGACGCTCGCGTGATCGTCGACGCGATCGGAACGCAGCGTCTCGTAGGAGATCATCTGGCGGAGAAGATCGAAGAGCTCGCCCCGGTCGCGGTCGAGCTCGGCTGCGGGCGGGAGTTCGCGAGCATCGGCGGCATCCTCGAGGGAGGCGCGAGCTATGCGCGTCAGTTGGCCGTCGCCGACGCGACGGACGGCGACCTCGCCGCGGTCGTGCAGCACCTGATCCGCGAGTTCCGCTCGGGGCCGGAGTCGTCGATCGACGGCGAGTGACGCCCCGTCGGCGGTTCAGTCCTCGATGAGCCGGCGCGCGAGGCCCTCGTCGAGCACGACGTCGGTGATGAGCTCCGCGGCGATCGCCGCCCGCAGGCTCGCGAGCTTCGGCACCCCGGACACGACGCACACCCGCCGGGGCACGCGCCGCAGGCGGTCGAGGCCCGGCCCGGTCGCCCTGGCGTTGACGCGGATGTCGCGCCACGAGCCGTCCGCGCGGAAGAACACGGTCGCGACGTCGCCGATCGCGTGATCCTCGCGGAGGCTCCGGTAGTCCTCACGCCCCAGATACCCGCCGACGTAGACGCGACTGGGGACCTCTGCCGCTGGCGAGCCGAGGCTGAACACCGCGATGTCCATCTTCGCCTGGAGGTCGAGCACCCGCCGTGTGCTGCGCTCCCGCCACATCGCCTCTCGCGTCGCGGGGTCGTCGAAGAACGCCGGGACCGGGAACTGCTGCACCTGCGCGCCGAACGCACTGCCGAAGCGCTGCAGGATGTCGCTGGAGTACTCCACACCGCTGGTCTGCGTGTTGCCGGCGCCGTTGAGCTGCACGAACGTGGTGTTGTGCGTCTCCTTCTGCGTGAGACCACGGCTGACGGCACTGATGGTCGATCCCCACGCCACGCCCACGATCATGTTGGAGTCGACGAACTGAGACAGGAGTCGTCCCGCCGTCAGGGCGACGCGCTCCAGCCGCTCCACCTCGCTCACGATCTCGGCCATCGGCACCACGTGTGCGACGACGCGGTGGCGATCGCGGATGCGCTGTTCGAGCATGCCGAGCCGTTCGAGCGGTGAGTTGATGCGGATGTCGACGAGTCCGCTCTCCCGCGCGAAGCTCAGCAGCCGTGAGACCGAGGACCGCGACGTGCCGAGCTCCGTGGCGATGACCTCCATGGTCTTGTCCTGCATGTAGTAGAGCTGAGCGGCGGTGAGCGCCGCGATCAGCTTGCTGTCGCGGGATTGCGCGCCGGAACCTGCCATGACTTCCTCCTGTCCTTCGATCCTTGCACATATGTGCAGCGGACTTGCGCGCCCACGTCAGACGGGTCGATGCTGGTGGCAAGCAAGGAAGAGAGGGTCGACGATGATCGATTCCACACACGCGTCCCCCGAGCGCGCGGACGTCCGCGCTGTCCGCGAGTCCGGACGCACCACCGTCCTCGTCATCGGCGGTGGCATCAACGGCATCTCCACGTTCCGCGACCTGGCGTTGCAGGGGGTCGATGTCCTCCTGGTCGAGCGCGGCGACTTCGCGTCCGGGGCCTCCGCCGCCTCCAGCCACATGATCCACGGGGGCATCCGCTACCTGGAGAACGGCGAGTTCCGCCTCGTCCGCGAGTCGGTGGAGGAGCGCAACGGTCTGCTCAAGATCGCGCCGCACTACGTCAAGCCGCTGCAGACCACGATCCCGATCTACTCGACGTTCTCGGGCATCCTCTCCGCGCCGCTCCGCTTCCTCACCCACAAGAGCGGCAAGCCGAAGGAGCGCGGAGCGTTCCTGATCAAGGTCGGCCTCACGATCTACGACACCTTCTCGCGCGACGGCGGCACCGTGCCGCGCCACCGCTTCCTCGGACGTAAGAAGTCGCTCGCTGAACTGCCGTCGCTCGACCCGGACATCAAGTACACCGCGACGTACTACGACGCCTCGATGCACGACCCGGAGCGGCTCGCCCTCGACGTGCTGCAGGACGGGCGCGCCGCGCACCCCGGCGCCGTGGCTCTCAACTACGTCGAGGCGGTCGGTCGCGACGGCGACAGCGTGCTGCTGCGCGACCGCGAGAGCGGCACCGAGTTCGCCGTGTCCGCAGACGTGATCGTCAACGCGTCCGGCCCCTGGACCGACCTCACCAACGAGGAGCTCGGCCTCCAGAGCCGTTTCATGGGCGGCACCAAGGGCTCGCACATCGTGCTGGACCACCCGGAGCTGCTGGACGCCACCCGCGGCCGCGAGATCTTCTTCGAGCACTCCGACGGCCGCATCGTGCTGATCTATCCGCTGAAGGGCCGAGTGCTCGTCGGCACCACGGACATCGACGCCGACCCGCGCGAGGTCCCGGTGTGCACCGAGGAGGAGATCGACTACTTCTTCGACCTCATCCACCACGTGTTCCCGACGATCTCGGTGACCCGCGAGCAGATCGTCTACAACTTCTCCGGCATCCGCCCGCTCCCCCGCCACGAGGACACGGCCCCCGGGTTCGTCTCGCGCGACTACCGGGTCGAGGTCGACCGCCAGGGCGCCGTCCCGCTGGTGAGCCTGGTCGGTGGCAAGTGGACCACGTTCCGCGCGCTCGGCGAATCGCTGTCCAACCAGGTGCTCGACCTCCTGGGTCGCACGCGCACGGTGTCGACCGCGGGTCGTGCCATCGGCGGCGGACGCGAGTTCCCGCGCACCGAGAAGGCCAAGCGCATCTGGATCCAGGAGAACCTGCCGGGCGCCGGAGCACGTGCCGAGCAGCTGCTGGCCCGTTACGGCACGCGGGCGGCCGAGGTCTGGGCGCACGTCGAGCAGGGACCGGACGCGCCCCTCGCCGGCGGCGACCTCTCCACACGGGAGCTCGAATGGATGGTGCAGGACGAGATGGTCGCACGGCTGGAGGACGTGATCCTGCGCCGCACCAGCATCGCCTTCACGGGCGGCGCCAACGCCGAGGTGCTCGACGAGATCGCTGAGGCGCTCGCTCCCCTCCTCGGCTGGGACCGCGAGCGGCACGATGCCGAAGTCGAGCAGACCCGCCTCCTCCTCAACGAACGACACGGACTCCACCTTCCGTCCCGCGCCCGCGGCTGACGGAAGTCCGACCACCGCCCTCCTCGCGGTGCTACCCCCATAGGGGGTCGGGGCAGAGGGGCCCCGACCCGTAAGAAAGGTCAATGAAGACATGACTGACGTCAATCTCGGTCTTTACTTCCTGTCCGAGCTCGTCGGCACGGCGATGCTGGTGCTGCTCGGCTGCGGTGTCGTCGCGAACGTCGCCCTGGCGAAGAACAAGGGCTTCGGTGGCGGCTTCCTGATGGTCAACTGGGGGTGGGGTCTCGCGGTGTTCGCCGGTGTCCTCGTCTCGGCCTACTCGGGCGCCATCCTGAACCCCGCCGTCGGCATCGGCCTGCTCGTCGCCGGCAAGATCGACTTCGCGATGTTCCTGACCGCGACCGGGGCGGAACTGCTCGGTGCGATCCTCGGTGCGATCGTCGTGTGGCTCGCCTACAAGCAGCACTTCGACGAGGAGCCCGAAGCGGCCAACAAGCTCGGCGTGTTCTCGACCGGCCCTGCCATCCGCTCCTACGGCTGGAACCTCGTCACCGAGATCATCGGTACGTTCGTGCTGGTGTTCGTGATCTTCGCGTTCGCCGACTACGGCGACATCGAGATCGGCACCCCCGGTGGCCTCGGCCCGCTCACGGCGCTTCCGGTCGCCCTGCTCGTGGTCGCGATCGGCGCCTCCCTCGGTGGCCCGACCGGCTACGCCATCAACCCCGCCCGTGACCTCGGCCCGCGCATCGCTCACGCCATCCTCCCGATCAAGGGCAAGGGCGCGAGCGACTGGTCCTACTCGTGGGTCCCGGTCGTCGGCCCGCTCATCGGTGGTGTCATCGCCGCCCTCGCGGCACCCGTTCTGCTCGGCCTCGCCGGCTGATCCCTACCCGCAAGCGAATTCAAAGGAGAACACATGGCTGACTACATCATCGCGATCGACCAGGGCACGACGTCGAGCCGCGCGATCATCTTCGACAAGAAGGGCAGCATCGTCGCCACCGGCCAGAAGGAGCACGAGCAGATCCTCCCGAAGGCTGGCTGGGTCGAGCACGACGCGGCGGAGATCTGGCGCAACGTGCAGGAGGTCATCGGACTGGCGCTCGGCCGTGCCGACCTGACCCGGCACGACATCGCCGCGGTCGGCATCACCAACCAGCGCGAGACCGCGGTGGTCTGGGACAAGACCACGGGCAAGCCGGTGTACAACGCGATCGTGTGGCAGGACACCCGCACGCAGGAGATCGTCGACCGTCTCGCAGCCGACGGTGGCGTCGAGCGCTTCAAGCCGGTCGTCGGCCTGCCGCTGGCGACCTACTTCTCCGGCACCAAGATCGCGTGGATCCTGGAGAACGTCGAGGGTGCGCGCGAGAAGGCCGAGGCGGGCGACCTGCTGTTCGGCACGACCGACTGCTGGGTGCTCTGGAACCTGACCGGCGGTGTGGACGGCGGCGTGCACGCCACCGACGTCACCAACGCCTCGCGCACGCTGTTCATGGATCTGGAGACGCTCGAGTGGCGCGACGACATCCTCGAGGTGTTCGGCGTGCCGCGGTCGATGATGCCGGAGATCCGCTCCTCCTCCGAGGTCTACGGCACCGCCGAGAGCTCGTCGCTGCTGCGCGAGACGCCGATCGCCGGGATCCTCGGCGACCAGCAGGCGGCGACCTTCGGTCAGGCGGCGTTCCAGAAGGGCGAGAGCAAGAACACCTACGGGACGGGCTGCTTCCTGATCTTCAACACGGGCGAGGAAGTCGTCCACTCGAAGAACGGGCTGCTCACGACCGTCGGGTACAAGCTCGGGGACCAGCCGACGCACTACGCGCTCGAAGGGTCGATCGCCGTGACGGGCTCGCTGATCCAGTGGCTCCGCGACCAGCTGGGGATCATCTCCTCGGCGCCCGAGGTCGAGAAGCTGGCGGAGCAGGTCGAGGACAACGGCGGCGTGTACATCGTCCCCGCGTTCTCCGGTCTGTTCGCGCCGTACTGGCGTCCGGACGCCCGCGGCGCGATCGTGGGTCTCACCCGCTACGCGAACAAGAACCACATCGCGCGCGCAGCGCTCGAAGCCGTCGCGTTCCAGACCCGCGACGTGCTCGATGCCGTCAACGCGGATGCGGGCGTGGACCTGAGCGAGCTCAAGGTCGACGGCGGCATGGTGGCCAACGACGCGCTCATGCAGTTCCAGGCCGACGTGCTCGGGGTCCCGGTCGTGCGCCCGGTCGTCGCCGAGACCACCGCGCTCGGTGCCGCCTACGCCGCCGGTCTCGCCGTCGGCTTCTGGAACGGGCTGGACGACCTCTCCGCCAACTGGCAGGAGGACAAGCGCTGGGAGCCGACGATGGACGACGCCGAGCGCGAGCGCCAGCTGCGGCTGTGGCGCAAGGCCGTCACCAAGTCGATGGACTGGGTCGACGAGGACGTGAAGTAGTCCGAGGAAGGATGAAGCGGGTCCGGGGTCTCCCCCGGGCCCGCTTCTCGTTTCACCCGCGCTCCGATTCCTGGTTCCGCATCCCGTCCAGGACGGCCAGTAGCGCCCGCGCCACGCCCCTCGGAGCCACGGCATCCCACGCGACGTATTCCGTCCGCTCGGGCCCGTCGCTCACCGCCACCGCGACCACACCTTCTGCGCCGTCGACCACCCCCGGGGCCAGAAGGGTCACGGCGAGCCCCGCCCTCACGAGTCCGAGAAGCAGCGGAGCGGTGTCGACCTCGAAGGCCACGTCCCGCTCGAGTCCTGCGGCGGTGAAGGCGGCGTCACTCTGCGCCCGACCCGATGTCCCGGCGGGGAAGTCCGCGAAGGCGCACCCGGCGAGATCGGCGAGCCGGAGCCGCCGCCGCGTCGCGAGCCCGTGGTCATGCGGCAGCACCGCGACCAGTCGCTGATGCTGTACCGCGCGAGACGCGACCCCCGCGGGTTCCAGGTCGCCGCGCAAACCCAGCAGCGCGATGTCGAGGTCGTCGCGGCGGAGCGCGGCGATGAGCTCGTCGCTGTTGCCACCGCGCAGCTCCACCCGTGCCGCGGGATACGCCTCCCGGAACGCGCGCAGAAGCTCCGGCACCGAGATCGCTGTCACGGTGGGGATCGCGCCGAGGCGGAGCGTTCCGGTCACCTCGCCGGCAACCGCAGCGACGGCGTCCTTCGCCTGCTCGGCGGCGCGGACGGCGACCCGTGCATGCTCGAGGAACGCCTCGCCCGCCTCCGTGAGGCGCACACTGCGGCTCGATCGCGCGAACAGCCGATGGCCGAGCTCGCGCTCGAGCGCCGCCATCTGGTGGCTCAGCGCCGACTGCGTCACGAAGCACTGCTCCGCCGCGCGGGTGAAGCTCCCGGTCGCCGCGACCGCGACCACGTACCGCAGTTGCTGCAGATCCATCCGATCATGATCGCGCCTCATGGATAGGATGACAAGCCCGCGTTGGACTCATGCGCGGGAAGCCCCCACGCTGGAGCCATGAACAGATGGCGCATCGTGCTGCTGACCGCTCTGGCCCCGCTGTCGTGGGGCACGACCTACCTCGTCACGACCGAGCTCCTCCCTCCTGGCCACCCGCTGTTCGCGGGGCTGCTCCGCTCGCTCCCGGCGGGTCTCGTGGCCGTGCTTCTCGCTCGTCGCCTGCCGCGCGGCACGTGGTGGCCGAAGATGCTCGTGCTGGGCGCGCTCAACATCGGCGCGTTCTTCCCGTTGCTCTTCCTCGCCGCCGAGCGGCTGCCCGGCGGGGTCGCCGCCGCAGTCGCAGGGGCGCAGCCGCTCATCGTGCTGGTGCTGGGTGCCCTGGTGCTCCAGGAGCGGATCAGGGCGGTGTCCGCCGCGGCCGCCGTGACCGGAGCGGGCGGTGTCGCACTGGTCGTCCTCGGTCCGGCGGCGCAGCTCGACCTCTGGGGCGTGCTCGCGGCGCTCGGCGGCGTCACCGCGACGGGCCTCGGCATGATCCTCACCAAGCGCTGGGGCCGTCCGCGGGACATCGGCCCCGTGGTCTACGCCGGATGGCAGCTCACCGCGGGTGGTCTGCTCCTGCTTCCCGTGACCCTCGCCGTGGAGGGCGTGCCGTCGTCCATCGACGGGGCCGCAGCGCTCGGCTACCTCTGGCTGGGTACGGTCGGGGGCATCGTCGCCTACACCCTCTGGTTCCGGGGCATCCAGCAGTTGCCGGTGATCGCGCCCGGCCTGCTCGCCCTGCTCTCGCCGCTCGTGGCCGCCCTGCTGGGCGTCATCGTCCTCGGGGAGAGCTTCACCGCGGTTCAGGGCGTCGGACTGGCCCTCGCTCTGGGTGCGCTCGTGGTGGGACAGCTGACGGCGCGGCCACGGCGAACACCGACGACGCCGACGATCGGCGAGGAGCCACCGGTGCCGGCGGCACGCGCCTGAGGATCAGCTCTTGCCGAAGAGCTTCTGGATCTCGGCGAGATCCGCCTCGGTGGGCGCAGGAGCTCCGCCGAGACCGAAGCCCGAGCCGTTCGCGGAGGCGGATGCTGCCAGGCCAGCGTTCTCGGCCGCCCGCTTGGCGGGGTTACCCGAGCGCGAGCGTCCCTGAGACCCCTTGCCCTTCTTGCCGCGCTTGGACGATGCTCCCGGCTTGCCCATGCCGGGCACGGGACCCATGCCGGGGATGTTCGGCGTGCCACCGCGCGCGACCGTCTTCATCATCTTCGCCGCCTGGTCGAAACGCTGCACCAGCTGGTTCACGTCGGTCACGGTCATGCCGGAGCCCCGGGCGATGCGCAGACGACGCGACCCGTTCAAGATCTTGGGGTTACGCCGCTCCCCCGGCGTCATCGAGCGGATGATCGCCTCGGTGCGATCGATCTCCCGCTCGTCGAAGTCCTCCAGCTGCTGCTTCATCTGGCCCATGCCCGGCAGCATGCCGAGCATCTTCTTCATCGAGCCCATCTTCTTCATCTGCTGCAGCTGCTCGAGGAAGTCCTCCAGCGTGAAGGCCTCGTTGGCGAGCTTCTCGGCGACCTTCAGCGCCTCTTCCTCGTCGAACGCCTGCTGCGCCTGCTCGATCAGGGTCAGGATGTCGCCGAGGTCGAGGATGCGGCTCGCCATGCGGTCGGGGTGGAACGGCTCGAGGTCTTCGAGGCGCTCACCGGTCGAGGCGAAGATGATCGGCCGGCCGGTGACGGAGGCGACCGAGAGCGCCGCACCACCGCGGGCGTCACCGTCGAGCTTCGACAGGACGACGCCGGTGAAGTCGACGCCCTCCTGGAAGGCCTTCGCCGTGTTGACCGCATCCTGACCGATCATCGCGTCGATGACGAACAGCACCTCGTCCGGGTCGACCGCCTTGCGGATGTCGGCGGCCTGCTTCATCAGCTCGGCGTCGACACCGAGGCGTCCGGCGGTGTCGATGATCACCACGTCATGCTGCTGGCGACGGGCGTGCTCCACGCCGTCGCGCGACACCTTGACCGGATCGCCGACGCCGTTGCCCGGCTCGGGTGCGTACACGGTCGCACCGGCCTGCTCCGCGACGACCTGCAGCTGGTTGACGGCATTCGGACGCTGCAGGTCGGCGGCGACCAGGAGCGGGGTGTGCCCCTCCCCCTCCAGCTGCTTCGCGAGCTTGCCGGCGAACGTCGTCTTTCCGGAGCCCTGGAGCCCGGCGAGCATGATGACGGTCGGCGCCGTCTTGGCGAACTGCAGACGACGCTGTTCCCCGCCGAGGATCTGCACGAGCTCCTCGTTCACGATCTGCACGACCTGCTGGGCGGGGTTCAGCGCCTTGTTGACCTCGTCGCCGAGCGCGCGCTCGCGCACCTTCGCCGTGAAGTCCTTGACGACCGCAAGAGCGACGTCCGCGTCGAGCAGCGCGCGACGGATCTCGCGCACGGTGCCGTCGACGTCGGCGGCGGTGAGCTTCCCCTTCGTGCGGAGGTTGCGGAAGGTCTCGGTGAGACGGTCGGAGAGCGTTCCAAAGGTAGCCATGGTGCTCCCGATTCTACGCGAGCGCCGACGACTCGCTCAGCCGGACCACGGGAGGTCGTGGATCGCGCCGAGGGCGTCGTCGAGCACGGCCTGCGGGGTTCCGAGCCCCGCGCCCTGCTCGGCCCACACGCGCAACGCGGAGAACACGGCGGCCGCGAGGGCTGCGCCGAGGATGTCCGCCCTGATCGCGTCGACGCCGGAGCCACGGGCCGCGGTGGCGATCGCCTCCGACAGCCGCGCCAGGCGCACCCCGGTGTCGCGGACGAGTTCATCCTGCAGTCCCATCGCGCCGGCGTTGCGCAGAGCGAGCGCGAGCGGGTCCGGCGCGAAGTCCCGCACGATGCCCCGCAGGATCCCGCGCACGGCGTCGCCGTCCGCCTCGCGCCCGAGGCCCTGCAGGCGTTTGACGGCCTCCTCGATGCGCTCGTCCACGGCGGACCACAGCACGTCGCTCTTGGAGGTGAAGTAGTTGAAGAAGCTGGAGCGGCTCACCCCGGCGCGCTGCGTGATGTCGGCGACCGACGTGGCGTCGTACCCGCGCTCCAGGAACAGCTCGCACGCCGCCTCCGCGAGCGTCTCGCGCGACGACGCCTTGGGGCGGCCAGCGCGGCCGGTGGAGTTCATACCCTCACGCTACCGCGCGCGGCGAGTCGCGCTCGGGCGTCACAACAGGGCGTATTCTTAGACGCAATCCAACTATTTCGGAGGCGAGACTTCATGCTCGACATCCTCACCCCCGGGTTCTCCCCGACCCCCGTGCCGTACCTCGACGGCTGGGACCTGCAGCGCCGCGTGCACGCCGATGTGCTCTCCGGCGCGCGTCCGGACACGCTGATCCTGCTCGAACACGAGGCCGTCTACACGGCGGGCAAGCGCACCGAGCCGCACGAGCGACCGCAGGACGGCACCCCCGTGGTCGACGTCGACCGCGGCGGCAAGATCACCTGGCACGGCCCGGGGCAGCTGGTCGGTTACCCGATCGTCCGCCTCCCTGAGCCCATGGATGTCGTCGCGCACGTGCGCCGGCTCGAGCATCTGCTGATCGA
Source organism: Microbacterium sufflavum (assembly GCF_023091155.1). Taxonomy (NCBI): domain Bacteria; kingdom Bacillati; phylum Actinomycetota; class Actinomycetes; order Micrococcales; family Microbacteriaceae; genus Microbacterium; species Microbacterium sufflavum. The sequence continues at coordinate 2,725,526 of NZ_JAHWXK010000001.1, read as the reverse complement.
CGTCCTGCGACCGTTCGGCGTCGACGGCTACCAGGTGCCCGGTCGCAGCGGGGTGTGGGTTCGCCGCCCCCTCTCCGAGGACAAGGTCGCCGCCATCGGGGTGCGCGTGCAGCAGGGCGTGACCATGCACGGCTTCGCCATCAACTGCGCCAACTCGCTCGCACCGTTCCGCGACATCATCCCGTGCGGCATCACCGACGCCGGTGTGACCACGGTCAGCGAGGTCTCCGGGGCCGTCGTCGAACCCCGCGACCTCGTGGACGCCGTCCGCGCCGCCTTCCTCGCCGAATACACCGACATCGCACGGACGGGAGTCCCCGCATGACCGCCGCCCCCGAGGGCCGGAAGCTCCTCCGACTCGAGATCCGCAACGCCGAGACCCCCATCGAGCGCAAGCCCGAGTGGATCCGCACCAAGGCCAAGATGGGTCCGGAGTACACCGCCCTCCACTCGCTCGTGAAGAGCGAAGACCTCCACACCGTGTGCCAGGAAGCGGGCTGTCCCAACATCTTCGAGTGCTGGGAGGACCGCGAGGCGACCTTCCTGATCGGCGGATCCCAGTGCACTCGGCGCTGCGACTTCTGTCAGATCGACACCGGCAAGCCCGCGGACTACGACACCGACGAGCCACGCCGCGTCGCCGAGAGCGTCGTGCGCATGAACCTCCGCTACGCCACCGTCACGTGCGTCGCCCGCGACGACCTTCCCGACGGCGGTGCCTGGCTCAACGCAGAGACCGTCCGCCAGATCCATCGCCTCAACCCGAACACCGGCGTCGAACTGCTCGCCACCGACTTCAACGGCGACCGGGATCAGCTCGGTGTCGTGTTCGAGTCCCGGCCCGAGGTGTTCGCCCACAACGTCGAGACCGTCCCGCGCATCTTCAAGCGCATCCGGCCGGCCTTCCGCTACGAGCGCTCGCTGGGAGTGCTGACCCAGGCGCGCGACGCGGGCCTCATCACCAAGTCGAACCTGATCCTGGGCATGGGCGAGGAGCCGGAGGAGGTCGTGCAGGCCCTGCAGGATCTTCACGACGCCGGCTGCGACATCATCACCATCACGCAGTACCTGCGGCCGTCGCCGCGGCACCTCCCCGTCGCCCGCTGGGTGAAGCCGGCCGAGTTCGTCGAGTTCAAGGAGGAGGCGGAGCGGATCGGCTTCCTCGGGGTGCTCGCCGGACCGCTGGTGCGCTCCTCGTACCGTGCCGGACGCCTCTGGGCGCAGTCCATGGTCTCGAAGGGGCGGGAGATCCCGCCGCACCTCGCGCACATCGCCGAGGGCGCCGACCTCGGGTTCGCCCAGGCCGTGTGATCTGCGGGGTGAGCGCCGGGTCAGTCAGCGCTCATCACGGACTGCACGCTTCCGTCCGAGCCGAGGTTCACGAGCAGCACGTCGTCGGTCGCACTGTCGTCGAGCGCGTACTCGAGCACCGCGAAGGGCTCGGACCCGCCATGCTCGTCCGCCAGGATCGTCATGCTCATCAGGCGCAACGAGCGGATGATGTCCACCGCTGCATCGCCGGACACGTCCACCAGCACGTCCGGCAGGTCGTCGCCGAAGGCCTCCTGCTGCTGAAGGATGTACTCGGTCACCTCGCTCGTCCGGTCATCCACCTCGGACAACATGCCGCGGCGGGCCGTGGCGTCGACGTTCTCCAGTCCCGCGATCAGCGCGGCGGCGATGTCGAGGGCATCAGCGGACACGTCGTCCTGGTCCGGAGCGGTGAGGTCGACCGTCACGCTCTGGTCACCGAGCTCGACGGTCTCCGACCAGAAGATCGAGCCGTCGGGGCCCGACGACAGCAGTCCGAAGTAGTCGTGTTCGATCGCCATAACGCTATGAAACCAGCCTCGTGCTCAGGGCGGTAGCCCTGTGTCAGCCGACCAGCGCCTGCACGAACACGTGCGGGGTGAAACCGGTCAGATCGTCGATGCCCTCGCCCTGTCCGAGCAGCTTCACCGGGATCCCGGTGCGCTCCTGAACCGCGAGAACGAAGCCGCCCTTGGCCGACCCGTCGAGCTTGGTCAGCACGAGCCCGGTGACACCGGCGTGCTGCAGGAACGTCTCCGCCTGCATGACCCCGTTCTGCCCCGTCGTCGCGTCGAGAACCAGCAGCACCTCGCTGATCGGGGCCTGCTTCTCCACGACCCGGCGGATCTTGCCGAGCTCGTCCATCAGCCCGCCCTTGGTGTGCAGACGACCGGCCGTGTCGATGATCGCGATCTCCATGCCCTCGCGCTTGGCGTACTCCACGGTCTGGAACGCCACAGACGCCGGGTCCTGCCCCTCGTGCTGCGGGCGGACGATCGCCGCCCCTCCGCGCTGCGCCCACGTGGCGAGCTGGTCCACGGCGGCGGCACGGAACGTGTCGGCGGCCCCCACCACGACGCTGCGCTGGTAGCCGCGCAGGAACTTGGTGAACTTGCCGATCGTGGTGGTCTTCCCGACCCCGTTGACGCCGACGACGAGCACGACGGCCGGGCGCTCGGTGAGCTTGAGCGTCGTGTCGAACTTCGCGAAGTGCTCCTCGAGCGTCTCGCGCAGCATGCGCTGGAGGTCGCGGGGGTCGGTCGTGCGGTACTTCGCGACCTTGTCGCGGAGCTCGTCGACGATGCGCTCGCTGATGTCCGGCCCGAAGTCGGCCGTGATCAGGGCGGTCTCCAGGTCTTCCCACGTCGTCTCATCGATCGTGGGCTTGACGAACATGCCGCGCAGGGCGCGACCGAGAGACCAGGACTTCTCTGCCATCCCCCCAGCCTACGGGTAGCGGTTCGCTACGCCGGTCAGCTCGCCGCGGCGGCCGCGCGGTCACCGACGCGCTGACCGACGACAGCGGACACGCCGTCCTGGCGCATCGAGACGCCGTACAGCGCGTCGGCGATCTCCATCGTGCGCTTCTGGTGCGTGATCACCAGGAGCTGAGATGTCTCCCGCAGCTGCTCGAACACGGTGAGCAGCCGGCCGAGGTTCGCATCGTCGAGGGCCGCCTCCACCTCGTCGAGGATGTAGAACGGGCTGGGACGCGCCTTGAAGATCGCCACCAGCAGCGCGACAGCGGCCAGCGACCGCTCCCCTCCGGAGAGCAGCGACAGGCGCTCGATCTTCTTCCCGACGGGCCGCACCGAGACCTCGATGCCGGTCGTGAGCATGTTGTCCGGGTCGGTCAGGGAGATGCTCCCCGTCCCACCGGGGAACAGCAGCGGGAAGACCTGGCCGAACGCCTCCTTGGTGTCCTCGAACGCACTGGCGAAGATGGTCTGCATCCGCTCGTCGAGGTCCGCGATGATCGTCAGCAGATCCTGACGGGTCTGGGTCAGGTCGGCGAGCTGCTCCGTCAGGAAGGCGTGGCGCTGCTCGAGCGCGGCGAACTCCTCCAGAGCGAGCGGATTGACGCGGCCCAGCTGGGCGAGCTTCCGCTCGGCCTCGGCCAGCCGGCGCTGCTGGATACGACGATCGAACGGGATCGCCGTGTCGTCGAGCAGTTCGTCCGCAGGGGGCTCCACTCCGGGATCGCGAGGAACGAGCTGATCAGGTCCATATTCCGCAACGAGAATATCTTCGTCGAGCGACAGCTCGGAGGACACACGCTCCAGCAGGCTGTGCAGGTGGAGCTTCTTCTCGTGGATCTGCAGCTCCAGGCCGTGCACGCTCTCGGTGAGGCCGGCGAGCCGCTCGCGCAGCGACGTCTCCTGCTTCCGGAGCGCCACCAGCTCCTCGTTCTGCGCTGCTCTGGCGGCCTCCGCCTCGGCGAGAGCCACGCGGGCCTCGGTCACCGAGCGGTCCAGCGAGTCAAGGATGCGCGGAAGCTCCTCTGCCACCCCGGAGGCGGCCTCCCGCTGTGCCCGACGGATCACTGCGCGGCGGGCGGCCTCGGCGGCGGCGTCCCGCTCTTGCTCGCGCTGCCGTTCGAGCGTCGCGACCCTCGCCTGCGCCGCACGCACCCTCTCGCGCAGCGTCTCGACCTCGAGCCGCGCGCGCACCTCTCCCTCGCGGGCGAGCTCGAGAGCCTCGAGCAGACCGTCGCGGGCAGACGCGTCCAGCACGGGACGCGGCGCGGCCACGGCCTCGTCGAGCTCCGCACGGGCCGACTTCGCCTTCGCCTCGGCATCCGCGACCGCAGCCTGGGCCTGCGCGAGCCCCGACTCCAGGCGCTCGCACTCGGCCACGGCGGACTCGTGCCGCACCGTGACGCGGTTGACCTGCTCGGCGTGCGTGGCCAGGGCGGCATCGTGCTCGCGCAGCGCCCGCAACGCGTCCTTGGCCTGACGCCGTGTCGCCTCCACCTGCTCGTCCGCCTCGATCCGCGCCTCCCGGAGCGAGTCGACGACGATCTGGATCTCGGCGAGCCGCTCCGTCGCCGCGTCGCGCTCGGCCGCGAGCTCGAGACGCGACCGCTCACCACCGGAGCCCGTGCGCAGCGTCTGCGCGGTGATCACCTCGCCGCTGGTCGTCACGATCGTCGTGCGCGTGTCGGACAGCGCATCCAGAGCGGCTCGCGCCGAGCGCGCCGCATCGAGGTCTTCGGCGATCAGCACATGCGACAGGATGCCCAGGACGCCGTCGGGTGCGGTCACCACGTCGATCGCGGACGTGACACCGTCGACGGGAGGCGCGGTCGACTCGGGGCGCAGAGCATCCGCCACCACGAAATCCACGACCCCACGGCGCTCCGCCGCAGCCAGGGCCGCCAGCGTGAACGCGGCGTCCGCGCTGTCGATCAGCACGCCCTCCGCTAGCGGACCGAGGACTGCGGCGATCGCCGCCTCGAACCCCGGCCTGACCTGCACCGCGTCGCCGACCAGTCCGCGGACTCCCGCGCCACCGGCCTTCACGATCTCGGCGGCACCACCGGACAGCGACAGCGCGCTGCTCAGCGCCGCCGCCTTCGCCGTGAGCGAGTCGACCTCGCGCTCCGCGGCGTGGAGCCGTTCGCGCAGCGTCTCGCGCTCGGCCTCCGCCGCCGTCGCCGCCCGCTGCGCGCTCTCATAGGCGGCAGCGTGCTCGACGGCTGTGCCCTGCGGGGCCTCGGCGTCCTCGATCGCCTCCAGTGCCTCCGCCGCCTCCCGCCGCCGTTCGTTCGCCGCTTCGAGCGCATTCTCCTGGCGCAGCACGGCACCACGCACCGCGGCAAGGGCCGACGCCGCCGCATCAGCCGTACCGCGCAGGGCCGTCAGGCGCATGTCGTACTCCGACACGAGCGCGCTCTGCTCCGCGATGTCGACGTCGAGCGTGTCGAGCTCCGCCCTGGCGTGCACGACCTCGCGGCTCGCCGCGACCGCGGCATCCTGCGCATCGCCCAGCCCCGAGGAGATCGTCTCGATGTCGTCCTTCGCCTCGTCGATCGTCGCCTGCGTCACCGTGACCGCGGTCACGGCGGCATCGTCCTCCTCCGAGCCGAGCAGAGCAAGACGCTGATTGGCGAGGGTGTACAGCCCCCGCATGCGCTCCTGGACCTGCTCGAGCCCGAAGGCCACGCCGCGCGCCGCATCGACGGCGACAGAGTTCTGGTCCTTCTCGAGCCGCGCGATGCTCGCACGCACCGCCTCGGCCTGATCCGACAGCACGAGGCGCTCCGTGTGACGCTCCTGCTCCGTGCGGGTGTGGTCGGCCAGGGCCGTGCGCAGGGCGACCACGTCGTCCGCGAACAGCCGGGCCTTCGCATCGCGCACCACGGCCGCGATCGTCTGGGCCTCCCTGGCGATCTCGGCCTGACGGCCCAGCGGCTTCAGCTGCCGCCGGATCTCACCGGCCAGGTCGCTCAGACGCGTCAGGTTGGCCTCCATGGCGTCGAGCTTGCGGAGGGTCTTCTCCTTGCGGCGTCGGTGCTTGAGGATCCCCGCCGCCTCCTCGATGAAGCCACGGCGATCCTCCGGCGACGCCTGCAGCACGGTGTCGAGGCGCCCCTGACCCACGATCACATGCATCTCGCGGCCGAGACCCGAGTCGCTCAGGAGCTCCTGCACGTCGAGCAGTCGGCAGCCCTCGCCGTTGATCGCGTACTCGCTCGATCCGTTGCGGAACAGCGTGCGGCTGATCGTGACCTCGGCGTACTCGATCGGCAGTGCTCCATCGGCGTTGTCGATCGTGAGCTGCACCTCGGCTCGCCCGAGGGGCCCTCGCGTGGAGGTGCCGGCGAAGATGACGTCCTCCATCTTGCCGCCGCGGAGGGTCTTCGCGCCCTGCTCCCCCATGACCCAGGCGAGGGCGTCGACCACGTTGGACTTGCCGGAGCCGTTCGGACCCACGATGCAGGTCACGCCGGGCTCGAAGACGAAGCTCGTCGGCTGGGCGAACGACTTGAACCCCTTGAGCGTCAGGCTCTTCAGATGCATGCGGGCACCGCTCGTCGGGGGAGAATCACGTCGCTACGCTACCGGAATCGCGCGGATTCCCACGGATCCCGCGCGGGTCTCGGAGCGAGCTCCTCCGGCGGCGACACGCCGGCGCTAGCACGAAATGCTTGACGATCGGCTGAGAGTTTCGCTACGGTTGGCCTCCGGATCGCCACACGAAAGGAGGTTACCGATGATGATCACTCAGCACACCGCGAAGGCCAACGGCCGCACCGCGCCCGCGCACACCGCGCCGAACCGTGCGTACTCGGTAACCGCCGGCGACCGCCTCGGCACGATCTGCTAGAACCGTCGCCCGGGATGTGACGCCTCTCCGAGGCCATCCGTCCTGCCGGTTCCCCCGCGCCACCACCCTCTGACCCGCACCGCGGAGTCATGGATTCCCCGCCACCCTCGGCACGCGCTCTCGCATTCTCGCGTCAGCGCATCCCCGAGCGGTCGCCACCGTCCGCACCGTCTCCGGCCGGATCCTCGGCCTGCGCCGGTGCTTCCGCACCCCCTCCCATCACGCAACCTCGAAGGAATCATCGTGAACACCACGCTGTACCGCAGCACCACCCACCCGCCCGATATCGAGGACCGTGAGGTCCTCCCCCTCCCCCGCGACGACGAACGGCGACAGCTCCGTCTGACGGACCGCCTCTCCCTCCGGATCGGCCTCTGGCTGCTCCAGCGGGCTCAGCGGCCGCGGCGGCCGCGCCGAGGGCTGACCCTCGACCCGGCCGACCTGTTCCTCGTCGGAGAGCAGCGTCACCGCTCCGCAGCGGAGTCGAACGCCATGCTCATGTTCGACATGCAGCGGGGAATGCGCTGATCCGCATGACCGCATCGCACGCCGTCGACACCGCACCATCGGTCTCCTCCGCCCCGTCCGTGGGCGGAGGAGACCGTGGACGGCCCTTCGCCGTCTCCCCCGCAGCCGCCCGCCACCCCGAAGGAACCGACATGACCATCGCGGAACTGACCATCTCACCGCTGACCGTCCCCGCCGCGCTCGACGCTGACGACGCCGCCGACTTCCGCGCGTACGGCGAACTCAACCGGCAGATCTGCGACGAGCAGGTCGGTATCCCGGATCTCGCGCCGGATGCCGCGCAGATGCTCCCGGGCTGGCAAGACGACACCGACTCCCTCGACCTCGGCTTCGTCGCCCGCGACGGTGCCGACATCGTGGGCATGGTGACGGTGTCCTTCGCGCAGGAGGCGGACGCGAACGCTGCCGAGGTCGACCTGCTCGTGTCTGACGCACACTGGGGCCGAGGCATCGAAGACGCGCTCCTCGCGCGAGCCGAGAGCGAGGCACGGGCCCGCGGGCGCAGCGTGCTGCAGATCTGGAGCCTGCATCGTCCGGAGGAGACATCTCGCATGCTGGTTCCTCGGACCGGATGGGGCCGCATTCCGGCGACGCCGCTGAGCGACCTCGTCGACGCCCACGGATTCACACTGGAGCAGGTCGAGCGCAACAGTGAATTCAACCTGCGCGCGGACCCCGCTCCTCTGGAGGCCGCTCTGGCCGAGGCCACGCAGGCGGCAGGACCCGACTACCGCGTGGTGGAGTGGCTGCTGCCCACACCGCCCGAGCTCCGCTCCGGGTACGCGGCGGTGCTGGCGCGGCTGTCGACGGACGCTCCGAGCGGCGACATGGACTTCGTCGCGGAGGTCTGGGACGCCGACCGGGTGGCCCGGCGAGATGCGCGGTTGACGGGCGCCGGGCAGACGGTGTCCGTCGTCGCCGTGGAGCACGTGCCCACCGGCGACATCGTCGCGTACAACGAGCTGGTCATCGGAGCGGAGCGCACCGGCGTCACGCATCAGTTCGGCACCCTGGTGTCCAAGGACCACCGCGGGCATCGTCTGGGCATGATCGTGAAGTGCGCGAACCTGCTCCGCTGGCGTGAGCTCGTGCCGGATGCCACCGTGGTCTCCACCTTCAACGCGGAGGAGAACCGGCCGATGCTCGACATCAACGAGGCGATCGGGTTCCGCCCGGTCTCGTACGCGGGCGCGTGGCAGAAGAAGCTCTGATCCCGCGGGAGCGGAGTCATCCTCCTGGATGACTCCGCTCCCGGACGGTCATCCGGACGGCCGACGACGTGGGGGCCGCGCGCGGGAAGGCTGGAATCATGAACGCATTCGTGATCGAAGCTCACGCTCTCACCAAGACCTTCGGGGCCACGCGCGCCCTCGCCGGCATCGACCTCGCCGTGCAGCGCGGAGAAGCCGTGGCCATCATGGGCGCCTCCGGATCGGGCAAGACCACTCTGCTGCACGTGCTCGCGGGCATCACGGCCCCCGACGCCGGCAGCGTCACGTTCCACCCGTCCGCCGGCGGACCCGTCGAGGTCACCGCACTCGGGGAATCCGCGCGCTCGCGCCTGCGGCGCGAACGATTCGGCTTCGTGTTCCAGCAGGGACTCCTCATCCCCGAGCTCACCGCGGTCGAGAATGTGGCCCTGGCCTCCATGATCAACGGCGTGGCGAAGAAGGATGCCATCCCGCACGCCGCCTCCTGGCTCGCCGCGCTCGGACTGGCGGGAATGGAGGATCGACGCATCGGCGAAATCTCCGGCGGTCAGGCGCAACGTGTCGCGATCGCGCGCGCGCAGGCGACGGGGGCGGAGATCGTCTTCGCGGACGAGCCGACCGGCGCGCTCGACTCGCACACCTCCGCAGAGGTGATGGATGCACTGCTGTGGTCGACCACCGGCCAGGGACGCACGCTGGTGGTGGTCACGCACGACGCCGACGTCGCGGCACGCTGCACCCGTACGGTCGCCGTGCGTGACGGGCGCGTCGTCTCCTCGGCGGTGGACGCATGAACGCCGGCGTGCTGACGCTCCTCCTGCGGCCGGCCCGCGGCGAGAACAGCGTCCTCGTGCTCCCCGTCGTCGCCTTCGGCATCGTCACCACCCTGGTCCTCACGGTGATCGGCGGTGCGCAGTCGTTCTGGCGGTGGTCCGATGACAGTGCTGCCCTCTACCAGGCACTCGCTGGCATCGCTCTCGTCCTCCTCGTCGTGCCGCTCATGTCCCTCGGTGGTGCGGCCGCCCGACTGTCAGCGCGCCGTCGCGACGAGAGGCTGTCGACACTCCGCCTGCTCGGTGTCACACCCGCGGGGGTGACGGTCGCCACCGTGGCGGAGTCGCTGCTCGTGGCAGCCGTCGGCGCCGCGATCGGGGTGGCGGGTCACCTCGCGATCAGTCCGCTCATCGGCTTGATCCCGTTCCGCGGCGCACCGCTCGGGTTCGATGCTGTGCTCCTGCCACCCGTTCCGATCCTCCTCGTGGTCGCCGTGGTGCTGCTGCTGGCCGTGGTGAGTGCCTCCATCGGTCTGCGCCGCGTGGTGATCTCGCCGCTGGGAGTGCGCACTCGCGCCGTCGTCACCAAGATGCACTGGATCCGTGCGGTGATCGCCGTGGGGGGATTGGCGATCGCCTTCGTGCTCATCAAGGCGGTTCCCGCCATCGCCGGCGGGATGATCGCCGTCATCGTGCTGTGTGGCCTCTACGCCGCGGCGCTCGCCGTGCTGAACCTGGTCGGCCCCTGGGCACTGTCGATCTGGGCACGCACGAGCCTGCGCCGGGCACAGGAGCCCGACCGCATGCTCTCGGCCCGCATCGTCCTGGATGCGCCGAAAGCTGCGTGGCGTCAGGTCGGTGGCATCGCGATGGCGAGCTTCATGGCCGTCTTCGCGGGGACCGGTGTCGCGCTCATGGCGGAGATCGACGGTCCTGGTGCATCCGGGGCCGACGCGACGCTCGCCGCCGATATCCGCACCGGACTCATCATCACCCTGATCGGATCGTTCCTCATGGTGGCGGCATCCGTGGGCGTCAATCAGGCTGCGGACGTGATCGATCAGAGAGACCTCCACCGAAGCCTGCACCAGCTGGGGATGCCGATGGAGATGATCGATCGCGCCCGCCGACGCTCCATCGTCGCCCCGGTGCTCGTGACCTCTCTCGGCTCCGCCCTCTGCGCCGCGTTCCTCGTGTTCCCCCTGCTCGGAATCGCACTGATCACGGCGCCCGTCTCGATCGCCACCATCGCCGTGGTTCTCATCACCGGGATCGGGCTGGTGTGGGCGAGCACCTGGGCGACGCGGCCGCTCCTCGGGCGAGCCTTCCAGCCGGTGTGACCTCAGCGGCGGCGCTGGCAGGTCGGGCAGAAGTGGGACGACCGGTTCATGAACGACACCCGCCGAATGGCGCCGCCGCACCGCGGACACGGCTCCCCGCCGCGGCCGTAGGCATTGAGGGAGTGGGCGAAGTACCCCGCCTGGCCGTTCACGTTGACGTACTGCGCATCGAAGCTGGTCCCGCCCTCGGCGAGGGCTTTCGCCAACACGGTGCGGACCTCGGTGAGCAGACGGTGCACGGCCGGGGTCGAGAGTCGATCGGCCGGCGTCTCGGGGTGGATACGCGCGGCCCACAGCGACTCGTCGGCATAGATGTTGCCGATACCGCTCACGACGCCCTGGTCGAGCAGCACCCGCTTGACCGCGCTGTGCCGGCGAGCGAGAGCCAGTCGGAAGGCGTCGTCGTCGAAGAACGGGTCCATCGGATCGCGCGCGATGTGCGCCACCTGCGTCGGTACGCGCGAGGGCCCGTCCTCCACCAAGGCATCGACGGCGAGGGAGCCGAACGTGCGCTGATCCGCGAATACGACCGCGAGCTCACCGTGAACGGGATGCTCGATCCCGAGGCGCACGCGTTCATGGCGCTCGGACGGAGCGTCGGGAGCCCGCAGCAGCAGCTGTCCGCTCATCCCGAGGTGCGCGATCAGCGCCGACTCCCCGTCGTCATCGAGGGGAAGCCACAGGAACTTGCCGCGACGCATCGCCGCCGTGACGGCACGTCCCTCGAGGCGCTGCACGAAGTCGGCAGCACCCGCCGTGTGCCTGGTGAGGGCGCGCTCGTCGAAGACGCTCACGGCCGTGATCGTCGCGCCGACCGCGGCCGGGGCGAGGCCCGCGCGGACGACCTCGACCTCGGGAAGCTCAGGCACGCTCGTTGAGCACGCGCCAGGCGCTGAGCGCGGCCGCCATCTCCGCGGTCTTCTTGCTGCTTCCGGTGCCGGTCATCTCGACGTCTCCGACGGCGACCGTGGCCGTGAAGCGACGGTCGTGATCCGGTCCGCTCGCCTCGACCGAGTACTGCGGCGGCGTAGCACCCACCCGGGCGGCAAGCTCCTGCAGGCTGGTCTTCGGGTCCATCGCGGCGCCGTAGCGCTCCGGGTCCGCCAGCAGAGGCTCGGTCAATCGCAGCACCAGCTCGGTCGCCGCCTCCGGCCCCGCGGAGAGGTAGGTGGCGCCGATCACGGCCTCCATGGTGTCGGCCAGGATGGAGTCCTTGTCGCGACCGCCCGTCTGCTCCTCACCGCGACCCAGCAAGAGATGACTTCCGAGGTCGATACCGCGGGCCACCTCGGCCAGGGCCACCGTCGAGACGACGCTTGCCCGCCGCTTGGCCAGTTCGCCCTCGTCGAGGTCGGGGTGCGTGGTGAACAGCATCACCGTCACCGCCTGCCCCAGCACCGAGTCGCCGAGGAACTCCAGGCGCTCGTTGTGCGGGATGCCGCCGTGCTCGTAGGCGTAAGAGCGATGGGTGAGTGCCAACTCCAGAAGCTCCGCGTCGATGTCGACGCGGAGCTTTGCTGGGAGAGGTCTCGTCCCCCCGGGGACCTCCGTCACGGTACGCGACTCAGACGTCGGCGACCTTGCGGCCCTTGTACTCCAGGAAGAGCTCGGTGCCCTGCGAGTCGGTGACGACCTTCGCCTGGTGCGGACGGCTGTAGACGACCTTGCCGTTCTCGACGGTCTTGACGAGCGCCGGAGCCTCCGCCTTCCACTGCGCGCGACGCGAGCGGGTGTTCGAACGGGAGACCTTGCGCTTCGGGGGGTTACCAGCCATGACTAGCTCTCTTCTTTCTCGGCGGCACGGCTCTCTGCCGTGCCGTCTTGGTCTGTGATCTGCTGGAGCGCACTCCATCGAGGATCGATGGGAGCGGCCTGCTCCGTCCCGGTGCTCTCGGTCAGCCTCTCGCCTGTGACCGGGTCGAGCCCGAGGCAATCCGGCTGACACACCGGCTGAAATGGAAGCGACAATACGGCCGCATCCCTGACGAGAGTTTCAAGATCCACGTGGTCGTCTTGAACCTCGAAGTCAGTTTCTTCCTCACCAGGATACGCGAAAAGCTCCTGGAACTCGACTTCGACAGGCTCGGAGATGTCGGTGAGGCAGCGGCCGCAGACGCCGACGTACTCTCCATCCGCGGAACCGGACACGAGAATGCCCTCGTGAACCGACTCCAGACGCACGTCGAGATCCAGCTCGGAGCCTGACTCGAAGGTCACGATGCCCTCCCCCCACTGCTCGGGGAGCGTCACCGTGAAGGTGTGCTCGCGCATCTCCCCCGGACGCCGGACGATGTCACGGACGGGGAGCACGAAGGGGCTGTTGAGTCGGGAACGCACCCCTCAATGCTACCGGGGTCTCCCTGCGACCGGGCCGGACGGGCGGCCTCAGAGGCCGCGCGCACCGGTGTCGAGGAACGACGCGACGGCCGGCGGAACGAACGGCGCGATGTCTCCCCCCAGCGACGCGACCTGGCGCACGAGCGAGCTCGACACCATGGCGTGCGCGGGATCGGGCAGCAGGAAGACGGTCTCGATGTCGGCCAGGTGACGGTTCACGATCGCCATCGGCGACTCGTACGCGACATCGACCTGCGAGCGGATGCCCTTCACCAGCACGCCCGCGTTCACGTCGCGCGCGTAGTCGACGAGGAGACCCATGCTCCAGGAGCCGATCACGATGTTGCCCTGCATGCCGTCCTCGGCGATCGAGCGCTCGAGCAGGGACAGCCGCTGCGCGATCGGCAGCATCGCCTCCTTGCCGGGGTTGTGCACCACCAGCACGTGCAGCTCGTCGTACAGGGCGGCCGCGCGGCGGATCACATCGAGGTGACCCAGGGTCGGCGGATCGAACGAACCCGGGACGACGGCGATCCTGCTGCTCATGCATCCAGCCTAGGGCACGGCCGAACGGCGTCAGTTCTTCGCCAGCGCCGCGCGGTCCTCGTCCGTCACGCGGCGACCGATGGCGTCGCGGAGACCGGGGTGGCGCGCGAGTTCCGGGTCGTCGGACAGGATCCCCTCCGCGAGCTCCCTCGCGCGGGTGATCAGCGCCGCATCCTTCACGACCCTGAGCAGCTTGAGCGACGAGCGCACGCCCGCCTGCGCAGCACCGAGCACGTCGCCCTCCCCCCGCAGCTCCAGATCGACCTCGGCCAGGGCGAACCCGTCCAGGGTCGCAGCGACCGCATCGACCCGCTCCCGCGCGACGGAGCCTTCCTCGGCCTCGGTAACCAGCAGGCACAACCCCGGCACGCCGCCACGACCCACACGTCCGCGCAGCTGATGGAGCTGCGACACCCCGAAGCGGTCGGCATCGAGCACGATCATGGTCGAGGCGTTGGGCACGTCGACCCCGACCTCGATCACGGTCGTCGCCAGCAGCAGATCGATGTCGCCGCGGGCGAAGGACTGCATCACCGCATCCTTCTCCTCCGACGGCATGCGCCCGTGCAGCACCGCGCGCCGGAGGCCGCCGAGCGTCGGATGCGTGGCCAGCGCCTCGTCGAGCTGCACGACGCCCCAGCGCGGCCCCTTCCCGCCCTCCGGCGCCAAAAGCTCCTGCTCGCCCGCCTCCGCCGTCTTCGCCGCCGTGTCGATCGCCGCGCATACCGCGAACACCTGTCGACCCTGCGCGATCTCCTCCGCCGCCCGCTCCCACACGCGGTTGAACCAGCCGGGATGCTCGGCCAGCGGAGCGACGTACGACTCGATGCCGGCGCGACCGGCGGGCATCGTGCGGATGACCGAGGTGTCGAGGTCGCCGAAGACCGTCATCGCGACCGTGCGCGGGATCGGCGTCGCGGTGAGGACGAGCGCGTGCGGACTGGATCCTTTCGCGCGCAGCGCCTCCCGCTGCTCCACACCGAAGCGGTGCTGCTCGTCGACAACGACGAGCCCGAGATCGGCGAACGTGGTCTTCTCCCCCAGCAGCGCGTGCGTCCCGACCACGATGAGCGACTGCCCGGAGGCGACCCGGAGCGCAGCCTTGCGCCGCTCGGCCGCGGGGAGCTGACCCGTGAGCAGCGTCGGCATCAGCAGCGGGGCGAGCTGCGGGCCCAGCATCTTCGTGATGGAGCGCAGGTGCTGGGCCGCGAGGACCTCGGTCGGGGCGATCAGGGCCGCCTGTCCCCCGCTCTCGGCCACCTGCAGCATGGCGCGCAGCGCGACGAGGGTCTTTCCCGAGCCGACCTCGCCCTGCACCAGTCGGTTCATCGGCCACGCACCGACCAGGTCATGCGCGATCTGCGCGCCCACGGTCTCCTGGTCGGGGGTCAGGGTGTGCGGCAGCGCAGCGTCGAACCGTTCGAGGAGCCCACCGGGGTGAGCCGGGCGCGACGTGGCCGCCAGGGCGCGCACCGCCTGGCGCTGCTGCAGCAGCGCCGTCTGCAGGGTCAGCGCCTCGTGCATGCGGAGGGTGCGCACCGCGGGGTCGATGTCGTTGCGCGTGCGGGGGCGGTGGATGCGCTCGAGCGCCTCCCGCGCCGTGAGCAGTTCTTCGCCGCGACGGACCTCTTCGGGCAGCGGCTCAGGCACCTCGGTCAGCCCGTCCAGCACGCGGCCGACCAGGCGGGCGATCTGCCACGTCTGGATCGCCGACGTCGCCGGGTAGATGGGAATGGGCACCGCCGCCCGCGCGTCGGCCCGACGGCGCGCCGCATCCTCATCATCGAACAGCTCGTACTCGGGATGCGCGAACTGCGTGACGCCGTTGAACTCGCCCACTTTGCCGGAGAATACCCCGCGTCGGCCGACCGCGAGATCGTTCGACCGCCACTCGGCCGCACCGATGTTCTTCGCGAAGAAGGTCAAGGACATGCGGCCCACCCCGTCGCCGATCACCACGTCCACCATCGCGCCGGGTCGGTTGCGCATACGACGGAAGCTCGACGACAGCACCTCGGCGACGATCGTGACCGTCTCGCCGATCGGGAGATCGCGGATCGGCGTGAGCTCACCCGGATCCGCATAGCGCCGCGGGTAGTGGCCGAGCAGATCGCCCACGGTCTTCATGCCGAAGGCGCGACCCAGCGTCTTGGCCGACGCCGCGCCGATAGCCTCCTCCAGCGAGGATTCGAGCGTGAGCGACATGCTCCGAGTCTAGAGAACGCGACCGACACGACGTCGTCGCCCCCTGTCGTATCGTGAACGGGTGACCAGGATCATCGCAGGACGCGCGCGCGGCATCCGTCTCGAGGTTCCTGGGGCGGGGACGCGGCCCACGAGCGATCGCGTGCGGGAGTCCCTGTTCGCCGCGCTCGAGTCGCTCGAAGCGATCGACGGCGCGCGGGTCCTCGACCTGTACGCCGGCTCAGGGGCCCTCGGGCTCGAGGCGCTCAGCCGCGGAGCGTCGACCGCCGACCTGGTCGAGCGGGGTCGCCCCGCCGCGGCCGTCGTGCGCCGTAACGCGGGAGCCGTGGCCAGGGCGAGCGGCCGGCCGCCGGCACGGGTGCACGAAGCGAGCGTCCGCTCCTACCTGGCCCGCGCCACGGGGCCCTACGACCTCGTGTTCACGGACCCGCCGTACGACCTCGATGACGCCGCCATGACCGCGGACCTGATCGCCCTCGCGCCGCTCCTGAGCGACGACGCGGTGCTGATCGTCGAACGTGCCCGTCGCTCCACCCCTCCGGACGTCGAGGCGGCGGAACTGCACGTATTCC